>JAPXSS010000015.1:14032-35987 GCA_033812955.1 Syntrophobacteraceae bacterium | reverse complement strand
CGAGGGTCCAACTCCTCCTCTAGCGATGCTATCTCGTCTTCCATAACCACGCCTTGAGGAACCCAGTATGGGCAGCCCAATTCTTCGGCCACGCGCAATAGTCCGGCTGGTGGCACATTCCCCAGCTGCTGGCTGACCCAAATGAAATGCGAGACTACGCGATCCGTGTAGGAGAAGTCGATCTTCTCGGACATTACATCGTGGGCTGTGTGGTTGATGACGTCATCCACGTCCCTCTTGTTCAGGCCGTCCAGTCTTATCACTTCACGGATTCCGATGCCCTGCTTCAGCAGGATGGAAAGAATCCGGTGGTCTCGCTTCCTGCCCACGATGCACCATACGGCCTGGGCACCGGAACCGTCGAACGGGGAGGCATAGGTTGCGGCGCGCTGAGGCGGAGGCATGGGTGCGCACTGCACATGCGCCGCACGCACCTTCCGGATGAGCTCGTCCAAGGCGGGCCGCTCCGCTTCGGGGAGCCAGTTGCGAATGCCGATCATGCGGCGCAGTGCCGCGGGACTAACGGTTTCGGGACTGACCAGCTCGAGAAACAGGGACGGCAATTGAACGCGCACTTCATAGAGCGGATGGAGCAGCAAGAGACCCGCAAGGTCGCGAATGATTGGGTTGCGGGCTCTTGCCATCTCGACCACGGCTCCCATTTGTACTTCCGCGGGCAGAAGGTCGAGCTCTGCCATGATATGGTCCATTAATTGGAAGGGATCATTCTGACCCTGGGACGCCAGGTCTTCAAACATACGATCAAAATCAGGCTTGCCCTCGGATGCCATGAAACGACCGTAGTATTCGGCAAGCTCCTCGCTCTTGGAGGTGATCTCGGGATGTATCTTCAGCCCGGCTTCGTACAACGCTCGAATCAGGTCCGCCTGCACGCGGGCATCCACCTCGATTTTGAAGGCCCTGGCAGCCATCTCTTGCTGAATGCGCTCGGAGGCGGCGAGGGCCCACTTCCGGTTTCTATCGATGGAGTAACGGATCTCCGTCAGCGCGAGCTCGAGCAGCGAAAGGCACGCCTGGTAGTTTGCGCTGATCTCGCGTTTGATCCCGTCCGGAGCGTATTCATCGAGCAGAAGGGCGAGCAGGACATCGGCTATAAGAGGGTTCTCCCTGACTATCCCCTCGGCACTCAGGTCGGTCTTTCTCCTGCCTCGTTTGCGCTCCATGCTGTCACGCCTGACAACGGACCTCACGAGCGCCCTGGCATCCTCCATGAGTCTCTCCGAGCTCTTATTCCCAGAAGTGCCCATGGCCTCCTGATCACCTGTTTCCTGATCCCCCGGGGTATCAGCAGGCTTGGCCGCCATTGTTTGGCTTCCTTCGGATGCAAGCATGCAGCATTTTTTGTACTTCCTACCCGAGCCGCATGGGCAGGGATCGTTGCGTCCGACCTTGGGGCGACCTTGATCAGCAAGCCCCAGCCGCGGAAGAGACGGAGGGGTGGGAAAACTCTCCACGCGCTCGACCTCCCCCGGGGTTTCGAAAGGCGCACCCGAGTACCTTTTCCGGTCTATCTTCTCCTTGAACATCACATAATGGCGTTGCAAGCGCGCCAGATAAGCGGGGTCCGCGTTGATAACCTCCAGGAAGAGAGCCATCAGGTCTTTCGAATGTTCTGACTGCTGGTTCAAGGGGTCAAGAAACGGCCCCGCGTCATCTTCTCGGGAATCAAACCCCATACTGATGCTTGCCAGTATCCTGTTTTGTTCTTTATTGAGCACAATTATCATTACCCTACGGCAATCGCAGTTCTTCTCATCGCAATAAAGCTCGACAAAAGCGTACTCACCCGGTGGAAGCGATCCGAAATCACCTCTCCTCAATACCTTGACCACGCGGGTTTCTTTTTCGCCAACATCCTTGAATTTATCAAAGAAAGGGCGCAAGTTGTCACTCTCCTCTCTTGGCTGTCCATACTTGTGTTAATTCCCTCAGGACATGGCAATGGCCTCCACTCTGCCACAATTGGTCGTCTTGATCCAGTACTTCCGATGGGGTTCGGCAACATTCCCGCCATGCTCTCATCAGGCGGGGAGGTTTTTGGAAATCCTGCAATGCACCCCTCACACATACAGCTATTCAACGGGCTATGCCTGGCGAGACCCAGGCGTCGATGCTCCCTGGATTTCCCGCAGCTGTTCGAGCTTCTCACCGGCTTTCCCGGCAGCCAGCGCCGCCTTGGCCATATCGGTACCCTGTGCATAGTTTTTTGCCAAACCGGACAGGTAGAGGGCGGCAGCGGCGTTCATGCAGAAAAAATCTGCCTCGGGCGTGTCGTATCGGCCTTCGATGACCTGCTTGATAACCTGAGCATTTTCCCGGGCGGTGGCACGACTGGCAATCCGCTGGAAGGCCACTGTTTTCAGCCCGAAATCGTCGGGCGTGACTTCATAGGTTTCGACCCTGGTGTCGCGCAGTTCGACCACCCGAGTCGGGCCGGCGAGGGAGAACTCGTCCATGCCCTGACGGGCCTCAATGCCATCCACCATCCCGTATGGGGCAAGGGCTGCGGGCATGGCGATCTCTTTCAGCACGGCGATCAGTTGATCGCAGACATGCGGGGCGTAGGCGCCGATGACAATACAGTTGGTCTGTTCACAGGGTCGGGTCAGCGGGCCGATGATATTGAACGCCGAGGTGAACCGCATGGACTGAATCAGCCGTGCCCAGCCCGACTTGAGAAATGCTTCTCCGGGCAGGTAGCAAAGGCCGCTCTGCGCGAGACTTTCCTCCGCTTTGCTGAGAGGGGCGTCGATGTCAATGCCAAGGATTTCAAGAACATCTGAAGCCCCTGACACCCCGGTAACCAGCCTGGCGCCCTTCTTGGCGACGGTCAGACCGCAGCCTGCGGCGATGAGAGCTGCGGGAGTCGAACAGTTGATGGTCTTCAAGGGATCTGAGCCGGTGCCGACGATGTCGCAAACCGGTCCGCTCAGGGTGGTCCGAATCTTGGCCGTATCGTAGCGATCGAGAGCATCCCAGGCGCCGGAGAGCTCTTCCGTGGAGGGGCCGCGCGTAATGTGGGCCATGAGGAACGCGCCCTGCTGCAGTTCCGGTTGTTCGTTGAGGATGATCTGGCGATAGGCATCAGCCGAGCTTTCACGGGTCATGAACTGGCCTGCGGCAACCGCGCAGATGAGTCTGCCGAAGTCACGGAGCTTGGTTTCTGATGGCATGGCTTGATCCTTTTCGATAATCAGCTGCTGAGTGGGAACAACGACAGGCGGTATCTTTTCCGGGTCAGAATGCCACAACATACTTGAAAGCATTACCGCTAAGGATGGTGGGCAAGACCAGGGGAACCTGGTCCAGCCTGATCCGGTCTTCGATGAGCGGCTCAAATGCCTTCCCAAATCGGTCCAGGAGTGCCAACCCTCTGGTCATCTGGGCGCGGGTGCAGCCGTAAGCGCCGACGACATGAAGCTGGCGGTAATGGATTTCGTTGATGAGACGAGTGGGGACTTGGTCACTGCCGGGGAATCCACTGAAAAGGCAGTAACTGCCGTCGGCTCTGAGTTTGGTCAGTCCTCCCCAAAAGGTGTTGAGAGCAGGCGCGGCATTGACGGCGGTGTCGAAGCCGGACTGCGGGCACTCGACCCCGCCTCCGATTCCGAAGTGCTCGCGCAAAGCGTTGCTCCGTTCGAGCTTTTGAGTGTTCGTTTCCACCAGGAAGGTTTCCGCCCCCAGTGCTCGGCCGGCTATAGCCAACAGCAGACCAAGGGTTCCACCGCCGTAGATCAGGAGCGACATGCCCGGGTAGAGTCGCAGTTGATCCAGAGCATTCAATGCGCACCCGAGCGGTTCGGCAAGACATGACAGCGGTCCGGGCAGGTTGGCGGGGACCGGGATGAGACTGGCCGTCGGCACCGCCACAAATTCTGCAAAGCCACCGTCCCGATGAAACCCTATGATCTTCATGGACCGGCAGAGGTTCTCCATACCCGCGCGACAGGCGGCACATACGCCACAGGACTCTCCCGGCCAGACCACGAAGCGCTCACCGCTCATCGGGTCGAAGGCGCAAATCTCGTGGCCGGGGATTCTTGGGAGCACCAAGTCCCGCTGTCCCTGTTGCCACATCTTGGCATCGGTTCGGCAAACTGCGCAGTGGGAGAGGCGAAGGACGATTTCTCCGGGCAGTGACTGAGGAGAGGGACGGTCTATCATCTCCAAACGCCCCACAGCCTCGAGGAGCAATGCTTTCATGGTGGGCTCGTCCGGGGGGTCATGAGGTGTTTTGACGCTTGCGCAATCGCTCCATTTCGCGGGTTTCCTCTTTGCGCCTCAGCGTCTCGCGTTTGTCGAAGTGTTTTTTCCCGCGAGCGAGGGCCAGTTCAATCTTGGCCTTACCCTTGCTGAAATAGATTTTAAGGGGAATGAGGGCAAGCCCTTTCTCCTGGGTCTTGCCGAAAAGCCGCTTGAGTTCAAACTTGTGCAGGAGAAGCTTGCGAACCCGCTCCGGCTCATGGTTGTCATAGGACGCGTGGCTGTAAGCACTGATGTGACAGCCGTAGAGATAAATCTCTCCCTGCCGGATTCTGGCATAGCTGTCCTTGAGGTTGGCTTTTCCCTGCCGCAATGACTTGACTTCCGTCCCCAGGAGGACCAGTCCTGCTTCGAGTTTCTCGAGAATCTCGTAATCGTGGTAGGCTTTCTTGTTCTGGCAGACGATCCGGAACCCTTCGTCGGAGGGGGTCTTGGTTTTCGACATTACAAAAAGCGCTTTCTCCTGGGTCGGCTTGCGGTCTTCTCCGAGAATTCTTCAGACTGCAGGACACCGGAGTTGAATATTCGCAGCTCTTCAGGAAACTTGTCAAGCATCTCACGATAAAGCCGTTGGTGGATTTCCTCAGAGGTGCGCAGGCGCAGCACGCGAGCGACAAGCCGGCGGCAATCATCGAGGCGGGAGCGATTGATGAGGTTCTTCAGACGCGGGATAGTCTGGGGATTCATGCTGAGGTTGTCGAGTTCCAGGCCCAGCAGGATGGGTGTGTAGAGCGATTCTCCCGCCATTTCCCCACAGAGACTCACCTTGACCCTGGCCTTGCGTCCAACCGCCACAATGTGTCTGATGAAGCGCAGCACGGCCGGATGGAGTGGTTCAAAGAGATACGCCACATGTTCATTGGACCGGTCAATACCGATGCTGTACTGGATCAAATCGTTGGTGCCGATGCTGAAGAAATCCACTTCCCTGGCCAGCATGTCGGCCACGGCCACTGCTGAAGGCACTTCAATCATTACCCCGACGGGCATGTTATCGTCGAAGGCAAGGCGATAGCGCGTCAGCTCGGCGCGGGTGTCGCGCAAGACCTCTTTGGCACGCAGCAGTTCGCTCACCCCCGAGACCATGGGGAACATGAGGCGAATGTTGCGGGCATGAGCGCTGGCCCTGAGAATCGCGCGGAGCTGAGTCTGGAAAAGCTCGCGATAATGGAGGCAGAGCCGAATGGAACGCAGACCCAGGGCAGGGTTTGCCTCCTCGATTTTAGGGTACCAGGAGGCCAGCTTTTCGGCCCCGACGTCGAAGGTTCGCATGGTAACCCACTTAGGCGCCATGAGTTCGGCGAGTTCCCGGTAATCGTTGTAAAGCGCCTCTTCGTCGGGGAAATCCAGCCGGTTCATAAGAAAGAACTCGGTGCGATAGAGTCCAATCCCGTCGGCACCATTATCCTTGGCCGCCAACACCTCTTCCAGAAGTTCGATGTTTGCCTCAATTGTGATGAGGCGACCGTCGAGGGTGCGGGCGGGAAAAGGTGCAACCCTGCTAATGGCCCGGATGTATGTCTCGAATTCCGTCTGGCGCTCATGAAACTGGCCCAGATCTTCGTCCGTCGGGTCGACAATGATCCTGCCCGATGCCCCATCGACGATGATGATGCTGCCGTTGGGGATCGTCTTGGTGGCCACCTCGGTGCCGACCACGGCGGGAATGTTCAATGAGCGGGCGATGATAGAGGTGTGGGAAGTGCGCCCGCCCATGTCGGTGACCAGGCCCATAATGCGATCGAGGCGCAGCTGCGCGGTGTCGGCCGGGGAGAGATCATGGGCGACCAGAATGACCCGCTCGCTGATGTCGTCGAGGAAATTCTGTTCCTGGCCCGCCAAATTGCGCAGCACGTGCTCTCTGACGGCTGCCAGATCTGCCATGCGGTTCTGGATAACCTCATCGTCAAGACCCTTGAACCGCTCGCCCGCCTGTTTGATCGAGCAGGCGAAAGCCCACTGAGCGTTCAGACGTTCTTCGCGGATGAGGCGCACGGTCTCGTCATGAATTGGCGGGTCCCGAAGGATCATCTGGTAGACTTCAAGGACTTGGGCGTGGCCGACCAAATCCGGGGGAAGCCCGAGTTTAATGTCTTCGAGGGCCTTTTCTGTCAGAGAGACTGCGACCTCGAATCGGGAACCCTCTTCAGCTACGGCCGCCTCATCTTCGAGAAGATGGTGAGGGATGGAGATTCGCCAATGTTCGAGAAGATAGGCTTTGCCAATGGCAATTCCCGGCGAAACGCCAATTCCCTGGATGGCCTTTGCGGGCTGCTCCATCAATTTGCCTCAAATCTGAACGCATGATGCTTTCAAGGGAGACGACGCTGTGAGTCGGCAGGCTGGCAAACAACGGCGAACGCGTGAGAACCATGTTGCTCCAGCAGGTTGACATCGCGGGGAACGAGAATGCAGCCTTTCACAGTTATGAATACGAACAGGCGCTGGCGCACCGTGAGCCTGGAAAACCTATGGCTCGCCGAATTTCGTCTGAAAGAGGATGGCCAAGGCATTCAGCGCTTCGGATGCGTCCGGACCGAGGACCGTGACTTGGACCTTGCTTCCGCGGGGGCACACCAGGGTCATGATGTCAAGAATGCTCTTGCCGTTCACCTTGTTGTCACCTTTGGCAATCCAGACGTCCGATACGAATTGGGTGGCCACTTTGACTATTTGTGCTGCAACTCTGGCGTGAATCCCCGACTTATTGGCAATGATAAATTCCTGTTGCAATGCCACTATCTTGTCTAAAATGGCCTCCAACGCCAATATTCTCCTCAGAGCTACGAAATTCCGCCGTCTCTTAGCACATGGTCCCGGTGAAGTCAACTGCACTGAACCGCCGACCGCCTTGCCCAAGATTAAGCTTGGGATACTGCCGGGTTGTCTCCCCCCCGACCCCAACTACCCCATGCCAGTGCAGGCCGGGAGCCCAAACGGACCGGGTATCCCATCCCATCCTCGGTTGCCATACCAGCTGCTTGGCAGTCGAGCTTTAGATAGATCCAGGCTTTGAGTCGCTTGCCGGACCATTGCTCGAGTTGGCAAGTTATCGGGTCGTTATCGATTGCCTCGGGAATTCTTCGTGCGGTCAAGCCTCGTGTTGCAGGTGGCCACCGCCCTCGAAGTCCCGTAGATGTTATTGATCTGATTGACAGATTACAGTTAATTGTGGTCAAACCTGTCACAACCATATATAAAGGGACCCGCAGCGCTCCAGCGATAGCTGGCCTGCTATGAAGCCGCGAGAGGTTTTGGGGGGGGGTGCCGGTTGAGCGAGGTGAAGAAGGCTACTGCCAGGAATGGATGCCAGAGCGTCATTGCCTCGGTCGTCGGCGAAAGCCCCAGACAGGCTGTCCTGCATCGTAATGGTAGTAGCGGAGCCGTTTTGTGAGCGCGATTTCAGCTATGGGGCAACCTATCCTGATCATTGGCATGCATCGATCCGGAACCACGCTGGTCTCCCACCTCCTCAAAAGGTTTCCTCAAGTCCATTTTGAGATGGAGCCGCACGTGTTGTGGAAGGCGGGGAATTTTCACTACCTCCCTGACAATCGCTTCGATATTGATCGGAATGTGGTTGCCTGGATCAGGAACAAGCTACTTGGAGCTGCGGGAACCAGGATCCTGGTCGAAAAATCCCCAACCAACTGCGTTCGCCCCCAACTGGTGCATGCTGTTTTCCCTGATGCGAAAATCGTATACCTGGAGCGTGACCCTGTCCGATGCATTTACTCGAATTTCCAGAAGACTCTGCTTAGTGTTTCATTTGATCCTGCAATTATTTTACGAAAGTATTTATATCCTTCCTATTTAGAGAACAGGTATGCCACCAACGGCAAGAGGATCTTCGAGCGGTCCCTGGAGGCGGGCGGTGGACGGGGAATTCATAAGCAATTGCGAGTTGTCGATTTTCCTCGGTTTGTTCTCTATACTGCGAAGATGCTCTATATTCGGAATGCTCTGCATGCCTTGCCGTTTGGACCAAAACTGGATGGCTTCATTGATATTATGAAAAACCAAGGTCCGATATCATATCACGTCAAAGTTTATCGGAAGGCGGAATCCTGCAAGCGGATTTTTCAGAATCTTTATGGTGATCATTTTCAATTATTCAAACTTGAAAAAATCCATACCCGAGCGGAAGAAATATCAAGGCTGTTTGAGTTTTGCGGGGTTACTGCCAGCGAAGAGTACATACATGGTATCATTGAATCATTTGACTCCAGAATAGTCAATCATGCCAATGCTTCCAGTGAATTTGATGAGAGCATTAGGAAAATGTTGGATTCTTGAGCAACAATGCATGGGGAACCCGGGTGTGGCAACCAGATGGCTGGTTCCAGAATACCGTGCCACCCAAATGGGTGTCTGAGTTTCATCCGTCATGCCTGAAAAAGCGGTCATCCGGGTGGTTTCGCTGGGTTCCTGCCGACGCGCGGGAATGGCGCCCGCCCGGGACCAAGGGTCATTTTCGCCTGGAGAGCGGTGCTGAAGATCTTAAGAGCTGTCAAAACCTGAGGTTGTGCGGATAAAGAAGATGTTTGACTGGATGATCGTGGGTGCAGGTTTCACTGGCGCGACACTGGCGGAACAAATTGCTTCGCAGTTGAATCAGACCGTAATGGTAGTCGAACGCCGTGATCATATTGGCGGGAACGCCTATGACTACCTTGACGAACATGGGATATTAGTTCACAAGTACGGTCCTCACATCTTTCACACGAACTCAAGCCAGGTCTGGGATTATCTGTCCCGGTTTACTGACTGGCTTCCATATAATCATCACGTGCTGGCAGTCATCGATGGGAAGAAGATTCCGCTCCCTTTCAATCTGAATTCACTGCACGCACTTTTTCCACACCATACTGCCATGAGGCTGGAGGCGTTGCTTCTGGAGAGATTTGACGAAGGAGTCCATGTGCCCATTCTTGAGCTCCGGGCGAGCAACATGAACGGGGATTTGGGCTTCCTGGCGGATTTTATCTATGAGAAGGTTTTTTACGGCTACACGCTGAAACAGTGGGAGCTCACGCCGGATGAGCTGGACCCTTCGGTTACCGCGCGCGTTCCGGTTCGCGTTGGACGTGATAATCGCTACTTCCTTGACCGCTACCAAGCCATGCCCAAACACGGCTATACTGAAATGTTTCGAAAAATGCTGTCGCATCCGAACATCGAGGTGGTCCTCAACACGGACTACACGGAGATAATCGATGTTGTGAAGTTCAACCGGATGATCTATACAGGAGAAATTGATGCCTTTTGTGGCTTTGTCTACGGTGAGTTGCCCTACCGAAGCATGCACTTTGAATTTAAACATATTAGCAGGGGGGCGTACCAAGAGGTGGCTCAGGTGAATTACCCCAATGATCATGAGTTCACTCGTATCACTGAATTCAAGCACATGACAGCGCAACAGGCATCCGCCACCACCATAGCCGTTGATTACCCTCGGCCTTGCAGGCGAGGTCGGGACGACCCGCACTACCCGATTCCCATGCCGGAAAACCAGGATCTGTATAATCGGTATCTGAAAGAGACGCACAGGATCAACGGCAATGTCTTGTTCGCCGGCCGATTGGCCGACTATAGATACTACAACATGGACGAAGCCGTGCGGCGGGCTCTCGATCTATTTGAGTTCAAGATTGCCGTGTCGGCCCATGCCGATTCTGATTCTACCGGCCGGTTACGCTTCAGGAGCCATCCGACCATTGAGCACCAGCCGCTTTTTCCTGGGCAATGCAACACCGTGGAACGTCCCGTTCAGATTATGGCAGAGTGTGGTTGTACTCACGAAGGATGGCATCCTGCGATTTGTGAAACTCATCTGGGTTCCGGCTGAGAGACTTCTGGAATGACGGCGAAAGCCGACATCCAGAGCGCGTATAGAAACGATATTTTCCAACCTCAACGAATAGAGAATCGGCACCCCCAAGGGTCTGTCTGATTTCTATAGAGAGTCTTTCGATCCGGCCTGGGCAGGTCTGACAAGGCATCGTTGAGAACATGTCAGTGGTAGGGTGCCCTACCGCAAAGTCTATCATGGGAGCGGGGAATAACGATGGGTACCATCGCGTCGGCCGTCACAGGGAGCTGTCCACTCAAGGAAGAAATAGAAGTCGTCGGATGTGACGAAGCGGATGGGGATTGCATGGAGTCGGGAATTGATCCTGGCGCATTCGAGGCAGTCCTTGCCCAGCGACGTCTGCAACTGGTTATGAAGCGAATCATGGATGTCATCGGGGCGCTCGTCCTTATCTCGGTCTTCTCGCCCATTCTTCTGGTCACTGCCGTCTTGGTGCGGTTCTCCTCGCCAGGTCCGGTCATTTTCCGCCAAGAGCGCAGAGGGTACCGGGAAAGGCTCTTTCAATTCCTCAAGTTCCGGTCGATGATCGTCGATCAGGACCGGGTTATGGACAACCGTAAGGTAAAAGAGCTGCAGGATAGTGGGATTTTGGTCAAGGTACGGCGCGACCCGCGTGTCACTGCCGTCGGGGCCTTCATTCGCCGGACCAGTATCGATGAGATGCCCCAGCTGATTAACGTGCTCATGGGTGATATGAGCTTGGTAGGGCCGCGTCCTCTCGTGCCCTATATGCTGGAGCCTTTTCCCGAATTCCAAAAGGTACGGTGCATGGTCCGTCCCGGCCTGACAGGGTTATGGCAGATTCGTGATCGAGAACGCAATACGAGTGCCAAATACATGGTTAAACATGACCTCGAATACATCCTGCGGATAGGAGTTCTGTTGGATATCTGGATTCTACTTGCAACCCTTCCCGCCACAATCCTCGGAAAAGGGGCCCACTGATACCCCGATGCGAACTCTGGGGCGGGCATGGCCTCTCTCCGCCCCCAAGAATCAGAATTATGAGGAAAGCTCCCAGTGAATCACTCTCACCGGGGGCATTAGCCGAAGAGTACCTCTCGGTAGAGTTGAAGGGTGCTTTCAGCGCAGGCGCTGATGTCGAATTGCCTGATAGCTCGTTGCCGGGCCTGCGCTCCCAGTCTGGTGCGGAGTTCGTCGTCCTCCAGCAGCCGGTTCAATGCTGCCGCCAGTGCCTGGGCATTGCGCGGAGGAACGACGAGACCGGTGTGGCCGTGTTGGTTGACGAACTTCACTCCGGTCGGCAAATCAGTGCTCACCACTGGTAGGCCACTGGCGTGCGCCTCAACTTGGACAAGTCCGTATGCTTCGGTGTTGGCGCTTGATGGGAGAACGAATACGTCGCTCGCCTGATAGTAGACGGGCAGTTCCTCGTCTTCAACCAGACCCGCGAACTTGACTCTCTCGGCCAATCCTAGTGCTTGAGCCAAATCAGTCAGGGGTTTGCGCAAGGGTCCCCCTCCCACCAACACCAGCACCCCCGGCACCTGTTTCATTGCGGCAATGAGATACTCCAACCCTTTATAATAGACAAATCGGCCGACAAACAGGATCATTCGTTGATCACCCGCCAGGGAAGCCCTGAGCTGGCCCGCGCGAAGCCTGGAGTGGTCGGTGGGTTGAAATTTATGAGTCTCGATGCCGCCGGGGATGACGACCAATTTCTTCTTATGATGGGCAAGGAAAGGCGATGATGCTGCCAGTTGTGGCGACCAGACGATGATCCGTTCGGCCCTTTCGAGGAAACGATTCAAAACCGGACGGTAAAGCAAAAGCAGCACCTTTTGACGAACAATATCCATGTGAAAGGTTACGATGATGGGTGCCTTCAGGCGTGCTCTAACCTCGGCCAATTCACCCCAGGGGTAGGGAAAATGGAAGTGGTACAGGTCAGCCGCCGCGTCGCGCAGGAGACCGGTGAACCCTAGAGTGATCGGGGTCGAGGACACGTGGGCGATGGTTGTCGCCCGTTGCACGAAGACTCGTCCGTCATACTCCTCTTTCAGGATTCCCCGCCGCTTTTGGCCGGTGATTACCTGCGCTTCGAGGTGAGGGTTACAACGGAGCAGCGCCTTGGTGAGCCACTGTACGTGCCGTTCCAGGCCGCCCGGATGGGGTGGGTACAATTTGCTGACAAAGGCAACCTTCATGGCTCAGCCTGCAGTGGCAAGCATGTGAGTGAGAGCCCTGCTCACCGCTTCTCTAATTCATCTCGGGCAGTACATAAACCGGAGCGTTAGGAGACAGCTGAAGGGTCACCTTGCCGTCGCGTGCGGAGAGAAGGGTACTAGGGAACCCTGCAAAAGGGTCGGCAGGAGGCCATTTGGCTGCCCTGTCAGGAATAGCGCCCACCACCCGCGCAGTTTTACAATTGACTGGCAGAGGTATGTCGAAGTCGATGGTTGCGCCGTGGCCAGACCACCAGACGATCGAGTAGGGACGCTTACCTCCCACATCAAATCGGAAAAGATTTGGTCGTCCGGTGTTGGCGCTGATGACCTGGCCCGGTTCGACGCCTCTGGTGAGCTCGGCAATCAGCCGCACGGAATAAGCCACGGGCTTGGGGCCCTTGCGCCTGCCGCTCGAATAATCTTTTTCCGGGTGGTAGAAAAGGCCATTGAAGGTGAAGACGTGCTCGGTTTTCTCTTTCCATTGGAGTCGATCGACCAGGGTTCCAAAGACGCAAAAGCGAGCACCCCCCGCCATGGCCGCATGGAAGGATTGCACGGCGTACACGGCCTGTTGTGCTTCGGACTGGTAACCCCTCTTGCCGGGGCTTTCAATCCAGGTTGAATTCTCGGCTACAACAAACTCGATCTGATCGAGGTTCGGGAAGCCCGCCATGACCTTTCGCAGGGCCATGATGCTGTCCAGGATAGCGCCGCCCTCCAACCATGACCGATGGTGATGGATATCCACAGCGTGGAATTTCCCCGATGCGGTCGTCACGAGTGCTCGCAGGAGGTTCCGCAGGTTTGGACCGTCTATGTGGACGGCGGGTATCCCTGCCACCATGATGCGTGCTTCCGGGCTGGCCTTGCGGACTGCATCGTGGAATGCTGAGAGCAGTTTTGCGTAATCGGCGTATCGCTCTGGGGGCCAGTTCTTGGGGTTCGTGATCTCGTTTTCGAGCTGCCAGTATTTGACCACCTTAGAATGCCGCTGCGCCAGGGTTGAGACAAAGTCAAGGAACGTGTCAACATCTTTTCCGGTCTCCGGCAGTGCACTGTCATTTCCCCTGGGGTTGGGATACGTGGGGGACAGCGTCAGCATGACCGTTCTCCCTGCGTTGGCACTGATCTCTCGATCGATGCGACTCCAGTCAAACCGCGTTGGATTCCTGAGGTAGGTGGCGAAAAGATTCGGCAGGATTGCCAGTCTGACGACTCCCACTCCGGTCTCCTCGATCAGGGACTGCTGTCCCCAGTTCGCCGCAATGACAAAAGTGCCGATCAAATGGGATAGTGGGTTTGCAGCGAAGGCGGGTGTCCCCTGGGGCCAGAGACCGCTGCCGATATTTGTCAGAGATGCCAGCAATGCGAGGAAAACCAGAATGATCTTACCGCGACAGCGTTCCATCGTGCGGGAGCCATGTTCCCGCATCGTTGCCGGAGGACGGATCATTAGGGAACCGTGAATCGAACCTGTTGATCGAGTGGTCACCTGGCTCATTGGAAGTGCTTCCTTCCTGGTCTCTTAAAGCCGGAAAGGGATAAGTTAATGTTAGCCATCAGGATCTCGACGGACTCCATGCGCGATCGCTTCTGAACGCTCCGGCTGCGGCGATCTCCTCGTAACAGCTTTGGATATCGCAGGATTCTTGCTCGTCTGCTTCCGGTCGGCGCCTACACTAGCGGTATTTCGTCCCCTGTCAAGTGATTTGGCAGGGTGCGGTGCAAACGGCTGACCGGTCGCCGTCAGGAGAAGGCAACGTGTTGAAAAAGTACCATGAGTAAATGGAGAAAGATGCAGGCGGGCAATTACCCGTCCCTGACCGGCAACCTGAGCGCGTTTCAGCAGCGGGGCAGCATTGGGCGGCTCGAGGCCGCCCAAATCCGCAAGGTATCATCCCAGGCCTGTCATACGGCCTGCCGTCAGGCTTATTTCCCGGACTGGTAGGGATCCCAGTCGCAGCCCCAGATTTCGCTGTTGAGCGGCAGTTTGTAATTGCGGCGTTCTTCGTAGGTTGGATAACGCCGGTCACCACCCTCGCCGGGGAGCATGCTGACGGGGAACTTGGGCGCCAGCAGGCCATGCTTGCGGGCTTCCTGTTCGAGCCATTCGCGGTCGTCGGGGTGGGCGATCGAGATTAAGGCTCGCGCCCGTTCGTAGCCGCTCAAGCCTCGCAGGTTCACAATCCCGTACTCGGTGCAGACGTAGTTGGCGAGCTGCGCCGGCACGTCCACCGTTGACCCTTCGGGCAGGAACGGCACGATCCGTGAGGTGCCGTGCTTGCTACGGGCGGTCATGGAAGCCACCCCGCGGCCCCCCTTGGACATGGCGCAGAAGCTGACAAACTGGAAATAGCCGCCGGTGCTGGAAATGGGGCGCTTTTTGTAAAAGCCTGCGCATTGCTGCCCCAAAAGGTCCACGGCGACGCAGTTGTCGATGGCGATCATGTTGTCGATGCGGCTCAGAGTCTGGAAATTGTTGGTATAACCAATGTCGTAGACTGCCAGGTGCTGATTATGGTTGACGGTATCATAGTACCATTGATCGTCCACGGGAAAGGCGAAAGTCCACACACTCTTGCCCCGATCGATGGTCTTGTAGGCATTGGTCACCTGGCCGGATTCGATGAGGGTAATGAGCCCGTAGTTGAGCATCTCGGTGTGGATACCGAGATCCTTGAAACCGGCGTCGGCCATGGCGGTAACACAGGCTGAAGGCAGCGAGCCGATGCCAAGCTGAACAATATCCCGATCCCGCATGATGGTCATGATGTGGCGGGCGATGGCCTCTTCCTCGGGGCTGGCCTTGATAGCCCGTTCGTTGATCTGAGGCCATTTATACTTTTCACAGTCAACCTCGACCCAGTAGTCGATTTCATCGATGTGGATGGTATTGAGACGTCCACCCTCCGCCCATGGGTAATCCGAACGCACCTCGATGACGGTCTTTTTCGCCGTTTGTTTGAAAATATTGGCGTTGTTGGTGCCGTAGGAAAAATTGAAAAACCCGTGGCTGTCAGGCAAGGTAGCGGCGTTGAACCACCAATCGAAGCCACGTTTCTCCTTGACGGCGTTGATGAAGCGGTAGTGGTGGGCCCACATGCCGTAAGCCCAGCCCCACTGGGCCCAGTCGGTCACATTGTTGGTGTCACGGGCTTTACGGTTCCAGGGAAAGAAAAAGAACTCATGGACGCAATGATACTGCTGTAAGGGGTCGATCTGCTGCAACTCCGGGTGCGGGTAAAAACAGGCGTATAGCCAGAATTCAATGTCTTTCAAACTGCCGGGGCCGGGGCAAAGTCTCCGGGCGACGGCTTCGGTGCACACCGTCGAGTCCCCCCCGACGCTGCCGTTGTTGATCCAGTCACCGGATTTTACCATCTCGGCAATCTGTTCCGGTGTTCTTTTCTTGTCGCGAATCTTCTGCTGAATGGGGCTCGTCATCAGAATTCTTTCCTCCAGTTGGTGATGTGATCGGCCATATGCTTTCGTGGAAAGCACTGACATATGCCGGAGAGCGCTGAATTAGTCAAAGGAAAACGCGATCCTTCTCACCAGAGTGTTCAAGCGGCCTGATTTTCTGAATTCTTGAGATGCCCTGTTGCGGGTGGGTTAAAGGATTTCAGCCAACTGCTCCGCAAGAGCCTCGGCAGTGGTGAAGAGCAGCCCGGACATCCCCAGCCTTTGAGCGGCATGCACATGCTCAAGGGTGTCGTCAATGAAAACGGCTTCTTCGGGCGCAACCTCCAGGCGTGCCAGGACTCTTTCGAACGCCGCCGGGTCCGGTTTGGCCAGGCCTTCGTCGCCGGAACAGAAGACGACATCAAACAGCTCGCGTATCCTCCACTCCTCAAGCCACTCCTCTAGACCGGGCGGCGCATTGGAGAGTACCGCCGTCTTAAGGCGGCCGTGCAGGCGCTGGATCAGGTTGATAACCGCCGTGTTGATCGCTTCATCGCGGCGGTAGCGGCGGCGGAAAGCATCGATTTCACTTTGACCGGTCAAGCCCAGGTCAGGTCCAACGGCTTCCCAGTACTGAGCCTCCGTCAGGCGCCCGAGCAGGGCATTCTGCCAGGCCCGGCAGTCAAACATGAGCCTGTTGATGGTGTCAGGTTCCAGGCCCAGTTCCCGCTCATAGCGGCGGAACAGCGAGGACGGCTTTTGCGCGGAAATGACTCTCCCGAAGTCAAAAATGACGGCTTTAATCATGAAGCCTCGCATGCTATCATACCTTTTCCGCGGACGGTGCCCGCGGACCGGATCAGAACTGGCGACAGGTGGCGCGATCGTGAACCGCCATCATATCCGAACTGACGGGATTGCCGCCATGAGAATTCGCTTTGGCCGACCGTGGTCCGGTGCAAACAAACCGTTGGCCGAGGTCGTCCCGTGATGCCTCACTGCCCGCGGGCCACGCTGTCTTCAATACGGGTTGCCAAGGATCGCAACATGGCGCCAAAGCCTGGCACGATTGCACTCATGGGTTCCGGTGAACTGACCGCTACTATGGTCGAAGTGCACAAAGAGCTTCTGGCGAAACTCCAACCCTCACCGCGCGCGGTATTTCTGGACACGCCCGCCGGCTTTCAGCTCAACGCCGACCTGCTGTCACAAAAGGCGGTCGGGTACTTTCATGACCGTATCCAGCAGACTCTTAGGGTCGTCTCGTTCAAGTCCAGGGATGGAGTGACCCTCTACGAGGCCGAACAGGCATTCCATGAACTTCGCGAAGCCAATTTCGTGCTGATTGGTCCGGGAAGTCCCACTTATGCCGTTCGCAACTGGGACCAGACGCCGGTTCCGGAGATTCTCACCTCATGTGTTGCAAAGGGAGGCTGCCTGGTGGTCGCCAGCGCTGCCGCCCTCACCGTAGGCCATTTCACCCTCCCGGTTTACGAGATCTACAAAGTGGGGCAGGAGTTGCGCTGGGAGGAGGGGTTGCAGATTCTGGGCCATTTCGGCTTTAATCTCGTAGTGGTTCCCCACTGGAACAACGCGGAAGGCGGTACTCACGACACCCGTTTCTGCTATATGGGGGCGGCGCGGTTTGCGCAGCTCGAAGCACTTTTGCCTGATGATATTGCGATATTCGGCTTGGATGAGCACACCGCCTGTCTACTGGACCTGGAGACCGATGAGGCGGTCATCAAAGGCCTCGGTCGAGCAGTCTTGAGGTGTCGCGGCGCCGAAGTGGTGTTCGAGAAGGGAGAACGCTTCTCGCTGGAACTCCTGAGAGGTGGGAAAGGGTTCAAGCCTTGGCAGCCCATTGCTCCTCAGCTTTCTCCCGAACCACCACGTCCCGGAGAACGGCAACATTCATTCTGGGGTGCCATTCATTCCCTGGAAGCCTCCTTCCAGGCTGCGCTCCAAAAGCGTGACCCGCAAGCGACCATCAGTATCCTGCTCCAGTTGGATGAGCGCCTTTGGCAAGCCCGTCAGGAAGGTGAGAGTGACGAGTCCATCTCCCAGGCGAGGGAGATCTGGCGGGAGATGCTGGTTCTACTTGGGACGAAGCTCGAAGCCGGCCCTGAAGATCAAACGAGGTACCTGTCGCCTCTGGTCCATGAGTTAATTGATTTGCGAGAACGCTTCCGGCGGGAGCGAAAATGGTTCGAGGCCGACGCCGTTCGCGAAAGCCTCCAGCGTGCGGATATTATCGTTGAGGACACCAGGGACGGCCCGCAGTGGCATCTGGAGGCGGGGTAAAAGTGATTGTTGAAAAGCGGACTGCAAAAGAGCGAACAGCAGAATATCGAATATCCAACCCCAGAAGATTAAAGGAGGGTTTGGACGGACGGCAGGATCGTGGGGTGTTGAAAAGGGAATACCCGAGAGCCTCTTGCAAAAGTCATGTTGAGATAGTGAAATTGGCTGAAAAGTGAGCTTCATCAACGGTCCTATGGCAAAGTGCTGTCGACAGAAATGACACTCGCCTACGGGAGGCGCCAATGAAGCTCGGACAAGGAGGATCATGGTTGTTGGAAAATCTGCAATGCAGTATGTTCCCTCAATAGGTGGATAAAGTGGGTTGCGTGGCAGCCACCCAGCGTGTGATCCTTGGCCATCAGCTGAGCCATCATTGTTTTTCCGCTTCATGATAGGACATCCTGCCGGATAGTGGTTGCTTGTTTTTTGGTGGTAACAGGAGAAGTCTTACCGGAGGATTTGAAGATGGACCCTGGCTCCGGATCGAAAATGCAAGTGATATCAGCGTCCGGAGCCAGGGGGGGTAGCTAAGGAGCGGGTCGCGGCGCCCCTTACCCATGCTGAGGGGTCGGATCATCAGGGCGAAAACCCGAAAGCGCCATGGCCCTCCGGAAGCGGTGTAAGGTCTGAAAGCGCTTGCCGGGTTTGCCGTCAGCAGGTGGCGCAGGCTTTCGTCCGGGTGAATTAGAGCGAATTCCTGAAGACACGCTCAACTACCTTCTCGTCCACTTTGACGGGTGCCAGGGGCAGCAGCATCTTGGAGAGGGAGGAATTCCATGCCATCTTGGTCAGCGCAGGAATATCCTTTTCGGTAAAGTAGCCGGCCATGCTGGTTGCCTGGCCGACACTGTTCAGCCACCACCTGAGCTGGTTCACCGCGTAGTCGGTTTCACCCGGAATGCCCTCCAGATCGGGAATGAAAGGCTCGAACACGTCGGCCAGGATTTCGGGTACTGCCGGATAGATCTCCTGGACCATGGCCGGCAGGAGGATGCCCAGACCGTCACCGTGGGTGACCTCAATGTTGATGGCGCTCATGGCATGTTCGAGGGAATGTGTGATATGCAGGAGCCCCAGATCAAAACTCATGCCGGCAATGGCGGAAGCATACATGAGCCAGTATCTGGCGGTGAGGTTGGACGGTTGAGCCGTCGCCGTAGGCAGGTAGGTGGCTACCAGACGGATAGCCTCCTTGGCCAGGAGAGTCGAATAAGGGCTTGCGGTGATCGCTGTGCAGGCCTCGACGGAATGGTTCACGGCATCGATAGCGGTGGAGATGGTCTGCTTGGTGGGCAGTCCTACCGTCAGCTGCGGGTCCTCAATGGTGAAGGTGGCGTAGATGTGAGGCGAATTGATCGCCGGTTTGTCCTCACCATCAGATTGCGCCACGGCAAAGGCGTCGCATTCGGAACCGGTGCCATGGGTGGTGTTGATAGCGATGAGGGGGACCGCACCGGTGATGGGTTCCCCTTTTTCATAGAAATCGACGGACTTCTTTCCCGGGTGCTTCATGAGGACGGCGGCTGTCTTGGCCGTATCCAGCGAGCTGCCGCCGCCAATGGCCAGGATGCAGTCGGCGTTCATGGCAATCCCCATGGCCGCAGCTTCTTCACAGTTATCATAAGTCGGATTCGGGCGGACGTTGTCGTAGTGTTTCCACATGGTAGCGTACTGCTGCAGGGCGGGCTCAACGGTATCCCACGCCCCGCTCGCACGGTAAGCGATCTTATCCGTAACGACGAGAATCTTGCCTTGGCCTTTCTTGGCCATGCCCTCAATGATCTCACTGATCTTGGCAATGGCTCCCACGCCGAAATAGGTGGTGGGACGAGTCGGTTGCAGCACAAATACCCGGTTGATGTCGACTTTGCCTTCCCAATTACTCATGATAGTACCCTCCGGATCCATAAAGGTGAATGAAAACGAGCTCGAATGAGGTATTACATCCAGAATCCTCACCCAAATCCTTCCTGTGCAAGAGCCAGACCAGATCATAAACATACGCGTAATCAAGGTCTTATGTCATCCAGAGGTGGTGAGAAGGCACCCGCCTGGTGCGCGGCGGGGTCAGAAAAGACCAGCAGGATTGGAAGGAAAAGGTGCACCAGAGACTATTTCCAGATGGAAAATCCAGAGTTTGGAAGCTATGGGGTCAAGGAGAAACAGGCAGCGCCACTTCTGAGTCAAAGAGAAACAATCTGCCTGACAAGATGGTTTTCCAACCTCTGGCTTGGCATGGAGACGTTGTTCGTGCCAGGAACCGGGCAATTTGCTGTCAGGTTTTGGAGGAGGTGGTTGCCAACTGGATGATGCCCACTCCCAGCACGAGAAGCCCGAAAGCCTTCATGAGGGAGATGGTTTCCCCGAAAAAGAGATAGGCTAACAGTGTGGCACCGATGGGCTCACCGAGAATCAGCACGGCCACGGTGGTGGCTGGAAGAAAGCCCAGAGTCCAGTTAAAGGTGGTGTGGCCGATCAATTGGGGAACTACCGCAAGCAGCACGAAGACGAGGTAGGTTTGAGAAGAAAACCCAGCCAGGGGAGTCGCGCTCAGGAGGTTGAGGGGCAGCAGGAAGAGGGCGGCAGTGCTGTAGGCGCCGAAGGCATAGGCGGTCAGGTTGAGGCTGGGTCGCACGGAGCGCCCGGCGAGGAGGTAGCCGGCAGCGGCGAGGGCTCCTGCCAGTGCGAGGAGATCGCCGAGGAGGGCCTCCAGGGAGAAATGGAAGTCGTTTTCGGCGATGATCATGCTGCCTGCCACGACCAGCAGGATACCCGACCAGGCATGTCGGGGCAGCCGTTGGTGAAGGCAACAACGGTCAAAGAGGGCGACAAAGAGAGGGGTGGTGCTGACCAATGTGGCGGAGCTGGCAATGGAAGTCAGTTGCAGAGACCGGATCCAAAAGGCAAAGTGGAGCGCCAGGAAGCAGCCGGAGAGCAGGGTCTGGCCCAGGATGGGCCTGTTCCAGCAGTGATTGGCGGGCATCTTGAGAAGATACCAGGGAAGAAGGACGACTGCGGCGATCCCGACGCGATAGGACGCTATGGCCAGGGCCGGAGCGTCGGCCAGCCTGATCAGAATGGAAGCGGAGGAGATGGCGGTAATCCCGGTCGCCACGAGGGGCCACAGCAGCAAAGGATGCGGCGGGGCAAGACGCGGGGAGGGTCGAGACGTGGGAGCCGGCGGGTGATCCAATGCCTCTGGATGCCTCAAAAAACTCCTTGACAAGATCATTCCCAATAAGGTACTGAAAACCGTTCAAAACCTTTTAGGGAGGAGCGGTTATCATGGTAAAGAGCCCTTGCCTCAATTGTGACAGAGCTGCCGAAGACAAGAACAAGTGCCTGGAAAACTGTGAGAAGCTCAAAGAGTACCAGGAACAGATTCTGAAGCAAGGAATTTATGCGACCATGTAACCTGGGGCGAACGCGCCTCTGCCTTACGCGGCCTTGCGCGGCCGCTTTTTTTTATCATGATCGGGGTTGTTCACGGTTGAAGTGAACGAGACTGCCCGCGAGCGATGCAGGAAGGAACGGGAGGGTATAAGCATGTACGCGATATTTCAGTCGGGTGGCAGGCAGTATCGAGCCGAGCCTGGCGCGGTGGTCAAGCTTGAGAAGCTCCCCGGGGAAGTCGGGAGTGAAGTGTCATTGGCCGAGGTGATGTTGGTTGCCGATGAAGATCAGGTCCGGGTCGGCCAGCCGGTGCTCGAGGAGGTATCGATCCGGGGGCGGATTGTGGAACAGGGTCGCCACCGAAAGATCGTTGTTTTCAAGCATAAGAGGCGCAAGGATTATCGCAAGAAGCAGGGGCATCGGCAGTATTACACGGCGGTCCTGATTGAGGGAATCGAGCAGGGACTGGCTGCAACGGCGCAACCTGCTGATTCAACCGCTGTTACCG
>JAPXSS010000015.1:0-14022 GCA_033812955.1 Syntrophobacteraceae bacterium | reverse complement strand
GTGCAGCGGCACCGTTGGAGGAATAAACATGGCCCATAAAAAAGCTGGAGGAAGTTCCAGAAATGGTCGGGACAGCGCCGGGCAGCGTCGGGGCGTGAAGCGTTATGGAGGCGAGGCGGTACGGGCTGGCAACATCCTGGTGCGGCAACTGGGAACCAAGTTCCATCCTGGTAAGAACGTCGGTATGGGAAGAGACTACACGCTCTTCGCGCTCATCGATGGTACAGTCGCGTTTGAATACAAGGATAAGATGCGTCAGAAAATCAGCGTCTATCCGGTCCCTGCCCCCGCGTAACGATTTTTCCTTCCCTTGAATCCGCTGGCAACGCGGCGCTGGTCTGGAACAGGCGGGGCAGCGCCGGGTCACCGCCTCCTCTTGGTTGGTCAACCATCATGCAGGGTAATCACTCATACAATTATCGAGTAACCCCGTGGCACTCCCCCAACGGGAGGGGAGAATTCAATGCTGCGTTACTGATACTCCCATGAAGTTCGTTGATGAGGTGAAAACAAGGGTGGTGGCGGGTAACGGGGGCCGGGGTTGTGTGAGTTTCCGCCGGGAGAAGTATGTGCCCAAAGGGGGACCTGACGGAGGTGATGGAGGTTGGGGAGGCGACGTGGTGCTGGAAGCTTCCGAGCGAAAGCATACCCTGCTCGATTTTCATTTCCGCCATGAGTTCAAGGCAACCTCGGGGACCCATGGCCAAGGCCGGAATCGGCACGGTCGGAGCGGCCGGGATCTCATCCTTGAGGTTCCCCCTGGGACCATCGTAAGAGATGCGCAATCGGGTGAGATGCTGGCTGATCTGGTGACACCCGGCCAACGGTGGGTGGCGGCTAAAGGGGGGCGGGGAGGAAAGGGCAATGCTCACTTCACCTCTTCCACCATGCGGGTTCCCAGGTTTGCTCAGCCCGGGGAGAAGGGTGAAGGCCGGGAATTGGTCCTGGAACTGAGGCTTATGGCGGATGTTGGCCTGGTCGGGTTGCCCAATACCGGCAAGTCGACTCTGATTGCCGCGGTGTCGTCAGCCCGGCCAAAGATCGCTGCTTATCCTTTTACCACGATCGTTCCCAACCTGGGAGTGGTGCGCTATCGGGATGCCACTCCCTTCGTGATGGCCGACATTCCCGGCTTGATCAGCGGGGCTCATCTTGGCGCGGGTCTGGGGACCCGGTTTCTGCGTCATATCGAAAGAACCCGCTTGCTGGTGCATCTCATCGATAGCCACGAAGCGGTGGGGGGTGACCCACTCGATCCCTATCGCCTGGTCGAAACCGAATTGCAGAGCTACTCTGAAGCAATCCAAGGCAAACCCCGCATCATCGCCCTGAACAAGATTGATCTCCTGACCGAACCCGCCCTGGTGGATCGCATCGTTGCCTGCTATCAGCAGACGGGACACCCGGTGGTGCTGCTGTCGGCACTGAAGGGACAGGGGCTCGACCTGTTGCTACAGCTCCTGACTCGGCTCCTGTTCCCCCATGAGCGGGATGAGCCGGCCGACGATGAGCTTGGCGCTGAGAGAGGAGCCAATCGGGTTGAGGACGGAGCAAACGCATCTTTCTGGCGGGTGGGGCCGGGCGAGTGAAAAACTGCCGGGTCTGAGCCCTTTAAGGTTATAATAAGGCACCCATTGCCCGGATGGTGGTTGTTCGCGGATTATTCAAGTGGCGCAAGAGAATCCCTCAAGGTTTAAGGAAGGACTGCTGGACCCATGGACGAACTGAAAAATCGGGGGGCTTTTTTCAATCGCTGCCGACGGTTGGTGATCAAGGTGGGGAGCGCGGTTCTGACCGGACCTCGGGGCTTGAACCGGGTGATGATCCATCGCCTCACCGATCAGATCGCCGAACTGCGGCAGATTGATCCGGAGCGCAAGATTGCCGTCGTAACCTCGGGGGCGGTCGCTTCCGGGTTGCGCAAGATCGGTTTCAATCAACGTCCCCGAACCATCCCGCACAAGCAGGCCATGGCGGCTGTTGGCCAGGGGGCGCTGATGGAGGCCTGGGAGGGCGCTTTCGACAAATATGACCTGTTGGTTGCCCAGGTACTGCTGACCAGTGAGGATCTGGCCCATCGCCATCGCTATCTCAATGCGCGCAATACGCTGGAAACGCTGCTCGACTGGGGCATTCTTCCCATCATCAACGAAAATGATACCGTTGTTGTCGAGGAGATCCGGTTCGGAGACAATGACCACCTGTCAGCCCTCATTGCGGGCCTGATTGGGGCCGACCTGGTGATCAATCTGACCGATACTGCCGGGCTCTACGATTGTGATCCGCGTACTTACGAAGCTGCCCAGCTCATTCCGCTGGTGAGCCGGATTGATGCGAAGCTCATTGCCTGTGCCACCCCTGAGCCCGGGGCGGTCGGCACGGGGGGCATGTTGAGCAAGCTCAATGCCGCCAGGAAATGCCTGGCTTCCGGGATTCCCATGATCATTGCGCCAGGCCGGGAACGTGATGTCCTCCTGCGGATTTTCGCTGGCGAAGCCCTGGGGACTCTTTTTCTGCCTCGAAAACGTCTCTATCATGGTAAGAAGCTCTGGCTGGCCAGCCTGCCCAAACCGGTGGGCGAGCTGGTTCTCGATCAGGGTGCGGTTGTGGCGCTTCGCAACCATGGGAAGTCGTTACTCCCGATAGGAGTGCGTGAGGTTCGGGGCAATTTTGGGGTGGGAGCCCCGGTGAGATGCATCAGTGAAACGGGTGAAGTGATTGGTGTGGGCTTATCCAACTACAGGTCCCTTGAAGTCGACCTGATTCGGGGGCATCATACTGAAGAGATTGAAGAGCTGATAGGATACAAGCATTCCGATGAGGTCATCCATCGGAACAACTTTGTGTTAACGGGCGAAAGCATCGAATAGGGTCTGCAAGGGGGATGTAATGCGCAAGGAAATCCGTCAAATGGGCCTGGACGCTCGAGCTGCTGCTCATGAAATGGCGAAGATCGGCAGTGCGCAAAAACGGCAGGCACTCGAAGCGGTGGCCGTCGCTCTGGGAGAGGCGCGAGCGGCTATTGACGCGGCCAACCGCAAAGATATTGCGGAGGCGCTCGGTAAAGGCCTCCCTGCCGCCAAGGTGGATCGGCTGCGCTTGACCGACAAGGTTCTGGCAGAAATGACGGATGGCCTCAGGGAGATTGCCCTGCTCCCCGATCCCGTAGGCGAAATCACTCGCCTGTGGACCCGCCCAAACGGGCTGAGGGTGGGAAGAATGAGGATTCCGCTCGGGGTGGTGGGCATTGTCTATGAGTCCCGTCCCAATGTGACCATCGATGCCGCAGCGCTTTGCATCAAAGCCGGGAACGCGGTGGTTCTGCGCGGTGGGTCGGAAGCCTTCCATTCCAATCAATGCCTGGCGGAAATCCTTCAAAAGTCGCTGAAGACCTCAGGCCTGCCCGCCCGGGCCGTTCAACTGGTCGGGACCACCGATCGCCAGGCGGTGCTGGAGCTTCTCCAATTGGACGAATATGTCGACGTCATGATTCCGCGGGGAGGAGAAGACCTGATCCGGTTTGTTACGGCCAATGCGCGCATGCCGGTCCTCAAGCATTATAAGGGGGTCTGCCATGTCTACGTGGATGCCGGAGCGGACTTTGAGATGGCTGAAAAGATCTGCTTGAATGCTAAAGTGCAGCGTCCGGGGGTCTGCAATGCCATGGAAACCCTGCTGGTGCACCAGGACGTGGCGGCAGATTTTCTCCCGTCCATGGCTGCCGCCTTCCGCCGCGAGGGGGTGGAGTTGCGCGGCTGCGACCGGACCTGCATTATCGTGCCCGAGTGCGTGGCCGCCACCGAAGAGGATTGGTATGCAGAATACCTTGACCTCATTCTGGCCGTGAAGGTGGTGGACAGTATGGAAGAAGCCATTTCCCATCTGACCACCTATGGTTCACAACATACTGAAGCCATCGTTACCCGGAATTTCGACCGTGCTCACCGGTTTCTCCAGGAGGTTCAATCCTCGCTGGTCCTGGTCAATGCCTCGACGCGCTTCAACGACGGCTTCCAGTTGGGCCTGGGGGCGGAAATCGGCATCTCGACCTCGCGGTTGCATGCCTTTGGTCCCATGGGGGTTGAGGAGCTGACCACCACCAAATTCATTGCCATGGGAGACGGCCAGTTGCGGGAATAGGGATTGTTGAAGAGTGAATGGTCAAAAGGGGTAGGGATAGGGGATTGATCGAATGGGGGAGGTGAGGTCGCGACGGGTGGGAGTGATGGGGGGGACTTTTGATCCCGTCCATCTGGGACATCTGCGGCTGGCCGAAGAGGCGGTCGAAGCCCTGGGGCTTGACTCCCTGCTTTTTGTGCCGGCGGCGGTTCCTCCCCATAAGCTGGCAAGGAGCATTCTCAGCTTCAGGCATCGCTGGCGGATGTTGGAAATAGCAACGAGGGATCATCCGCGGTTTGAGGTGTCGGATGTGGAGGTACAGGTACCGGGCAAGTCTTACACAGTGATCACGCTCCGGAAGTTGACCGAACTCTACGGCAAGGAGGTCGACCTTTTTTTCATACTGGGTTTGGACGCCTTTCTGGAGCTGGATACCTGGTGGCACTTTGAAGAACTGTTCGGTCTGGCCCGGATGGCTGTCTTGCGCCGGCCCGGCTGCGACGAGGCTGGAATAGCGCGGTTCCTCACCGAGCGAGTCTCTTCCCGGTATGCCCGCAGCCCTGACGGTGCCTGCTTCACTCATCCGCAGCTCTTGCCCGTGCACGGTTTGCCCAATACCTGGCTTGATATCTCAGGATCCCGAATCCGGCAGTTGGTGAGCGCGGGAAAGTCGATCCGGTACTTGGTGCCGACGGAAGTGATGGAATATATCCAGGCAAATCACCTCTTCCGGAAGGAAGGGGTTGGGGATGAGCCCGACGGGCAGGGACGATGCGGGCTCGGAGACTGCGCGGCATGAGAAAACACGAAGCGAAGGAGAAGGTCGAACCGGCGCGGCCCGCCAGCGGCAGAGAAAAGGCGGCGTGGTGCGTTCGTGCAGTCCTGGAGCACAAAGCGCTGGATGTGGTTTTGCTGGATGTGGCCGGGCTGACTTCGTTCACCGATTTCTTTCTGATTTTCAGCGGCACCTCCAGTCGCCAAGTGCAGGGCATTGTCGACAAAGTGGAAGACATCCTCGCCGGGTTGGGCCTCAAACCGCTCGGTATTGAGGGGCGGAGGGAAGGTCATTGGGTTCTCATGGATTATGGCGATGTGGTGATCCATGCTTTCTACGAGCCGGTCCGGGTCTTTTACGATCTTGAAAGTCTCTGGTCGGATGCAAAGCGACTGACCGTAGCAGCGGGAGTCGATGATTTGACTGGAGACGCCCAAGAGGGAACCTTATGAATGGGTTGTGCACTGCTGACCGGGCTGGCCGAAAAGGGCTGGTGATCTGGCTGGTGATCTCTTTGCTTGGCGTAAGCCTGTTCCTGCCGGCAAAGGGCGGTGCGCTTTCGCTGAGTGATGAGACAGCAATCGGGCGCGAGATGCTTGCGATGATCAAGGCCCGCATGTCACTGGTTGAGGATGGCGAGGTCCTGGCCTATGTTCAGGCGGTTGGCAACCGGATTGTCGAACGGCTGGGAACCACTCCCTATCAGTATCGTTTCTTCGTTATCAACCAATCGGTCCCCAATGCCTTTGCCGTGCCCGGGGGGTATATTTTCATCTACCGTGGTCTGATCGAGCTCATGACCAGTGAAGGGGAACTGGCTGGAATTCTCAGCCATGAACTGGGGCACATCCAGGCGCGTCACTATCAACGGCGGGCCGAGGAGGGGCGGAACCTCACGGTGGCATCCATTGCGGGCATCCTGGCGGCGGCGCTCCTGGGCGCCAAGGGGGGCGGGGCGGGTTCTCAGGCGCTGATGATGGGAACGATCGCCGGCACCCAAACGGCGCAATTGAAATACAGCCGGGAAAATGAAGAAGAAGCTGATCAGCTGGGATTGCGCTACCTCACTGCGGCGGGCTACCCGGCGAAGGATATGGTATCGGTGATGCAGCGGCTGAATCAGGCACAATGGATGGCCAACTCTAATATTCCCTCCTATCTTCTAACGCATCCGGCCCTCAGCGAGCGCGTTCAGTACCTGCAGGATCTGATCAGCAAACCGGAATATCAACGTCCGGCTGCGAATTTCACCACGCTGGGTGATTTTTCCGTCATGCAGGCCGCCCTCGTTGCCGAGTACGGCGACCCGCGCACCGCGGAGGAGCGGTGGCGGACAGGTGCCCGCAAAGGTGAAGCGGCGGCGGTCTATGGGTTGGGACGGTTGTATCTGAGGCAGGGAAACACGGCGGAGGCCATGCCCTACCTCCAGGAGGCAGCCCGGCAGAATTCGGCGAGCCCATTTGTACTGAGCACCCTGGGGGAGGCTTATTTCAAACAGGGAAAGCTCACCGAGGCCCAGCGGACCTTGCAGACGGCGCTCTTGCTGGATCCAGCCTCGCCGGTGGCTCACTATCGACTGGCGCTTGTCATGAAAGAACAGGGCAAGAAAGAAGAGGCCCTTCAGCATCTGGAACAAATCGAGGACCTTGCACCATCCTTTCCGGATATCGATATGAGCCTCGGCACCCTCTACGGGCAGGTCAACCGGATGGGTCTGGCTCATTTTTATCTGGGGCGTTACTACCTGAGCCGGAGCAACTGGGAGGTTGCGGTCTTCCATTACCGAAAAGCGAGGCCATTACTGTCAGATTCCCTGCAGAAGCTGGAAGAAGTGGACCACGGGTTGAAAGAAGCAGAGAAGCGACTGAAAGAAAAGAGAAATATCAGGATTAAGAAATGAGGCCGGCGACCTGAGGGTGGGTTGACGCAGCCGGAGGAGGAGTAAATGAGAATATTGATAAGTGATGATCTGGGTGCGAGCGGGATTGAAAAGCTCAGGAGTGTCCCCGGGTTCGAGGTGGATGCGCGAAAAAAGGTGGCCCCGGAGGAACTCTTCAAGATCATCAAGGATTATGATGCCCTGGTGATTCGCAGCGCGACCAAGGCCACCGCGGAACTGATCGCGGCCGGTGAAAAACTGAAAGTCATTGCCCGGGCAGGCATCGGGCTCGACAATGTGGACATTGATGCTGCCAGCCGACGCGGCATTGTCGTGATGAACACCCCGGATGGAAATGTGATCACTACCGCCGAACATGTCATTGCCATGATGCTCGCCTTGAGTCGCAATATCCCGCAGGCCGACGGGTCGTTAAAAGCCAACCGCTGGGAAAAGTCGCGCTTTGTCGGCCATGAAGTGTTCCACAAAGTGTTGGGCATTGTCGGTATTGGAAAGATCGGAAGAGTCGTTGCCGATCGGGCCATGGGCCTCAAGATGAATGTCATTGCGTATGATCCCTATATCAGTCCCAAAGTGGTCGAAAAACTGGGAATCAAGGCGGTAAGCCTGGACGAACTCCTCGCTCAGTCCGACTACATCAGCGTCCATACCCCCATGACCAAGGAAACGCACAATCTGGTGAACGCCGACGCCTTCAGCAAGATGAAAAAGGGGGTTTTCATTCTCAACTGTGCGCGTGGGGGCATCGTCAATGAGCAGGACTTGCACGATGCGATCCTGGCAGGGATTGTTGCCGGTGCGGCCCTCGATGTGTTCGTGCAGGAGCCTCCTGTGGACAACCCGCTGCTGCGTCTCGATCGAGTGGTGGCGACGCCGCACCTCGGCGCCTCCACCGATGAGGCTCAGGAAAACGTTGCCATTGCAGTGGCGGAACAGGTGACGGATTATCTCACCACCGGCACCATTCGCAACGCGGTCAATGCCCCCAACATCGATGGGGCCACCCTGGCGGTGCTTCGACCGTATCTGATTCTGGCCGATCGATTGGGAAGCCTGCAGGCGCAAATCACCAAGGGAGCCATTCAAGAAGTCAATATTGTCTACATTGGGGAAGTGACTACGGTGGATACCAAACCTCTGACGTATTCGATCCTCAAAGGACTTCTGACTCCGATTCTCGGGGATATGGTCAACTTTGTCAATGTACCCGTGGTGGTCAGGGAAAGGAACATCAAAGTGACCGCTTCGTCGCGCGATGAGGCTGAGGACTTCACCAACCTGATCAGTGTCGAGCTCAAGACTTCGGAGGATGCAAACCTGGTGGCGGGCACCCTGTTCGGGAAGAAGGACCCGCGCCTGGTGCGCATCAACGACTTTCGCCTGGAAGCGGCCATGGATGGACACAGTCTGCTGATCTACAACATCGATACCCCCGGCACCATCGGGGCGATCGGTACCTGCCTGGGGCGCCATCACATCAATATCTCGATGATGGATGTGGGCCAGGTTCTGGAACGCGGTGAAAACATCATCTTCCTGCGGACTGATACCCTGGTGCCGCAGCATGTGATCGAGGAACTGCTCTCGCTGGATAACGTGAATGTGGTCCAAGCCATAACGTACTGATGTGAACGAAGGGGAAGAAGGGATATGGCTGAAAACGAAGAGAAGGGCTTTGTAGTGAAGGATCGTCGGAAGGTTTCCCTGGATGACACGGCAAGCCCGCCGGAAACGGAGAGGCCGACCCAGGAGGCGCCGCCAGCTGAGCCTGACAAGGAGGAGTCGGCGGCTGCGAGTGCTCGAGAAGAGGAAAGGAGCCAGGCGGTTCCCCTTCCCGAGGTGTCTCTCGCCACTTTCATCTTTTCGCTCAGTTCGTCGGCGTTGGTCCACCTTGGTGACATCCCGGACCCGGAAACCAAGACGTCACTAGTTGATTTGCCTTTAGCCAAGCAGATCATCGATACCTTGGGCATGCTTCAGGAGAAGACCAAAGGCAACCTCGATCCCGACGAGGACAACCTCATGAAATCGGTATTGTACGATCTGCGCCTGCGTTACGTACAAAAGAGCGGCAAGTAAGCTCACCGGTACGGAGGCGGGACCGGGTTGTCCAGAGGGGGGTTGCCTTTGTTGGTCGAACTCAATGTTCCTGCCAAGATCAATCTGTGGCTTGAAGTGACTGCGAAACGGGCGGATGGCTATCATGAGCTATCGACTCTCATGCTCCCGGTGGGGATTTACGATACCCTGGCACTGGAAGCCTGGGAGGGGGATGGTATCTATCTCGAGTGCGATCATCCGGGAATTCCTGTGAATGAGGGGAATCTGGCTTGGCGGGCCGCAGCGGCCTTTTTCCGCGCCGCGGGGGTGGCGGGTGGGGTGCGGATCCATATCACCAAGCGCATTCCGGTGGCGGCAGGGCTGGGTGGTGGCAGTGCCGATGCCGCGGGCGTGCTGCTGGCTCTGAATCGCGTTTACGGGAGCGTACTCACCGGCCACTGCCTGGCCGCTCTGGCTTGGAAGTTGGGGGCTGACGTGCCGTTTTTCCTTTACCAGCGGCCGGCGCTGGCCACGGGTGTGGGTGAGCAGCTCAACCTCGTTGAGGGAATCCCGGATTACCCGCTGGTGTTGGTCAAGCCTCCCCTCGAGGTGTCCACACGCTGGGTTTATCAAAGTTTGAAGTTGACAAGGGGAGCGAGCCGCATTAAACTCCGCACTCTTTTGGCGCGCCCTTGGCGACTTCACGAGCTGATGGAGAATGACCTTGAGTCCATCACCCTCGCCGAATATCCTGTACTCGGTCAGATCAAGCGGTGGCTCCTCGAGAAGGGAGCAATTGGGGCCTTGATGAGCGGAAGTGGCCCAACGGTGTTCGGGGTGTTTCGCCGTAGCAGTGAGGCAGAACGGGTTGGCGTACAGGCTGAGGATAGATGGCCCCTCTGCTGGGTGGCGGTGGCCCGGGCGCAGACCTGCACGGAGCTCGGGGCGGACCAGGGATAGAGCGATATTGGGGTGTAGCCAAGCGGTAAGGCACGGGTCTTTGGAACCCGCACTCGGAGGTTCGAATCCTCCCACCCCAGCCAGTTTCTTTGGGTTTTAGACCGAAATCCACCAGCTTTTGGCCTTCCCAAAAGGGAATCGCAGGAAGTGGATGATGAAAGACCGCCTGCTGATTTTTTCGGGCAATTCGGTACCGGATCTGGCGCAGAAGGTTTGCGGATTCGCCGGCCTGGAGCTGGGACGGATGCTCGTGGGCAGGTTCAGCGACGGGGAAGTCCGCGTTGAGATCCAGCAAAGCGTGAGGGGGGTGGACGTGTTTGTGATGCAGTCCACCTGCCCGCCGGTGAATGAGAATCTTGTGGAGCTCCTGGTCATGATCGATGCCCTGAAACGAGCCTCGGCGCGCCGGGTGACAGCCGTGACTCCCTATTACGGTTATGGTCGACAGGATGAAAAGGAAAAGCCCCGGGTACCCATTGCCGCCAAAATGGTGGCCGACTTGGTGACCGCTGCCGGGGCCAACCGTCTTTTGGCTATCGATCTACACGCAGACCAGATCGGCGGCTTCTTCAAGATTCCCGTGGATCACATTCCGGGGACCAAGATTTTCTGGCAGGAGGTCAAGCGGGACCTGCGGGGCGATGAGGTAGTGATGGCTCCTGACGCGACAGGGGTCGGCAGAGCCAGGGAGTTTGCCCGTTGCCTGGAAGTGGACCTGGCTATTGTGGATCATCGAAGTACCACCGACCTGCCCTATTCGCGCATTGTTGGTGAGGTGAAGGGACGGCGGGTGATCATCCTGGATGATATGGTGGACACTGGCCGCACGCTGCTGCGGGCCGCTGAAGGGGCGACGGCGGCGGGTGCCGCCATTGTTGATGCCTGCTGTGTGCACGGCATTTTTTCGGGTCTCGCCATTGAGCAACTGGAATCCTCCCCCCTGAGGACCGTGACCGTCACCGATACTGTGCCGCTCTCCGAGGCAGCCACCCGCTCTGGCAAGATTCGGACCCTGAGCATCGCACCTATACTCGCGAAGGTCATCAAGAACATACATGACGAGGAATCGGTCAGTGCGCTTTTCGCACCGGAATGACCGGCATGACCCCCATAAGGAGATGAATTGCCATGGATGTTGATCTGAAGGTTGAGCTAAGAACGAAAATTGGAAGGGGGCCGGCACGGCGTTTGCGGCAGACGGAAACGATTCCGGCGATTCTCTACGGCCCCAAGACCGACCCTCTCCCGCTGGCAGTACCGGCTTTGTCGCTGCTGAAACTTCTCCGCGATATGGGTGAGGAAAGCAAGCTGATCCGCCTGATCATTGGCCAGGGTGAGAACCGGCAGATGAGACAGGCACTCATTCGGGAAGTCCAGACTCATCCGGTCCGCCGCCGGTTTCTCCATGTGGATTTCTATGAAGTCCCGCTGGATCAGCCGATCCTGGTGGAAATCCCGGTAGAACTGGACGGGGAGTCAATCGGCGAGAAAAAGGGTGGGATCCTCAACCTCATCCGGCGTACCCTTTCAGTGCGATGCCTGCCTGGGGAGATCCCGGAAAGAGTCCACATCGATGTCAGCGAGATGGATCTTGGATCATCGGTGCACGTTGGGGACCTGATCAATCGCGTCCCCTTCGAGTTGATGGATGATAGGACCACGGCAGTAGTCGCCATAGCGGTCCCTGAAGAGATGACCAAGGCGGAGGAACCGTCGGAAGAGGAATAGGCACCGGGTTTTCCCTTGAACTCCTCGGCCGTTGCCGCTGATTCCCAGACCCTTAATCCGTCATCTTTCAGGCTCCAGTTTGGAAATGAGAATTCCCTTGCAGCCTTCATCGAGGGTGATCCCGCCGCCTGCTGCTTCCAATTTGGAGGCGTTGTTTTGAAGGCGGCAGGAGCGCTCGTTGCTACAGCGGCAGGGAGGTAGAGGAGCGATCAATGCCGCAGCGACAGGGCTTTCGCACATGACGGATTCCCGCCTTGAGAGAGGAGGGAGGGTCTTTGGTGTGCCTGCAATCCGTTACGCCTCGGTGGCTGCCTTGAGGCAGGAACCAGAACGCTTTACGCAGACCTCTCATTCGGGATAGCAGGCCGGCAAGGGGAATTGATGGAGGAAATAGTTGCAGTTGTCGGTCTGGGAAATCCCGGCAGAAACTACGCAGCTACCCGGCACAATGTCGGCTTTCGAGTCCTCGATCGGTTGGTGCAATCTTTTGCGGCAACTCTGGAGGAGCGTAAATTTCCTGGTCGATGGGGTGTTTCCACCATCACCGGCAGAAAGGTGTTTTTTCTCCAACCTCTAACCTATATGAACCGCAGCGGTGAGGCCGTTGGCCAGATGCTGCGCTATTTTAAGATCCCTTCCGCTCAGCTGATCGTGATTCATGACGATCTTGATCTTCCCGTCGGGCGGCTTCGGTTGGCGGTGAAAGGAGGCACTGGCGGTCACCGGGGCATTGCCTCTATCATCGAACACCTGGAAGACCAGAATTTTGCCAGGTTGAAGGTCGGTATTGGTCGGCCTCTTCATGGTGAGCCTGTAGAAGCTTACGTGCTTCAGCTCCCTTACCCGGACCAGGTACGGGTGTTGGCCGAGGCCGAAGCGCGCGGCGCGGAGGCAATCCGGACTGTCGTGGCGGAGGGTATGGAGCAAGCCATGAACCATTTCAACCGAAATGATGCCTCTCCTGGGGTGTCACCCTGATTCTTGCTGCTTTCCCTCTCATACTAGTTGACGATCCGCCTCTTCTGCCGCCTGCCGAAGGCGGACTGTCAGTGTGAATCCTTTAGACGCCGCTCCCGGTAAACCGCCGAAGGCGGTTTATCAAGCCAATAGCCCTCCTGGTCTCATCCAAGAATACCAAAGCTGAAATGTCACCGTGTTTACTGGGGACCATGCGCGGGAACTCCTGGTGCAGAGCCGAGGTAACAGATCAGAAGCGGCCTGGACTTTCGGTTGGTTGCGGGTAGCACTGCAGAAGATTCTTGCCCGGATGGGCGAGAATGCCCCAGACTTCTGCTAGTCCCCATCGTATTGCGGCCAAAGTGATATTTCAAGAAAGGCTTTCCGGGACCTTGGGGGACAGTCCTACAGCCGGACGGTGGACTCTTCGGCGGCTCGCTTCGAACCGGTCTAGCTTCAGGGTCGTCGCAACGGTCACTCAGGGAAGAGGGTATTTTTTCACTCTTTAAATGAGTTGTGATTGGTGGTACAATACCCTATCTTGATTCTAGGCTTGAACAATCCCTTGAGAGATCCGGGGGTCTGGAGGAAATAATGTTCAAAATCGGTGACTTGGTAGTATATCCCGCCCATGGGGTTGGCAAGATCGAGTCTATCGAAACGAGAAATATCGCGGGTAAAAAGCAGGAATATTACATTATGCGCATTCTCGAAAACGGTATGAAGATCATGATCCCCATCCCCAACGCGACCTCCGTGGGTTTGCGGGAACTCATTGATTTCGGTGATATCCCGAAAGTCTACGAGATCTTGAAAACGCGCGAAATCTCCATCAATGGCGGTACCTGGAACCGGCGCTACCGGGGATACATGGAGAAGATCAAAACGGGTTCCATCTACGAACTGGCTGAAGTATTGCGCGACTTGACCGTTCTCAAGGGGGACAAGGAGCTGTCTTTTGGTGAGCGGAAGATGCTCGACACTGCCAGGGGACTTTTGTTGAAGGAGCTTTCCATCGTTCGCGAAGTGAGTGAAAATGTGTTGGAAGAAGAGATTCGCGACATCCTTGAATAGTCATCTCGGCCATTTCAGAGAAAGGCATTGCTAGCACACCTTGGGTGAGTCTTTGAAGATCGAGGTTCAGCCTGTTGGGCAAAGGAGAGGGATAGCGGTCTCTCTTCACCCGGCAGGTTCACGCCCCAGCATCATTCCTGCCGCGGTGCGGGTTAGTATATATTGTCATATTCACTACACCTGTTTTACATGGAGATCTCGGACGGCGCAGTGATGGCGTAGCCGGCGAGCACCGGAATCGTGGGTTCAGAAGGCCAGTGACCGCTGGTGACGAATGGTTTGGTGCAAGCACCGAGAAAGCGTGACGGCGCCTCCAGGAATCACGCTTTGCCTCCGGCAGAGCGCAGTTTATCAAGGGAAGGAGGTGATAGAATTGGTATGGGCCAAGCTCGTGTCCATCCGGAAACCCCGTGTTTTGTATTTGCTGACCTGACGTAAGAGCCAGATTGGGAGCTTCAGAGGTCAGAAA
>JAPXSS010000014.1:0-35990 GCA_033812955.1 Syntrophobacteraceae bacterium | reverse complement strand
ATCTGATTCCGGCGACCATCGGCAACATCATCGGCGGTGCCCTGATGGTGGGCGGCATGTACTGGTTCATTTACCTGCGGCCGAGCTGGACCGGCAATGCGACGTCGAAGTAGCGGCTGGGACAGTTCGCCGGGCAAGCAGCCATTGAGTGGCTGATGAGAATCACAGCAGCCGGTTGTGGCACGGCCGGCTGAACCCATGAGCCCCTCGCCAAGTGCTCACCGTGGTTTCCTGGAGCACCACGGGGAGCGGGAAGGGAGGGGCTCATGGGCAGCGGGAAGGCTTCGACTGCATCCGCAATGGTGCAGGCGGGGCCTCCCGCTCTCCTTCCCCCACCGAGGTTTCCAATTGGGCCGTAAAGACTTTCCTGAGGCAATTTCCCCTCATTTTGATCACGGTTCCCCACGAGGTAGGCCCTTAAGAAGGATATATCTGCCTTCATTTATTTCGCTCGTTCCCAGGCTCTCACCCACAACCACAGTCCTGTCGAGCTGTCCCTGAGAGCTCGTAAGGGAACCAGGTAACGCCCCTGAACGACCACAGACACACCCTATGCAGAGAGTGTCCCAGAGTGTCTTCCACGGAATAGTCGGCAAAGGAGAGGCCTTTTTCTCGGGCGAAGGTTTCGACAGCGGTCAGAGAGTGGTCAGTTCAGGCTATGATGATGGGGAACTCTGCTGGAATGCACTCTATCGAAAGGACCGATCACGATATGGATGGCATGCACTACGAGGGAGTGATCATTCGCCCACCCAGTGAAGCGGACAGCATCCTGCTCCAGGTTACGGTGGGGTGTTCGCACAACAAATGCACTTTCTGCGGGACTTACAAAGGCCAGCGTTTCCGCTTTAAGGATGACGCCGTGATCGACGCGGACATCCGTTATGCTGCCAGGAATCTCTCTTTTCTGAGGCGGGTGTTCCTGACCGACGGCGATGCTCTGATCTTGCCTCAGACCAGATTGGTCCGGATCCTGGCCAGTATCCGGAAGGAACTCCCGTGGATCACCAGGGTCGGGCTATATGGGAATGCCAAGAGTGTTCTGCGAAAGACCCCCGAGGAGCTGAGGAAACTGCGGGAACTCGGGTTGGGCATTGTCTATCTTGGCCTGGAAAGCGGTGATGAAGAAGTCTTGCGCGAGGTCAGGAAAGGGGTCATTCCTGAGCGCATGATCGAAGCCGGGCAGAGAATCCGGGAGGTCGGCATTAAGCTGTCTGTCACCGTGCTCTTGGGACTTGCCGGCCGTGAGCGCTCTCTGGTTCACGCGCGAGCGACCGGGGCGGTGCTTTCGGCGATGGACCCTACCTACGTTGGCGTTCTCACCTTGATGATTCTTCCCAATACCGAGCTGGGCCGAAAGGTGGAGGAAGGGCAGTATGAGCTCTTGACGCAAACGGAGCTGATGCAGGAACTGCACGAACTGCTGAGTCATACTCACATGACGCGGGGCCTTTTTCTCGCCAATCATGCCTCCAATTATCTGCCGCTCAAAGTGAAGATGCCATCCGGCAAGGATCGAGCGTTGCAGGCCATTGATGCCGCCATCAAGGGAGTGGTGCCCTTGAAGCCAGAATGGATGCGGGCGCTCTAGGAAGGAGCCTCCGGAAGAGAGCGAACAACGAATGTCCCATCATTGGATAGCATTAGTGGATTCCTTGAACATTCCTCAACTACAAGTCAGCCTTCCCCGGTTCTACGGTTCGCTCTTCTAAAACTGTCCCCACTTCAGCTTTGTCCGCAGGATCGTAAAGTAGTGGGTGGATGGGGATTTGATCAACCTCAAGGGGGTGGGTGCCGCGGAAATGAGGATGATATCGTCAAGATCGAGCGCACAGCCGACCTGGCCGTCACAGGTGAGGGTCACGTGCTCGACCATCTCACTCAGTCCCACCTGGATGGTGGCCTCAGGCGGCAGGATGAGGGGCCGGTTGGTGAGGGCAAAAGGGCAGATTGGGGTCAGAATGATGGCGTTGGTGGTTGGATAGACAATCGGCCCCCCGGCGGACAGATTATAGGCGGTGGAACCGGTTGGGGTGGAGACAATGAGGCCGTCCACCCGGTAGTGGGTGAGGTAGTGCCCGTCGATGGCGGTCTTGAGGTCCAGGATGCGGGCCAGAGCTCCTTTGCTGATCACCACGTCGTTCAGGACGCTCTGCGAGAAGATGTCCTCACCGTTGCGCCGGATGACAACCTGCAGGCGCATCCGTTCCTCGATTTCGAACCGGCCGTCGAGAATCTCCTTGAGTTCCTGGAAGCACGAGGCTTTGCTGATTTCGGTAAGAAATCCCAGACCCCCGAGGTTGACTCCAACCAACGGGGTAGAGCGGTTTTCGAGAGATCGGGCAACGCTCAGGAAGGTGCCGTCTCCGCCGAGCACCACCACGGCATCCACCATTTCCGGAATAGCGATGCGGGGATAGCTGCAGAGAAGGTCGGAGTCGTTGATATTCTCTTCACAGAAGACTGCGATCTTTTGGGTCTCGAGCCAGACCCGGAGTTTCTGTGCCAGGTTCGCGGCTTCGGGCCGGTCGTGTTTGTAGATGATAGCAAGGTAGTGCATGGCTGATCCTCGGGGTTGACAAAGGGAAATGATAGGCAAATCGGCCTGTGCAATGCAACGACAAAATAGTCGCAACGGCCAGGAGAGACTCCGGATTTCAAATTCCTGGATTTTGTCGGTACTTGGCAGCATTCTAGCAATCCCATCGAAGAGTTGAGCGAATCCGACTTTGAAAACGGGTATGGCTTTGACGGTTCGAGCATCCGTGGGTAGCAAGCTATTCATGCCAGTGACATGCTGATCATTCCGGACGCAACGACTGCGGTTATGGATCCCTTTAGGGCGGTCCCGACCCTAACCATGATCTGTAATGTGGTCGACCCGGTCACCAAGCAACGCTACACCAGAGACCCCCGCTACATTGCGCAGAAGGCCGAAGCCTGTCTGAAGTTCACGGGGATCGGCGGCACGGCCTTTTTCGGGCGGGAAGCGGAGTTCTTCATTTTTGATGAAATCCGTTTCGACGATGCCTGCCAGTTTGGGTACTATTTCATCGATTCGGTCGAGGGAATCCGGAACAGCGGTCGCATGGAAAACCCCAATCTGGGCTATAAGCCACGCCACAGGGAATGTTACTTTCCTGTACCGCTGTTCGGACCTTTCCGGCCATCTGCACGGTGGTTTTAATTCCTGCCCTTCCCGAGAGTCCCTCTTCTTTTCCCCAGAACTCCAGGGCAATCGCATGAAATTCCCACAGCGGGGGAGAGCCGCAACCAGACCGAACCACGGAGACACGGAGGCATAGAGGAGATTCCTTTTTTGCCCGGCCGTCGTCTCCCAGCCGGGCAAAACTATTCCCCTCCGTGCCTCCGTGTCTCTGTGGTTGGATTTATGATCCACAGAAAAAATCAGGCTACCAAAAAAATCACTCTGTCAAGCAGAATTTCGTGCAATTGCCCTACCCAGAACTCCCATTTCGCTTGATTTCAAAGGGAGCCTTGTTGTAGTTTGAAAAACAAGCAAACCGGCAGTTCTCCGCATGGATTGAGGTTTGCCTCATTCCGGCCGGCGAGTTCTCGCCATTCCTTTCATGCCCATTTCCCATTGAATTTAAAGGAGTAAAGCAATGTCCGAAGGTCGCTGGCCGGTATCTCTCGACAACCTGTCGCACCGAGAGTTGGTGCCCTGGGTCATGGAAGGCTTTCGACGCACCTTGGTGCATTACGGCTATTGGTTTCGTGAGGTTGAGCACCAGTTGGGGATGAAACGAGCGCTAGCGGTTGAAGCGGAAGCCGGGGAGGCGGCTTGGGGGATCATCCTCAAACGCATGGCAGGCGTCTTTGGGTTTGAAGTAGAAGACGGCGTTCCCAGGAGCTTGCTGCAGATGTCCAGGGAAGATCTGCTGAAACTGCTCGACGCGATTTCGGTCAACTGGCTGGCCAATGATGGAGTATGGTTCCAGGCCGTTGAAAGCCGCTTTGGCATGGACACTGCCAAACGCTGCAACGATACCTGCTGGTCGCGCTTTTCTCCTTATGAAGCCCTGCGCATCAAGGAAGTGCTGGGCCTGCCCCAGGCCCCGGGCCTTGAGGGTCTCAAAAGCGCTCTGGGTTTTCGCATGTATGCGCGCATCAACCGGCAGTCCATTCACGAGGTCGATCAGCATTCCTTCATCTTCCGAATGGACGACTGCCGGGTGCAATCCGCCCGCAAACGCCGTGGTCTACCCGATTACCCCTGCAAATCCGCCGGGATGGTGGAATACCCATACTTTGCCTGGGCCATTGACTCCCGCATTCAGACTGAATGTGTCGGCTGCCCTCCCGACGCCCATCCGGAAGAATGGTTCTGTGCCTGGAAATTTTCCCTGACGGGGTGAACACCCATGTCCCATCGAGGCCCGACCGGTCCTACCGGACCGGGCCGGGTCGGCCTTTTGCCGTGGCAGAGAAGGACAGTTCGTGGAAAGATGCCAGGGATTAGTAGCGCACACCATGTCGGGACTGGGCGGGACGGATCATGAGCGGTGCAGGATTTCATGATGATATCGCAACCGAATGGAATTCAAGTGTTGTGCGAAAGCAACCGATTGATCCAGCAATGGATTTTGGGAAGTCAGTCCGTGCCCGCCTCGGTCTGGGGGTGTGACGCAGCCTTTCGTCATGCAGGATCTGGCGAGAAGCGTCAGGAAAATACTGGACGGACATATCATATACAAGGAAGTTCTTGCGGGAAGTCAGTGGCAACCATGGCAACGAAGACCGTTCTCGTCATTGAAGACAATGATCTGAATATGGAGATTGTGGTAACCGCAAAGAAGATCCGGCCATCAAGGACATTCCGGTGGTGGCCCTGACCGCCTATGCCATGAAGAAAGACCAGGAGCAAGCCTACCAGGCCGGGTGTTCCGGCTACATCAGCAAACCCTTCTCCCTGAAACCATTCATGGAGGCGGTCAAGGGGTATCTGGGCGACCGGGAGGAAGTGTGAAGGGGTGTTCATCACACCCCTCGGTTCACGATGAGCGAGAGTGCCACCTTGGAGTGCCGTTGCTGCTCTGTTCAGGGACTATCGTCACTGGCGGACGGATCCGGGCTGAGAATTTGGGTCTGGGATGAAGGTGCGCTTTCGCTTCGTCATCCTTGTTTGCCAGCCACCGGGAGGGCCGAAGGGCTGATCCGGCAGTACTTGCCGCAGACCGTGTCCGTGCCAAGCCCGGGATAGGCCACGCAGCCTGAAAAGTACTCTATGAAGCCCCGCCTTCGCGAGGTAACAGTCGAACCCGGTTTCGGGATAGTTTTTCACCGGGCGTATTCTGAGCAAAAGGGTTGCGTGCGTCCAGTGAACGCCGGTGAGGAAAGGTTCTGTATGAGCACCCGCAGGATGGCGAGAGTCGTCCGAACTACGCTGCTGGCGTTTGCCGCCTGTTCTCTTTTCTGGGCGTTGCCCGGAGCGGTACTCGGAAATACTGCAACCAAATCGGAGGACACCAAAAAAGGAGCGGGCATCTTGCAGGAGTTGGGTCTGGACCAATGCCTGGAGATTGCCATGGAGAACAATCGCCGGAGACCGGCTTCTCAATTTGCCGTGGCCATGGCGGAGGCTCAGCACCGACAGGCGCTGGCCGGTTACTGGCCGCAGGTGAGCGTGAAGGGTTCCTACTTGCACACGAGCGAGGCGCCTAACTTCCTGTTTCCGGCCAGGGACATACCCGTTGCCGCCCAGTCAATCACCGTTCCCGGTGGGGCGACGAACGTGACAATCCCGGCCAATGCTTTCGGCCCGGGGTTTCCGCCCCAGGATGTCCGCATGCCGGTGAGCTATCCCGGTCAAACGATCACCACCCAGGCAGGCCGCATGCCGGTGCCTGCCCAGGATGTAAAACTGCTCGATCCCGACTCCTATACCGTATCACTGAATGCCACCTGGCTGCTCTACGACGGCGGTATGCGCAAGGGGTTGCGTGACCAGGCCCGGGGCTGGCTCGAAGCTGTCAAGCAGGAGGCCAGGCGAACCGATCTCGAGATCAGTGATAGTGTCACGAGGTTGTACTTTGGGGGTGTGTTGGCGCGGCAGCTTCACCAGCTCGGGAAGGACACGCTGGAGCGGATGCAGACCACCCTGAGCCTGACCGAAACCATGTATAAGGAAGGCTCCGGGGCGGTGAAGAAGACCGATTACCTGGACAACAAGGTGATAGTGGAAAGCCTGTGTTCCGCCGTGGCTCTGCTGGAAAAGAATGAGGAAATGGCCCAGGCGGCTCTGGCCAATACTATGGGCTTGCCGTGGAACGCGAGCGTCAAGCCGACCGATCGCGAAGTTCCTTTCGAACCTGCGGCTGAGAACCTGGACGACCTTGTCAGTACTGCGTATCGGTTCAGCCCTGACTGGAACAAGCTGGAGGCCGGGATCCAAGCCGCGGAAGGGGCTGTCAAAACAGCCCGAAGTGGTTATTATCCGAAGCTTGCCGTTACGGGTGAGCTCCACAAATGGTGGAATGACTATAACGCCGGTCTGGCCACCGATCGCAACAAAGAGGGCTGGAGTGTCGGCATAGGGGTGGAGATCGCGCTCTTTGACGGCTTTCTGACCTACCATAAGGTAAAAGAAACCCGTGCCCGGTTGGACAAGATCAATGAGGAGGGCTTTCTCCTGAAAGAAGGTATCGGGCTGCAGATTAGAGACATCATCCTTGGTCTGGATGCTGCTCGAAAATCTCACCAGGCAACCCTCGATGCCATGCAAACGGCGCAGGAGAATCGAGATTTGAATATTCGGGCCTACCAGCATGAACTGGTCGAAACGGAGAAGGTCATCCGCGCCCAGATAATCGAAGCCTTAATGTCCGCCCAGCACTTCAAGACGCGCTACGACCATGTCGCCCTGCAGTCCCAGTTGAAGCTGGTAGTGGGCACGGAAATCATGAAGCAGGTGCAGGCCGTTCATTGAGAGATGAGGGCCAGTTGCTTCACCGTTTGCAGGGAAGGCAGAGGGAACCGCTCCGGGGTTGGGAGGGAGAAGAAGGGGCTATTCGAATGATTGGAGGCAGTCAAGTTTCGAATAGGGCATGGCGAGAGGGTTGGACCTGTCTGCCAGCCCTCCTGCCGGTTCTCGTGGTTGTGGCGACGCTGCTTGTTGCGGGTGATATCCGTTCTGACGATAACGCTACGGCTCCCCTCCGCTTCGCTTTTGCCTCCAGCAGTCTCTTCCCCGAAGTCCCCGAAAGCGACGCCAAAGCCGCGCTAAGAGTGTGGGCTCGAGCGCTCGGCCAGGACCGAGGGATTCCGGTTGACCCGGAGGCCTTCATCCTCCACGGTATGGGGGGCATAGCTGATGCCATGCGCGAGAAGCGGGTCGATGCCGTGAGCCTGCTCACCGCCGAATATTGGAAACTGGGCAAAGATGTCCTGACCGGCCCCTTCATCCTGGGCGCCAGCGAAGGACGTGTCACGGAGGAGTATGTACTCCTGGTGCATCAGGAGAGCGGTATCAAAGGAGTCGGCGATCTGCGCGGGCGCAGTCTGATTTTCTGTCGGAACCCCAGAACAAGCCTGGCGCCGACCTGGCTTGACGTAACCCTGGCGAAAAGCGGACTTCCCCGCAGCGTGGAGCTCTGTGGCCGAGTGGCTCACGTCAACAAGGTCTCGCAAGCGGTTCTGCCGGTGTTCTTCCGAAAGAGCGATGCGTGTGTGGTTACCCGGCGGGGTTTCGAGACGATGAGCGAGTTGAACCCCCAGGTGGGCCGACAGTTGAAGGTGCTTGCGCTATCGCCGGAAGTCGTGCCTTCCATGTCCTGCTTTCGTAAAGACTACACCGAGCCTACCAAAGAAAAGCTTCTGGCCGAGATTGACAAGATCCACACAACCCCGGCTGGCCACCAGGTGTTGACGATATTTCAGTGTGAGAGACTTGAGGTACACCCCGTTTCCTGCCTGGACAGTGCTCTGCAATTGCTGAGCGATCACAGCCGGTTCTTCGCCTCAAGCAAAGGCACCAGGGATGGAAAGAATGACTGAGAAACTGTCTCAACCATCCTAGCCCTTCAGCAGGTAGCGGTGGCCAGGTTCCCCCGCAAACGGAAGGCGAGGCAAACGAAAAGGATGAAACATAAAGGCATGGGGGTAACTCTCAAAACGGCCCTGCTGTCATGGCTGGTCACCATTGCCACCGTGTTGTTCTTTGTCACGGTGATCATCCCTGAACAGCAGCAAACCTTTATTGAGAACCTGAACTCCAAGGCTCACGGTGTTGCCGTATCGTTGTGGGATGTGGTGGCCGGGGCGGTCGTCAACGAGGACTTCGGCAGTGTCGTGGACCATTGCATTCGAATGTTGGCCGGTGACCCAACCATCGACTATCTGGTGATTACACGCAACGATGGCTTCTCGCTCCTTCATGACCATCAGGGGTGGCGAGTGGAGACGGATTTGCCGGGGGAATGGCGACCTGAGAGGCGGGTCGCCACCAGCGGCATTGCTGTTGTTTCTCTTTTCAATCGCCGTGCCTTCCATTATTCGACTCCTTTCGACTACTCGGGCCTCCAGTGGGGTTGGATTCATGTGGGGCTCTCTCTCGAAAGCTATGATCGAAGTGTGGCAATAGTCTATAGCCGGACGGGCCTGCTGGCCGTGCTCTGTATTCTGCTCAGTCTGGTGGCCTCTTTCATCTATGCCAGGCAGCTGGTGAAACCCATTCTGAGCCTGCAAAAGGTTGTGCAGCGAGTCGCCGCGGGTGACTTGTCGGTGCGGGCGGTGGTTGAGAGCGGGGATGAAGTGGGAAGTCTGGCTACCTCGTTCAACAGCATGACGGAAGCGCTGCGGCAAAGAGACTGCATCCTCCAGAGTGTCCGTCTTGCCGCCCAGCGATTCCTGAGTTCGACCGAATGGAGCGCAGTCATTCAGGAGGTTCTGGCCAAGATTGGACAGGCGGCGGGAGTGAGTCACCTGCGAGTGTTTGAAAGGCACGTCGATGAGCGCGGGGTGCTGATGGGGCTCCTTCGGCAGGAGTGGGTTGCGCCCGGCTGTAACGCGACCATGAACAATCCGAAATGGCGTAAATTCAGCGTCTATGACTCGGGGCTGGGCGCTTCCATCGAAAAGCTCCAAAGAGGGGAAGTCTGCTCGGCGCACGTCCGTGACCTGGAAGAACCCGCGAAAGGCATGTATGAGGCGCATACCATCAAATCGATTGCCGGCGTCCCGATCATGGTCGAGGGTTCCCTGTGGGGCGTGCTGAGCTTGGAGGACGGCAGGCGTGAGCGGCAGTGGACCGATGCCGAACGGGACAGCCTGCAGGCCGCGGCAGACATGCTCAGTGCGGCCATTGCCAGGCAGCGAATGCAGGATGCCTTATTGAGGGCTAAGGAAGCTGCAGACGCCGGTAACCGTGCCAAGAGCGAGTTTCTGGCAAACATGAGCCACGAGCTGCGGACTCCGCTGCACCAGATCATCGGTTTCACGGAACTGGTCGTTGACGATCCTGACAGCAGACTGAACGAAGAGGGACGGCAGTTTCTGACGCTTTCGCTCCAGAGCAGCCAGCACCTGCTGTCCATCATCAACGACATCCTTGACATCACCAAGGTTGAATCAGGCAGACTCGATATACGGCTCAGTGAAATCCACCTGGTTCCGCTCCTTGAAAGAAGCCTGGAAATGATCCGGGATGAGGGTTCGAGGAAGAGCCTCGACCTGTCCCTCAGAGCTGATGGCGTTCCCGAAACCATTGTCGCCGATGAACGGATGCTCACCCAAATCCTGCTCAATCTGCTCGACAATGCCGCCAAATTCACCGGCGAGGGCGGTTCGGTTCAGCTCAGAGCGAACCGCATTTCCTGGGTTGACGGGCGGTTGGTGACAAGCGGCGGTAAGCGCCTTGATCTTGGCCAGACGGTTACCCAGCAGATGTTCAGGGACGTTGGGTTCATTGAAGTGACGGTCGCGGACAGCGGAGTAGGGATCAGCGAGGAAGATCTGGAGCGAATCTTCAACCCCTTCGAACAGGCCGATTCATCCATTTCCCGACGCTTTGAAGGTACCGGTCTGGGGCTGGCGCTGACAAAGGGGTTCGTAGAGATGCATGGCGGCCGGATCTGGGCTGAAAGCCAAGGGCTGGGAAAGGGTTCCCGCCTTTGCTTCGTCATCCCGGTTTCCCGGCCACAGGGACCTCGAGGTCATGGCGGTTTGGGAAAAGCTTGAAGAGATTGGGTATGATGGAACGAGGAAACGTTTTTGCCCGGATACCATCCGATCTTGCGGATGAGCGGTTTGACGAGATTGTCACGACGGGAGCGGTGAAGGTCGAACGCATCGTTTCGGAAGGGCACTCCTCGCCAGCCGGGTTCTGGTACGATCAGGACCGGAGCGAGTGGGTGCTGCTGCTTAGCGGAAGCGCCGGACTGCGATTTGACGATGCCGCTGAAGTGGTCGTGCTGAAGCCCGGCGACTGGCTCAATATCCCGGCCCACAGGAAGCATCGGGTGGAATGGACCGAGCCGGCGGAGAAAACCATCTGGCTGGCGGTCCACTATGATAATGCGCCTCACTCACCTTACGTGCCTGCCTCGTAAGGCACTCTCATTTCCTGTGGTTTTCACCGCGAAACTCACGGAGCTTACAAAGTGCTTTCTTCACGTGGCTTCGTGGATGAAAAAGCGGTCGAAGGGCATTATTTCTGAACGGCCTCCAAGGGGTGAAGCTTGCGGACGCGCTCGACGTTCAGGCTGACGGTCCCGAACTCACTTTCCACCCGTCCGTACAGCAGATAAGCTCGTTCCATATCCAATTCCTGGCAGAACTGTCGGAAGGCCCGTGGAAAAAAGACGGTTTCATAGATAGCCGTCTGATCTTCGAAGGAGAAGAATTCCATCGGTTCCTGTTCCCGGGTCATCACTTCCTTGCGGGTGATCGGCCAGCCGGCCACCCATACCCTTTTTCCCACAACCTGTGCCAGCCTCGATGCCGGTACGGGGCGTTGGAGAAGGTTTTGCATGGCGGGTTCCCACATGGCCAGCGGGTGTACGGAAAGGACCAGGCCGAGGGTTTCGATTTCCTGTTGCCATTGGCGGGTGCAGGACAGATCTGGCAGGGGAGGCACCGAAAAGGCCGGGTGAGAGCGAGAGCTCAAGCCCATGCAGGTCTGTTGCCCGTTGCTCCGCGAGGCGGCCTTCCTGTTGAGCCAGGCTTCCACAAACCACAGCAACCGGGGGCGATTGAGCAGTGCCGGCGGCTGCGGATTATTAGCTCCTGGAGCTTGTCCATAAAAAAGGCAGGAACCGGAGTCCCCAAGAAGGTCCTGGCTCTCGGCCGCCAGATCCTGGAGCTCAGGGTTGGGAGTTTCAGCCAGGGAATCCAGGGCGCCGCTCTTGACCAGGACCGCGGCGTCGGCCGGGGTGAGTGCCGTCCGCTGCAGGAAATTCTCGAGGCCTTTGAACGGCCCATGGCGCTCTCGCTCCTCGATGATGCCCTGCAGAACATCCCTGTGAAGATGCTGGAGTTGCTGCAATCCCATGCGGATGGTTGTTCCCGAGCCCCGATAGGGCCAGTCACTCGCGTTGACGTCCGGCCCCAACACGGTGAGGCCCATCCGCCGAGCTTCCGAGATATAGGCAAGGGTACTGTAGTAGCCGCCGCCATTGCTGATCACGGCTGCCATGAATTCAGCCGGGTAGTGGGCTTTGAGATAGGCCGATTTGAAGCTGACGAGGGCGTACGAGGCCGAGTGCGGCTTGCAGAAGGAATAGCCCGCAAACGAGAGGAACATCTCCCAGACCGCCGTCACCACATCATCGGCGATGCCCCGCCGCCGACATCCATCAAGGAAGCGCTGGTGATAGTCGGCGAGCTGTTCGGGACTTTTCTTGCTGATCACTTTGCGCAGACCGTCGGCATCCCCCCAGCTGAACCCCGCCAGCGCCATGGCTACCCGGACCACGTCTTCCTGATAGACCAAGATCCCGTAGGTTTCCGCCAGGAGCTCTTTGAGACGGGGATGGAGCGGCTCATAAGGGGCTCCGTGGAGGCGCCGGAGGTATTCCTGAATGAAGCGATTGGCGGCCGGTCGGATGATGGAGGAGTGGATGACGAGATGGTCGAAATCGCTGCATCCGGTTCGCTGCTGCAGCTGCCGCATGGCGGGCGATTCCACGTAAAAGACCCCCATGGTGTTGCCGCGACGGAGCAGCTCGAGGGTGGCGGGATCGTCCACCGGGTTCAGCAGGGCATAGTCGATGGCCTTGCCGGTGCTGCTCCGGATGGCGGCCAGAGTATCCCGAATGACCGCCAGGGAGCGGTTGCCGAGAAGGTCAATCTTGATGAGACCGGCCGTTTCCGATTGGTCCTTTTCCCACTGGATGATATGGATGCCTTTCGCGCTACGTTCCACCGGCACATACCGGGAAACCCGGTCCGGAGCCAGGATGATGCCCCCGCAGTGAGTGGCCAGATGCCGGGGTAAGGCTTCCAGGCGAGTGGCGAGCTGCATGATTTCCGGCCAGGGCGGGTCGAGGGGGTAGCTGCGGAATTTGGGATGGCTTGCCACCCGCCGCAAAATGCCCGGCGGGGCCGTGTAACAACTCATCCGCCGCGTGACTTCCTTGATCTCGGCCGCCGGCATCCCATAGACCCTGGCAACCTCCCGCACCGCGGCGCGTGCCCCAAAGCCCACATGATTGGCAACCGCAGCCAGGCGTTCAGTCCCGTAATATTGCCGCAGTTCTTCATGGAGTGCGTCGCGCTCATCCCAGGGAAAATCCACGTCGATATCGGGCGGATCTTTTCGCTGGGGGTTGAGAAAGCGGCCAAAAAGGAGGTTGTGACGAATGGGGTCCACATGGGTGATCCCCAGAAGATAGCTCACCAGGCTCGCGGCGGCGCTGCCTCGGCCGCAGTGAATGGGCCGCCGCCGTACGATATCGGCCACCACCAGGAAGTAGTCCACGTAACCTTTGGCATGAATCAAGGTCAATTCTTCTTCGAGGCGCCGTTCGAGGATGGCGTTGCTCTTTCCGTAACGCCAGGCGATTCCCCTGCGGCATTCGTCCCAAAGGAGGGCAAGATGGTCCTGGTCCTGGTCAGCGTAGTGCGGGAAAACCGGAGGGAAATGATCCCAGGCGGTGTGGCAGCTTTCGGCCAGTTTCACCGTATTGGCAAGGGCTTCGGGGGCATCCGGAAAATGCCCGGCCATCACCTCGGCCGGTTTCAACCATTGGCCGGGCTGGACGACCGCTTCCGGGGGCAGGCTGCTCAGGGTGAGGTTGAGCACAATGGCCCGCACCAGGCGGTGCAGGGCGTAATCTTCGGGATCGGCAAAATAGACCGCATTGGTCGCTACGGGAGGGATGCCCAGGCTCCTGGCCAGCTTCAGCGCCTGGCGGCTGACGGGTCCGGGCACCACCTCGACCCAGCATTCGGCGCGGGAACGCAAGCCCTTGATGAGGTCCGGATGGGAGCTGAGTACCGCAAGCTGTTGCCGGGCTTCGGGGAAGTCTCGGAAGAGGGAGAAGTTCTCGTCGAGGTGACGCCGAGTGAGCAGTTCGGTGAGCAGCTCGTACCCTTTGGGGGTTTTGGCCAGGATGACGGCGTAAGGGGTGAGGGGGGAAGGGTGAGGCATAAGGCGTGAGGCGTGAGGCGTAAGGAAGAAGGAGGAGGGAGCGGGCTGGGGCGAGGTACGGTTTTCCTTATGGTCATGGGTTTGCAGGGTGGCGCCGACAATGGGGCGGAGACCGTGACGGCGGGCTGCTTCCAGGAAATGGATCAACCCGTAGAGTCCATTGGTGTCGGTGAGGGCCAGGTATTCACAGCCTGCTTCCGCTGCTTTTTGGCAGAGGGTGTTGACGGAACTTACTCCCTGCATCATGGAATAGTGGGAATGCACGTGGAGGTGGACAAAGGATGTCGGATGTCGGGTGTCCGAGGGTGATTTTTGAGTTGGGCAGAAGCTGGTTGCACTCATTTTGAACGCCTTGTTATCCACGAAGTCACACGAAGAAACCAGTTCATGTTCTTTGTGGGAGAAAATTCTATTTTTGGGCGGGCACTGAGTTGTGAGTATCCCCGCTCTTAGAATCCGCCATCCGCCATCCCTTTGGTTTTTCCCCATACAATGGCCTGGCGGCCAAAGCGGTGGCGAATCGTATCGATGGTGTGCTGGATTTTCTGATCTTCCATGAGGGTTGCTTCTTCCCATGGGAATAAGGAAAGCTGTCGGGCGGGCATGGCGAAGTTGGAGAGTTCCAGCACCAGGCGGCGGATGGCGATGCGCCGCCGGAACAGGCGGTCAAAGGCCGAACGGGCCATACGGAACAGGCGTTGGTCGACCTGAGCGGTGATGGGTGAAAGGGGGTGCTGATGGCGAACGGTGACCCCGTCCGCGTAGCGAATCTCGAGAGCCAGTTGTCCCGGATAGCGATTGTGGCGGCGCAACAGCCATCCTGCTTCTTCCGCCTGCTGAAAGAGCATGGCTTCCAGGCGCTCCCGGTCGATCTCATCGCGCCCCAGCGTGCGGACCACGCACAGCTGGGGGATCTTCCGGAAGGGGAGTACTGGCGTGGTATCCACCCCTTGGGCGAGTTGCTGCAGGCGGGAGCCCATCCGGCCGAAAACGCCGGCCAGGATGCCTGCTGAGATAGCGGCCAGCTGTCCAATGGTTTCGATATTGAAATCGAGTAGGCGGGAAGAAGTTTTTGAGCCCACCCCGGGGAGCGCGGTTACCGGCAGGGGAGCGAGGAAGACGCTTTCGCCGCCGGGGAAAATGCAGCTGAGATCACCCGGAGGAAGGCAGCGGGCGGCGACCTGACTGATCAGTTTGTTGGCAGCAAGCCCGATCCGGGCCTCGAACCTTTCCTTCGCGGTCAGCTGTCGGCTCATCCGGGAAGCTGCATCCGGGCAGGGGCCCCAGAGCCGCCGAGTGCCCGTAAGGTCCACAAAATAGTGTCCCGGGGTGACTCCTTCTACCAGGGGTGAGAACCGTCCCAGGACCTCGATAAGATGTTGATGCTGGTGGTGATAGTAACGACCATCGGGAGGCATAACCAGGAGGCGGCGGCAGGACCGTTGTGCCTGACCGAGCGGCATGCCTTCGCGGATGCCTTCGGTGCGAGCAAGCCGGTTAACCCCCTGAGTGATCGCCCGTGGCCCCGGTTCCGCCAGCACCAGCGGACGCTTCTTCAATTCCGGCCGGCGCAGTTCTTCCAGGGTTGCGCAGAAATCGGGGATATCGATATGGGCGATGTGCCTTTCCACAAACGTTACCTTTTGCCGGTTCGGGCCTCACCCATTCACGAGCTCCAGCCTGGGAACCGGCGAAACCAGCGACAAAATGATTTCTTCGTGTGACTTCGTGGACAAAAAAGTGGTCAAAATGCTTGCCAGGTTACCTGGGGAGGGCACCTAACCGCCGACCCTCTTGCGGTAATGACGCAGCAACCCGACAACGGGCCCTACGATCTCCACTTCCTCTGCCGCCAGATGAAGAGATTCCATGTGGCGGTTGGCCGGTCGGAGTTCGACGGTTTCCCCCTGCTGATAGAATTTCTTCACCGTGGCCTCTCCTCGCACCAGGGCTACCACGGTTTGCCCGTTTTCCGCATGGGCCTGCCGGGTGATGATCAGGATGTCGCCCTCGCGGATGCCCTCCTCGATCATGGACTCCCCCCGTACCCGCAGGGCGAAATTTTGCCCGCTTCCCAAAAAACTTTCCGGAACCTCGACGGCTTCCGGCACTTCAATGGCTTCAATGGGAGCCCCGGCGGCCACTGTCCCTAAAAAGGGCAGAGACAGCGATCCGGTGTGCAGCGGCAGCAGTTCCAGGGCGCGTTTCCGGTTGTTCCCGAGGCTCTGGAGATAGCCCCGCTGTTCCAGCTGCTTCAGATGCTTGTAGACGGCATTGAGGGATTGAAAGCCGAGATGCCGACGAATTTCTTCGTAAGAGGGCGAATAACCCTGTTCCTGCAGATAATCTCGGACAAACCGATAAACTCTTTGCTGTGCCGGGGTCAGTCCCATCTTCCATGCTCCTTCAAAAATCGCCGCTGTTTCCTCCGTCCCTCCGAGAGAGAAGACGGGAGGGATAGTCCGATGAGCTGCCATCAAGCATAGGTGAATAAAAGGTGAAAGTCAAGAGGTTGCCTGCAAAAGACGATTCTATTCGGAAAAGCTCGCCTCGCGTGATGGAAAACGTTTGACAGGTCCTAATACCTTTTGCTAAAAAAGGCCTGCCTCGTATTGGTGAAAGCTGAGAAAATCCTCACCATTCACTCCAAAATGCAAGACAGAGAAGTAGTAACACGAGAATTGTCGTGTGGCTCTTCATGCTCTTCGCGGGGATCTTCCGAGTAAGCCGGGGGGTTCCGGCGGTTCCTACGGGCTTTCCGAAACCAAAAACCTGACGGTTGGGGCAATCAGGGCTGGAAACTGCTACCAGACTCTGACAACGCTATGTCAAAGCGGTGGCAAGTTGAATGCGAAGGGGAATCGTTTGTGGGATACCGTCGGCACTTGAATACGCATTAAGACGACGGGTGGCATCGTGAAACGGAAACCTAACGAGGAGGAGCAGCTGATGGAAACAGGAGTGAATTCTAAAGTTGTTGGGTGGTCGATCGTAGACAAGGAGACCATGGAGAAACAAAAGAAACGAAAGGTCGATTTCGAGTACTGGGGCCCCACTCCAAGGGAAGCGCGGAAGGCGGCGGTTGCGAAGAAAAAAGGCCTTGTTGACAAGAGGATGACCATCAAAGAGGCGGTGGACAGGTTCGTGAAGGATGGCATGAACATCGGGGTCGGCGGCTTTGTCAACACCCGGGTTCCCACTGCCCTCGTCTGGAACCTCGTCAAGAAAGGGGGCAAGGACCTGACCCTCTCTTTCCAGTCAAACTCTATTTGCTGCGAGTGGATTGCCGGTGCCATGCTGACCTACCCAGAACATATCTCGATCAAACGGATCGAGCTGGCTTGGTGGGGTTATGAAATAATCGGCATTGCGCCCCTGCTCCGCTTTCTTGCCGGCAACCAAATGATTGAAATCGACGACTACACCAACTATGGCATGTCGGTCCGCTTCAAGGCCGGGGCCATGGGCATCCCTTTTGTTCCCGTCCGTGACCACGGTGGCTCCGACATGGAGCTGGTGAACCGCGGTACCATGATCCAGTGTCCGTTCAGCGGTGACAACACCTATATCCTGCCGGCCTGCCACCCGGATGTCGGCTTTATCCACGTCCAGGCTGCCGACATCTACGGCAACGCCCGCATTTTTGGCGCTCTCTGCACCTGCCCGGAGATTGCCCAGGCTTCAGCGCATACCATTATGAGCACCGAGTTGATCCTCGACAATATGGCCATTCGCCGCTATCCGAACCTGACCGAAATTCCCTATCCGGTGGTGGATGCCGTTTGCGAGCAGCAATTTGGTTCCTGGCCGGGCGCCGTTTATGGTCAGTACTGGTTTGACATGGAACACTTCCTTTACTTCCGCAGCATGTGTGATGAGTTCCGCAAGACCGGCAGCAAGGATAAGCTCAAGGCCTATTTCGACGAGTATTTCTTCGGTTGCGATACCTATGATGATTTCATCGCCAAGATTGTGCCGCACAAGAAGCTCATTGATCTCAGAAGACGGGATGGTGGGCAACCGATCATTTTGTCTTAAAATGGACCGGGATGTACAAGCCGACTCTTACACGAAGGAGAATCAGTCATGGTATCGTTAGCCGATGTCAATCCTTATGAAATGATTGCTTATACAGGTTCAAGAGTGCTCGAAGACAGCACGATTGTATTCGTCGGCACGGGGCTGCCGATCATCGCCGCCATGCATGCTCAGATGACGCACGCACCCAATGTCAACCTGATCTTCGAGGCCGGTTCGCTGGCTTCTATCCTCGAGCAGGGCATGCCCATGTCCGTAGGTGACACCAGGGCGTTCCGCAAGGCCGTGTTCGCTAAAGGTCTTTGTGCCGTGTTCGAACTGACTCAGAGGGGTTATTCGGACTACGCCTTTATCGGTGGGGCTCAAATTGACATGTACGGGAATGTCTGCTCAACCTACGAAGGTGGCACCTACCTCAAGCCGAGAGTCCGGTTCCCCGGGAGCGGCGGCGCCGGCGCGATGGCTGCCAACTGCGAAAAAACCATCGCCATCATGGCCCTGGAAAAGAGAAGGTTCGTCAAGCAGGTCGATTTCATCACCAGCATCGGGTATGGCGATGGCTCCCCGGACTACCGGCACAAGGCCGGGGTCATGGGCGCGGGACCGTACCGTGTCATTACCAATCAGGCGCTCTTTGGGTTCGATAAGGACTCGCGGCGGATGACGCTCCTCGAATACCTCCCGGGAAAGAGCCCGGAGGCCATCCAGGAACTGGTGGATTTCGAGCTGATCATTTCCCCGGATGTCAAGGAAATGGCCATTCCCACCGAACACGATCTGAAGCTCCTCCGCGAGAAGTGTGACCCGGAAGGCTTTTTCCTCAAGCGAAAGATTGTGGACAAATAGAGGTGAGCCTCAGGCTCCTGTTGTGAAAGAAGGTTGGCCGGGAGAGGAATGATTCTTTTCCGGCCATTTTTCTGGTGAAACCCTCTTTCCTGAGTCAAGCATCACTTTCATGTGATGATCTGGTTCTTTGTCCGTGCCGGTCTCCTTGAAGACCGAGAGGGTTCCCGAGGACGCCCGGGGGGGTTTCATCGGGCCCGATGGGATGGGGTGGCCACGGTTTGGTGTTTTTTTGTCGAGGAGTACGAAATGTCGGTTCGCGATAAGCGAATGAGCCTCAAGGATGCGGTGTCCCAGTACGTGAAGGATGGTGATTCACTCTACTACGGTGGTTTCCAGATCATGGTGCCCATGGCCTTGACCCATGAAATCATCAGGCAGAGAAAGAAGGACCTCTCTATCTTCAATGCAACGACCGATGCCGGGGGACTCGATCTGCTGGTGGGGGCCGGGTGTGTCAAGGAGCTGCACCTGGCGTGGGCGATGAACTGGCACGTCAAGGCACCGTATGCCATGCGCCGGGCGTTCCAGATGGGAGATATTCAGCGCTTTGACCTGTCCAACTTCGGTGCTACCAGCGCGCTGCTTGCCGGCTTTCTGGGAATTCCGTTTCTTCCTGTGCGGGGCAACATTGGCACTGACATCGTCAAACACAACACCAAGGATTTCAGAATTATCGAAGACCCTTTTTCAGGAGAGAAGATCACCGTCGTCCAGGCTTGGCGGGCTGATGTGGCCATCATCCACGCACAAAAGGCTGATCCCCTGGGTAATGTCGTGGCCTGGGGAACACGAGGGGTCACTGATGAATTTGGGGCAATGGGGGCCAGACGGGGAGTCATTGTAACCGCCGAAGAGATCGTCGACACCGGGGAAGTGCGCAGCGATCCCGATCGCACCATTGTTCCCTACTTCAAGACCCTGGCTGTTGTTCCCTGCCCGTGGGGTGCTCATCCCTCGGCCTGTCGCGGTTATTATGGGGTGGATATTCGTTTCTGCCAATACCAGGGTAAGTACGAACGGAGTCCAGAGTTACTCCCTAAATTCCTGGAAGAATGGATCTATGGCTGCAACGACCATGCTGCCTATATCCAGAAATATGTTCAGATGTTCGGGCGGAAAGGCCTGGATCGGCTGAAACCCAAGCTGGGATTCAAGCCCAAAACAGACGTCGATTATGCTTATCACGATCCTGCAGTCTGGCAGGGGGTGCCCCAGTACACCGACAAGTACATCAGAGGATAGGCGCAGTTCGGGGTGAAAAGGGCAAGGAGAATCTAATGACAGTCAACTACCGTCTGACGGAACTCATGGTGGTCCGTTGTGCCAGAGAAATCAAGGATGGCGAGTTGGTCTTTGCGGGGGTTGGTTTGCCTATAGTTGTGGTCAGCTTCGCTCTGGCCACCCATGCTCCGAATATGATACTCCTGACCGAGGGAGGGTCAATCCGCGCGGCGGCGCCCCCCGGACTGGCCATAACGGTTGACGACCCGGTGCTCTTCACTCATGCGGACTCTACCTTTGGAATGCTGGCGACGATGGCGGCCCTGCAGCGCGGAGAAGTGGATGTTGCCTTTATCGGTGGGGCTCAAATCGATAAGTATGGTAACATTAACTCAACCGGTGTCGGCAGTTGGGCAAGTCCGGAAACCTTCACCTATTTTGCTGGAAGCGGCGGTGCCAATGATATGGCTACCTCGGGCAAGCGGGTGCTGGCGATCATGCCCCAGGATCCGAAGAAGTTTGTGGAAAAGGTGGATTATCTCACATCCGCCGGCTACCTCGACGGAGCCGGCAGCCGTGAGCGGCTGGGTATGATCGGTGGCGGGCCGTCGGTAGTGGTGAGTACCATGGGGGTGTATCGATTTGATGAAGTCACCAAAGAGATCTTTTTGGCTGAATACTTTCCGGGGCATTCGGTGGAAAAGGTTCGAGCCAACTGTTCGTTTGACCTGAAGGTGGCGTCGGATGTCCGAGAGACCGAACCGCCAACAGAAGAAGATATAGCCCTCTTGCGAAACATTGATCCGACAGGATTCTATCTGCGCTAGGCCGAAGGGGTCCGATCACTGTTGAGGTGTTTCCGGGAACAGGGCATCACAACTGGCCCTCTTCCTCCCTTCAAGGCTGATTGCCGCTTGGTCGAAAAATTCTCCCAGCCGAAAAATCCTGGTTCAGTTTCTGCTCATTTCTGCCGAAGATCTTATGGGTGGAAAAAGGATCGCAACTTGCCTCGGAGATGGATGGCGGGACCACTCGAAGCTGAGGAACCGGCCAAAAACAAGTGTTATGTTGACTCGACCGTAGCAAGGGTGGCTGGGCCCACCGCTTCGCTTGATGAAGACCCAGGAGACATGGCAACAATCCCAAGACCCTTCCAACATCCTTCACGCAAGAAATTGAAGATCGTTGTCTGCCTGACAGTTCTGGTGGCGGTCGTCTTCTTGTGCTCGCTCGCGTGGACCTTGGTTGCTGCCCAAACGGACACCGTTTCGGCGGCCTTGCGTTTTCTCCTGGCCTTGATCCCTTCCTCCCTCGCGGTGGCTGGGATTGGGACCGTGGTGTGGCGGGGCTACGCCCACAATCTCGCGTTGCGTATCAGTCTGGAGCAGGAAGAGCGAAGCCGACGGGAGGTGGAGGAAAAGAACGCTCAGCTCTCCACCGAAATCATCGAGCGCAAGCGGGCTGAGATGGCGGTGCGGGAGAGTGAAGAGCGGTATCGGAGGTTCTTTGATGAGGACCTTTCCGGCTTTTTTCTCATCACCGGCGAAGGTCAGATTCTTGCCTGTAATCGGGCTTTTGCCCGCATTATGGGGTTTTCATCGGTTGCTGCCGCCCTCAATCAGAATCTGTTCTCGTTTTGCGCTGCGCAGGAGGAGCGCGAGGTGTTTCTGAGTCTTCTCAGGGAGCGTAAAGTGCTCACCCACCATGCGGCAGAGTTCCGACGACTCGATGGGCAGACCGTCAGCACCATTGAGAATGCGATGGGGACCTTCGATGAGAATGGTAATCTGATTGAAATCCGGGGGTTCGTTATTGACAACACGGAGCAGAAGAGGCTGGAGGAACAGCTTCGCCAATCCCAGAAGATGGAAGCGATCGGCACGCTTGCAGGGGGTATTGCTCATGATTTCAATAACATCCTCACGGCTATCCTGGGCAATGCGGAGATGGGGCTGCTGCGAGTTCCTGAGGGAAACGAGGTGAGACACCATTTTGACGAAATCCTCAAGGCCACCAAACGAGCAAGAGACCTGGTCAAGCAGATCCTCACTTTCAGTCGCCAGGAACAGCAACAAGCCAGACCTCTACATCTTGAAATCGTCATCAAGGAAGTGCTCAAACTCCTCCGTGCAACCCTCCCATCGACCATCGAGATTCGCGGTAACCTTTCGTCGCCTGCGGGTCTCGTCCTTGCCGACCCGATCCAGATCCATCAACTGGTGATGAACCTTTGCACCAATGCCGCCCATGCCATGCAGCAAGGGGGAGGAACCATGGAGGTGAGCCTCAGCCAGGTCACTGTCGAGGATGAGCGTGGCTTCCCGGAGCTGACCCTGAGGCCGGGGGCTTATGTCGAGCTGAGCGTGAGCGATACCGGTGCCGGGATTGACCCTGCCATTATGGCCTGCATTTTTGACCCGTTTTTCACTACCAAGCCCGTCGGCGAAGGCAGCGGCATGGGGCTGGCCGTGGTTCATGGGATTGTGCAGAGCCTGAAGGGGGGGCTGAGGGTCGAGAGCGGGCTAGGGAAAGGCAGTACGTTCCACATTCTCCTGCCAATGGTCGCCGAGGTTGCCGGACATGAGGTGGAGGTGGCTCCACCTGTCGCCGTAGAAGGCAAGCAGGGGCGAATCCTCCTGGTGGATGACGAAGACATCCTGCTCAAGATCGGCCACCAAATGCTCGAACATCTGGGCTATCGGGTCACCAGCGTGAGCAGCAGTCTCGACGCAATCGAGTGTTTTCAGAGGCAGCCGCAGGCCTTCGATCTGGTGATCACCGATCAGACGATGCCCAAGATGACCGGTGCCGATCTGGCGGTTGTGCTGCTGGAGATTCGTCGGGATATCCCTATTATCCTCTGTTCCGGCTACGCTGCTCCCATCGACGAAGAACGGATGAAGGAACTTGGGATCAGGGAATTAGTTCAGAAACCGTTTGTTTTCAGCGAGCTGGCAGAAATCGTCAGAAGGGTACTGGTCTCCCGGGATCAGCCTTCTCCCTGAGTTACGTTCGTGCGATGCGCGGGCTGTCGGCAGTTGCCCATAACCTTTGGCTACAGTGCCCGATTCAGGTCGGCCGGTTCATGAATGAGGGCCGCAATAGGGCCGTTGCCTGGGCCCCAGGCGCATACTCACTTTTGCGCCCGCTTTGGCCGGGATGATGGTTTTGGCTCCATCCCCCGAAAAGCTCCCACAGGATGCGCCGGATGGGGTGATCGGGCCGACCTGCGGTGATGATCTGGAGCACGGACTATCACGGGTCTCGAACCGAAGTCAAAACAGCGAAGGCTTCATGCCGATTCAGTTCAGCATATATTCCAGCGCCGAGGCGGTGGGTAAAGAGGTATGGAACCGTCTGGCTGCTGCTGCAAGTCCGATGATGGAATGGGAATACTTCCATGCCCTGGAAGCATCAGGGATAGTCTCGGCGCAAAGGGGATATCGACCCTGCCACCTGGTTGCCTGTCGGGACGGGCAGGCGATTGGGCTGGCACCCCTGTATGAACGGGACCGGGCCCTGGTTGAGTTCGGGGATGGCGGGTTGGTGGAGTATCTGAGCGAATTGACCGGTATTCCATATAATTGTGGGGTAGTCGGAATGATTCCTTATACTCCGGTGCCCGCTTATGAATTCCTCCATGACGCGACCGTAGCCCCCCTATGGGCCGATCGATCCCTCCTTGACTATCTGGACTATCATTGTGCCAACCGGGGCCTGCTCACTTCGCGCCTCTACTTTGTGACTTCCGCTCGGCCCCAACTCCATGCGCTCCTTCGCGAGCGAGGCTACCTGCACCTGCAGGCCGAGTACTCGATCTGGTTCAATCGGCATTATGCGGATTTTGAAGATTACCTCCAAGCCCTCAAAGCAAGCCGAAGGACCAAGATCAGGCGGGAATGGCGGGCAATTCGCAACCAGGGGATTACGATCAGGATGATTCCAGGTCAAGAGGCTCCCTCCAGGTATTTCGAGCTGGCCTTCCGCCTCTACGAAAAGACCTGGCACAAACACATGGGCGGTCGCATCCAGCCGTTTCTCAATGAGCGGTTCTTTCAGCTGCTGGCAGAAGAATTCCGACATCGCAGCGCCTTCGCCGTGGCCGAGCAGCAGGATGCGCGAAGCATCGCCATGGCATTGTTCTATGCAAAGGAAGGGACGCTCTATGGGCGATACTGGGGATGCTGGGAAGAGATTCCCTTCCTGCATTTTGGCACCTGCTACTACCGTCCCATTGCCTATGCCATCGAACAGGGGATGAGGATGATGGACCCGGGTTTCGGTGGTGAACACAAACTGCTCCGTGGCTATGAAACGGTGCCGATTCACCACTATGTGAAGTTCCATGGAGCGCGGCAACGGCGGGTCGCGTACTCCATTCTGAAACAGCTTCAGCGGCAGCATGCCGTCTTTCGAGACGACCCAGAGGGACCCACCCGCCAGGAACAGTCTTGTCCCGAAAAGACTTGATGAACCCTCTGGAAGCCTTGCCGCTTGCGCACGACACAGGTGAGGCAGCCTGTCTTTCGAGCGCCGGAAAAGAAAAGAGAGAGTCAGGAAGGAGGGGGAGACCTGACTCTCTCCGGAGGAGGAAAGATGTTCTTTCCGACGATAATGTAACATAAGAGTCAAGAGATGGGAAGAGCTTCCGAAACGCTCGCGAAATTTTTTCTCAAGTTTGCATTTTCGATGCATTCTTGATAGGTTCGCGGGAGGAAAGCGAAGGCGGGTTATCTTGAGGGCCGGGGTTACGATGAGAACATCCATCCAGGATGGGAGACCGGGGCCAGTGGCCGGCAGCCGATGGCGGTTGGCGGTCCTGGTATTCTTGAGTGGTCTTTTGGTCTGGGAGGGGGCCACCAGCCTGGCCCTGACGGCCGATGAGAAGCTCGTCAGCAGGTTTGTCGGGAAGAACTGGGTGAATGGGCGTTCCTGGGAGAAGCTCGACTATTCCGGCAAGCTGGGATTTGTCTGCGGTTTGTTTGACGGGATTACCCTTTTTTGGTCTGCGGCAGCGGGTGGCAAAAAAGCCGATATTGATTCCGTTTATCAAGCATTGAGTGTCTCGTCGAGCCTTACCGTCGGGGATGTGGTGAAGGGTATTGACGAGTTCTACGGGGATGGTACCAATCTCGACCTTCCCGCCGTCTGCGCCTACCTTTATTTTGCCTTCAAGCAGCGGGGGGATTCCCCTGAGAAAATGGAGAAACGTCTCACGCTCTGGCGCAGGATGTTCAATCGCTGAGCCCATACTACTCCACCGCGTGTTCCCGTGCTGCTTGATAAGGTGGCACAGCCTTCTTTCACACTGGTGAGAACTTTCCTCGGATAAAGGGCAATCCTCGCTCGAAGCAGTTGGTGCCACCATGCCGGGACTGTCACCGGAGAGTGGCCACTTCGTAGAGGCCAGTGGGATCGAGCGGGTAAGACTCCAATTCCTCCTGGGTGCTGCTGAGGGCCTCTACGATGCCGTAGGCTGCCTCGGCCTGATCCTGGCGGTTGGCCGCAAGCTCCCGGAAGGTGATTTCCAGGTACCATGCCTGCATGGCCAGCAGATGCCCCACAAGCGCAATGCGGCGTGCTTCGGAAATGCTGCAGCGATCCGCCAGGGACTGGTACTGAAACAGTAGTTCCTCGCCTGAATCTCCCCATTCTGCCGTCCACTGGGAAAACTTGTTCTGCTGATCCCAGTCGGGAAGGAGATCGTCTTCACCGCCCGGGGTTGCCTCTCCAACAGCGATGATCGCTGCCATCTCGTCCCAGCCCGGGTGTTCGCCAAGGCTTCGGATGTCAGCAAGGAGGGTATTCAACGATTCATAGAAAGCATTGATGTCGGCGAGTAAAGAATCCAGGGGGGCGTTGGCTTCCAGCAGTTTGGCTTCAGCCCTTGAGTTTGCTTTGGGAAGAGTGGCACAGGCTCCCAGGTGGATCAGGACCAGAATACAACCAAGCAGACGGGGCAGCATGGACAGAATTTGACCTCCCTACTCATTCAAATCGATTCTGCTGATCATGCAGGTGCGGCAGGAACCAGAGCGAACCCGGGCAACCTCAGCCAACGTTACCACGCCGACAATATCGGCGGTGCCTTCTTTATGCACATACAGGCTGTCCAGGTCCCAGAAGATCATCTTCTTCACAGCCCCAATCAGGCGTTCGCCATAGGTACGGGTGCATGCCGGGCCACTCATTACCGACCTGGCGGTCGTGCTGACAGGAACTCCAGGCAGGTAGGCGAGCCTCAGATCCGTAGTGGTTACGACTCCCCGGGGAAAGCCATCCCGTCCCTTGATCGGCACCGTCCGCAAACGGTTAGCCGACATGGTCTCCTTGATCTGAAAGAGGCAGTCATCTTCTTCATGAGCCCGAAAGGTGGTCGTCATGAGCTCACCTACCCGGAACTCATCCGCGGGAGGCTCAAGCGCCCAGCAGGGTCTGGGCTGTGGAGCACCGAAAGGGAGGAGCACCGGTTACCTGCCCTGGGGCCATATAACGCCGGGATTTGCCTCTCGCCGTTAGCTTGCCTCATGTAGTTCTTGCGTGTCAATGGCTTTCAGCTTCCTTCAAACCACCAGGAGAGACCGTTTTGCGCCGGGAAAAGGGGGCTGCGGACAATTGCCTGGAACGGGAAAGGGTGATGCGGTGAACCGGGTCCGAGCTGGTCCGGCAGCACTGGCACCCGGGTTTGGCAATGCCGGGCCCTGTTCAGTTTGGTGGGAAAGCTTTCGCTGCCGACAATGAGGGTCAGGAAACCTGGTGGGCCCGGTCCGGTGACGGAGCCTGGAGGGCTCCTCCGCTGTTGATCGGGGTGAATCCCTTTTGCTGGGCGATGGCGTCCAGGTGCAGGAGGCCGAAGCCGGCCACTTCCAGGACGACTTCGTTGGCCAGAGTCCTCAGATCGATCCCGATGAGGTATTTATTGCACTGGTGGCAGACTTCGATGCGCTCGTGCTCTCGTCCATCCACAAAGATGAGTTCGAAATCCTCTGGTCCTTGAGCATCGCAGAACGGGCAGGTGGTCCGATGAAAGCGCCAAGTGGAAGTGCAGTAGCCGCATCGTAACCAGCGCTGCCCTTCCTTTTCTTTCAGCAGGCTGAGCCCGGGCAGTGATCCGCACAGCGGGCAATACCCCTTATCCCAGGAGAGGCCCTCAATAAGCGGGGCAATGGTTTCCGTCCGCTTGTCAATGATGGGTTTGGCTGCCTGGATCAAGGCAAATTCCAAAACCTCTGCGGTAAAACCGGCCGCCTCGGCAAGCTCGCGGGCTTCAGCGGTCCTGCCTCCGAACAGAGCGCTGAGAAAGCGATCAGGGGCAAAGGTTCGTTGCTGGATGGCGGTTTGCAGCTGATGCAAGTCATGCTGGAGCTTGGGAAACCCGGCAATCATGACCGGGATCATCCGTTCCGCCGCGGTGGGCCAGAGTTCGCCAAGCCGACAGAACCATTCCCGGTCGGTCAGAGGGACCCCTTTTTCGAAGCGGTTCGGGTCTGGACGGTTGATTTCCGGGCAATCCGGAATCGGCAATTCCGCCTTCCAGCGCGCCTGTTCCAGAAGAATTCCCCGGAAGGCCTGCAATACCTCCTTGAGATGAGGATTTTCCGCCTCAATGCTGTTCAAGGCGGTGGCCAGCTTGTCTACAGAGGTGCCCACAGCAGCTTTCTGTTCCATGAAATATGCTCCTCGTGATCAACGGTGCGCTAAGAGTCGCTGGACACCCCGGCAAAAGCCCATTGGGCAAAAGAGGAGCGGGTGCTCCTGCCAAGACCGCCCTGAGAAAGCACCCGCTCAGCTTCTAAACTACGGCAAATTCATGATACTTGGTTGGATCGTCGGTGACGATATAGATCACCCTCACCTCGTCGGCATTGAGCGCGGCGGCTTTGGGGTATGTCTGCTTCAGCACTTCCACCCGCTTGTTGACCTGATCGAGGATGACGTCCCGATCCCCGAAGGTCATCGCTCCCGTGGGGCAGCTCAGTACGCACGACGGGACACGGTTGTTGGTGATCCGGTCGATGCACATGTCGCACTTGACCAGGACCTTGGTCTTTTCGTCCTGTCGCGGGATGTTGTAGGGACAGGACGTGCGGACATCCTCGAAGGTTGCCTCTTTCGATTTCTCGTAAAAGAGCACTACTCCGGTCGAGTCATCCTTGTTGGCCGCGGCATCGTCGCCGATAGCATCCACACAGGGAGGCTCGAGACAATGGCGGCACTGCTCGGAAAAGAAGTACCAGAAAGGCTTGCCGTTTTCCTTGACCCCTTCGGAGAAGCGGACCAGCTTCAAGGTTTGGGCCGACAGATCCGGAGGGTTCTGGTAGGTCCCGGTCTGCTTGGTCTTGGTGCCGGGGAGCCCCTTCCACTGCTTGCAGGCAACCTGGCAGCCGCGGCAGGCCGTGCACCGGGAGGTATCAACCATTATCGATTTTCCATTTGCCATCTCTCGCTCCTCCTACACCTTCGTCACGTTGACCATGAAGGCTTTGTATTCCGGCGTCTGGGTGTTGGCATCACCGACCGTCGGGGTAAGAAGGTTGGCTGTGTCGCCGCAATCCTTTGGGAAGAGCCAGCCGTAGTTATAGGTCAGCCCCACCTGGTGGATTGTCTCGCCCGCGATTTTGAAGGGGCGGAACCGGGTGGTGACCATGGCCACGCATTCAAGCTTGCCGCGAGGGGATTCCACGCGCACCTTTTCCCCGTTCTTGATGCCGCGAAGCTCAGCCAGTTCCTTGCTCAACTCTAAATAAACGTGCGGCTGCGCTTCTGTGAGCCAGGACATCCACCTCGTCTCGCTCCCGGTGCACCAATGTTCGGTACAGCTGTAGGTGGTGCAGACGAAAGGAAAGTTCGGATCACATCTGGCGACCTTGTCACACTCCTTCGAGTAGATCCGGATGGTTGGATTACTCATCTGGGAAGACATAAGGTTCTTGGGTAGCGGTCCTTCAAGCGGCTCATAATGTTCGGGGAAAGGCCCTTCCACCATGCCGGGACCAAAAATGGAGGCAACACCGTCCGGCTTCATGATAAACGGCAGTTTGCCTTTTTCCTTGTCGCTCATGGGCGGCCACGGGCCGTCGGGAACGTCTCCCACCCACTTGCCGTTTTCCCATTTCAGAATGACGCGACTCGGGTCGAAGGGATTGCCATCCTGGTCCACCGAGCATCGGTTGTACAGGATGCGCCGGTTAACCGGCCAGGCCCAGCCCCACTCAGGAAAGAGACCGGTCTTGGTTGGATCATCTATCTTTCTGCGGGCCATGAGGTTTTTTCCGTCCTGGCTGAAGCTCCCGCAGTAGATCCAGCATCCGCAGGTGGTCTTTCCATCTGCCTGAAGGAAACCAAAACCGGGAACACAGTCGCCCTTTTTGAAAGACTTGTCGCCCACCGTTACATCTTCCACAAAGACGCCGTTCACCATCTTGGCAGCCTTCACGGCATCATAGTTCCCCTTGGCGTCCGCATAGTCCCAGTAAAGATTGAGGATCGGGTCAGCAAAAGGCCCTTTGTCTTTCTTGTAAAGATCCTTCAACTTGGCCACCAAACGGCAGAGGATATCCCCCATGGACAGGGCATCCCCGGGTGGTTTCTCGGCAACGTACTTCCACTGCACCCAACGGCCGCTGTTGCTCATGCTGCCTTCTTTTTCCATAGAAGCAGCAGCGGGAAGCAGGAAAACTTCCGTTTTGATCTTCTTGGGATCCACTCCCGGTCCCTTCCAAAAGGATGGGGTCTCATTGTCGAAGATGTTGATGTGGACCATCCAGTCCAGATTGGAAAGAGCCTGCCGAACCTTGTTGGAATTGGGAAGGCTGATGCAAGGGTTCTGGCCGACACAGGTGAAGCCCTTGACTTTCCCTTCATACATCCGGTCAATCATGCTCATTACCGTGGTGTCCTGCCCGTCGTCCAGCTTGGGCAGGTAGGAATAGCCAAAATCGTTCTCCTTGGTAGCCTTGTCCCCGAACCATGACTTCAGAATGCTGACCATGTACTTGGGGGTGTTCTGATACCAGTTGGCCGACTGGGGTTCCTTGGTGGTCGGGGTGTTCTTCTTCAAGTAGTCGGCCAGGGTAGGCAAAGAGCCCACCGGTGTCTTCAGATAGCCGGGAAGGACGTGTGAGAGGATGGCGTGATCCGTCGATCCCTGAACGTTGGGCTCGCCGCGCAGGGCGTTGATGCCGCCTCCCGCAATTCCCATGTTGCCCAGCAGAAGCTGGACGATGGCCATGGTTCTGATGTTCTGGGAGCCCACGGTGTGCTGCGTCCAACCCAGAGCGTAAAGCTCCGTCCCGGCCCTGTCCTTGACGCCCGTCGAGGCGTAGAGTTCATAAACGGTCTTGAGGTCTTCCACCGGGGTGCCGGTAATGGCCGACACCTTCTCCAGATCGTAGCGGGAATAGTGAGTCTTCAGCATCTGCAAAACGCAACGGGGATTCTGCAAGGTCGGGTCCTTCTCGGCAAGCCCGTTGGCGTCAAACTTATAAACCCAGCTCGATTTATCATACGTACGGGTGGCGGGATCGTAGCCGGAAAAGAGACCGTCCTTGAAGTCGAACTTTTCGTCAATAATGAAGGAAGCGTTGGTGTAGTCTCTGACGTATTGTTCGAAGTATTTGTTATTGTCGAGGATATATTTGATCATCCCGCCCAGGAAGGCTATGTCCGTCCCGGAGCGCAGGGGCACGTGAACATCCGCCATCGCTGAAGTTCTGGTAAAACGGGGATCCACATGGATGATTTTTGCGCCTCTTTCCTCCCTGGCTCGCAACACCCACTTGAAAGCGATTGGATGCGCTTCAGCGGTATTGCCGCCCATGATCAGAATAACGTCGGCATTCTTGATATCGATGTAATGATTGGTCATGGAACCACGGCCGAACGACTCTCCCAGAGCCGCTACACTGGGACCGTGTCAAACCCTGGCCTGATGGTCGATCTGGACAATGCCAAGCGCCCTCATCGCCGTCGTGACCAGCCAGCACTCTTCGTTGTCCAGCTTGGAGCTTCCCATATGGGCGAGGGATTCAGTCCGGTTGACAACCTGACCTTTCGCGTTCTTGAGGATGAAGTCCTTATCGCGGGTGGCCTTGATTCTTTTGGCGATCTCGGTTATTGCCCAATCCATCGTTTTGGGCTCCCACTTGTCCCCACCAGGCCGACGATAAAGGACCTTGGTCAAGCGGTGTTCGTTGCGCGCCGACATCTGGAACATGGCGGCACCCTTTGCACACAACGATCCCTCACTGATTGGATACTCTGGGTCGCCTTCGATGTTGAAAATCTTGCCGGTTTTCGGGTCGCTGCTACAAATCAATCCACAGTTCACCGAGCAGTGGTAGCAGATTGAGGTGGTCTGCTTGGCCGTCTTGATTCTGTCGATTTTCTTGAGCTCCTCCGCATAGGCTACGACCGGGCGCATGTCGACCCCAAGGGACGACAGCGCCACTCCCGCGCCCATGGCGCCGGAAATGAAGAGGAACTCACGCCGTGTCACTCCCATGTGCTTCTCCTTGTCTTTTCTTAACCCCTGAAAACCCTGCTTTTCCAGGACAAGTGAAATTTTTCGCGACTATCCCAACACAAAACCCCTGAAGCACCCAATACCCCCCTGACCGTAGACCGATTTAACAGTAATTTCAATATGTTAAAATAAACACATAGGGTATGCGGTAGAACCGACAAGCGGTTTTTCCGGTTTCACGACCTGTTCGGGTAGCATCGCCCGCCTTCAGGCAGCGGCACACCTCATAACTGTCGATGCCCGGCATTTTGACATCCAGCAGAACCAGGTCCGGCATCTTGACAGCCATCGAGCGCAGGGCAAGGCTCCCGTCAGCGGGGGGGGGCGTACTCGATAGCCGTGGTCCGTGAGCTCTGAATGGTTTCTTCAGGAATGTCAAACAGCTCCTTTGCGCCAAGGACTTCCCGGTTTTTCCCGATGAAGAAGTCTGCCTCGTTCTTTGGGAAGAAATCATAGTCATTCTTCCCCAGTAGTTCCCCCCTGGAGTACCCAATGAGCTTTTCACCCGCTTTGTTGAACCTCACGAATCGAAGCTCTTCTGCTTCTTTCACAAAAATCATGTCAGGGATGTTCTCGACGATGTCGTTTGGGAATCTCTCGCTGCTGTGAAGTTCCTCCATGGTTTGCTTGAGCCTTCCCGTCATCAGGTTTGAAGACTTCGGCCAACCGGCCGATCTCGTCACGGGAGTGGATGTCCGGGAGATGATCCAGGTTCCCCTGGATGATCGTCCGTGTGAGAAGCCCGCACGGAGCGACCCTTCCGCAAATCGTCGCATGGGACGATTTGCCGCAGACGGTTCAGGGGTTGAGGATTCTCTCCGGGTGGGAGTAAATGCTCATGCTGTTTTCTCTCAGGAAGCCGATCAGGGTGATGTTCAGCTGTTCGGCCATGGACACCGCCATACTGGTTGGAGCGGAGAGACCGCAGAAGATTTCGAGGCCGAGAACGGCTGCTTTTTGCACCATCTCGAAGCTGAGGCGAGACGAGACGATTGCCAGAAAAGCATCCTGAGTCGCTCCCTTGAGAACGAGCCGCCCAATCACTTTATCAAAGGCATTGTGTCGCCCGATGTCTTCGGCAAAGGCCAACATCTTGCGGTCGAGGTTGAAGACAGAGGCAGAATGGGTTGCCCCGGTGAGCTGGAATATGATCTGCTTGGTTTCAAAAAGGTTCTTTAGAGCCAGCAACTCGCGTAGCTGGAGGCGGTGTGAGGCTGCCACCGGATCGAGTCGGCGGAAGATTTCGTCGGCTTTGTTTCTCCCGCACAGACCGCTGCTTGATTGGTTGACATATACCGGCCGTTCTTCAAGGCGTGTGCGGTCTTTCGGTTGCTCGTGTTTGAGGTGGACGAGTACGCTGCTCTTGCTGCCGTTGGCCTCACAGCGCTTGATCGTAAGGAGATCATCACGGGAATTGATGATCCCTTCGCTAAAGCAAAACCCGGCCGCCAAATTCAGGTCGTCTCCCGGTAACCGCATGATGACGGCATACGGCACGTCAGCTACGCAAATTTCGAGAAGCTCTTCCACGGCCAAGTGGTATTCGGCAGGGAAAAGGTGGTTATCCTTAAATCTCGAGGTCCTATGTTTAAGGGTCTGCATGGGTGCTCAACATTCCTCAGAGCACCGTCTCGACCAGTGCCGCCAGGAGGGGAAGCGAAAGCCAGAAGGCGATGAAGCTCTGAAGGGTTTTGCCAGGAGCCTTCTCTTCAAAGCTTCTGACCGGCCATGAAAAAAGCTCTTGGGCCCTTCTCAAAGCCCACCGTTCAACGTCCTGGAACCAGACGAGATATTTTTCCTTGAGCAACTCGCCGTGCTCGGTCAGCCGGTGTCCCCCTTTCTTGCAGCCTTTCTGGGCGATCAGCCTCACTCCGAGAACTTCCTCCGTCTTTCTGATCTTGCCCCAGGCGGCGCGATAGGACATCCCAAGATCCTCAGCAGCCTTTTTAAGGGAGCCGTATTGTTCGATTTTCACCAGAAGAAGCGCTCGCCCCGTGCCGAAAAACACCCCCTCGGCGGTTTCCAGCCAGAGATGCAGGCGGATTGTTGCTTCTTGTTGTGTGGGTGCGATTTCAGTGGCCGGTTTGCTCTGATGCTGGTCGGGATCCTCCGGATGACTGGCTTCGCTGGTAGGTGACGGCATGCTTTGCCCCTTTTCTTGAGTCATGGTATCAGCCGCCAAAGGGGCACTTGGGGAACGTGCAGGTTTTGCATTCCAGGCAGAAGGAGCCGTGTCCCAGCTTGGCCAGCTCGCGGCGGGTGATCTCCACCCCGGCCAGCAGTCTGGGGAAAAGCAGATCGAAACTGGTGGTCTTGAAATAGAGTGCGCACGCCGGCACGCCCATTACCTGAACCGTGCCGATGCGGGCCAGCAGCGTCATGGCGCCGGGCAATACCGGTGCGCCATAGAGCATGTCGGTGGCACCCGCGTCCATCAACCCCTGGCGGGTCACATCATCCGGGTCGACCGAGAGTCCCGCGGTGGTCACCAACAGATCCGTTCCGTGCCGGAGGAGATCCTGTACCCCTTCATGGATAGCCTCGCGATCATCCGGAACCACGATCGCCTTCACCACCCGGCAATCAAAGGCCTCGACCTTAGCGCCTATGATCGGGATGAATTTGTCCTCGATCAGCCCCTGAAAAACCTCGCTGCCAGTAACCAGGATGCCTACACGAGCTTTGCGCAGAGGGATCACTCGCATGATGGGCCCGTTGTGGAAAACGGACATGGCCTGAAGGAAGGCGGCTCGCGGCAGAAACAGGGGAATGGCCCGGGTGCCTGCCAGGTTGCGTCCGCTGGTTACCGGCGTATAGTTCCTGCGAGAGGCGCACATGACGCCGGGCATCATATTGAATTCTTCCAGGCGCTCCTCATCGATTACAAAAAGACCATCCCGGTCCGCGGTAAAATTGATTTTTCCCTCTTTCGGCGGCTCCTGGAATCGCACCCCCTCACCGGCCATGGCCTTGGCGAAGGCGAGAGCCGCCTGGTTTTCATGTACCCATTCACCTTCTGTCGTATTGGCCTCTTCGACGTAAACCCGCTGTTTCCCCATGTGTTGCAGACGGCAGAGGTCGCCCACGGTAAGCTGCTGGCCGCGCACAAAGGCGGCCCCCTTGCTCTGCCCTGGTACGATCATGGTCATGTCGTGCAGGGCCCTCTTTCCCACCGCGTCTTCGATAGGTAGAGCGCGCAGCAGCGGCGGTCCCTCAAAAAGGGTCTGCGACGACCGCTCGTCAGCTCTTACATAGGGCGCTTCACCCTGACACCCCCGGCAGATGGCACCGTCATCGGCCGGGTAGGATTCTCCGCAGAGGCTGCAGATGCCGATCCGTCCCTTGTGATGGCCCTTCAGATACTGGGGCTGGATGTGAATGGGCTGAACGCCGAATAGCTCCCGGCCTGCTTCCCGGATCTGACGAAGGAGCAGTTCGGTGTCTTGGGCCGCTTTCGGTTTGAGCTTCAGCATCCAGGTCTCCACTTCGGAATGGGCTCGCAGCTTCTGTGCATCAACATAGACCCGAACGCCGTCTCCCTGATACTTGTCATAGAGACTCAACGCATACCGACCAAGGTTTAAGATCCGCAGCCAGCCGTTTCCCACGGTACATGGAGTGAGAAGTTGAACAGCATCGGGCAGGCAACTCCTGGTCTCGCAAACGGCGTCAAACAGCACTCCTTCCTGCATATGACTCATGGCGAGGTCCACCATGAAGCCACCCATAATCATCCCGGGGGCGGCATAACCGTGAAAGGAAATGACCGTGTTCAGGTATTCATCGTAGGAATAAGGACCTATCTTCATGGTCGAGGGTCTCCCAACGTGAGCGTGCGGTAGCGGTACATCCGTTTCAGGCACAGTCCAAATTTCCCGGCAGAGTGTGACTGGCGCCAATTATGTATCAAATTACATAATTGATTGCAGTATAAACTGCCCCCAGAGCAAGTCAAGGGAAAGATCCCACCAGGGCAATTGCATGAAATTCTCCTTGACAGAGTGACTTTTTTGGTAGCCTGATTTTTTCTATGGACTATAAATCCAACCACAGAGACACGGAGGGGAATTGTTTTGCCCGGCCGGGAGACGACGGCCGGGCAAGGTCTCCTTCCGAAGGGCAGGCCTTCCAGGAATTGGGAGCTCCCGATCTGTAGAAACAAGGCTTTCTCTGTGCCATACATCCTCACCTATCTCAAACTATAATGCTCCCCAAAAACTGGACAGCTCAATAAGGTGGTAAGACGGTCCTGGCCCATGGTAAGGAACGGACGGAGGAGGGCCGAGGATGAGAGAGCAACGAAAGCGGTTTAATGGCGAATTCAAGACGAAGGTTGCTTTGGAGGCGATTAAGGGACACAGGACTGTCACGGAGATCGCGAGCGAATATGGGGTCCACCCGAACCAGATCACCCATTGGAAAAAGCAGGCTCTGGAGGGGTTGCCGGAGCTTCTTGGGGATAAACGGCGAAGGCAGAAACAAGACCATGAGGTGCTCGTCTGTGAGCTCTATCAGCAGATCGGGCAGCTGAAGGTTGAGCTCGATTGGCTTAAAAAAAAGTCTGGACTTGGGGGTTGACCAGAAACGCAGCCTCATCGAGCCGAATCACGCCAGGCTCTCGATCTTTAGACAATGCGAACTCTTAGGGCTTAACCGTTCGAGCTGGTACTACGAACCTTGTGGAATGTCCGGGGATGAACAGGATCTCCTGCGGCTCATCGATGCCCAGTATACGCGTACCCCCTTCTATGG
>JAPXSS010000013.1:0-36513 GCA_033812955.1 Syntrophobacteraceae bacterium | reverse complement strand
CCGTAATAGACCCGGCCTGCTGCCCGGGTGGCGTCGATCAGGGCCTGGTCGTCCTCGGGATTGAGCCGGGAAGCAAAAATAAAGTCATACGCCTGGGCCGCCACGCCCATGGCGGCAAGATTACGTACCGTCTGGGCGAAGTGGGATCGACTGAGGTAGTAATTGTTCAGCTTCTGGATGGTGGTATTGTTCACATCCACATGGACGATGGTGTCGTCGTATGGCAGCCGCAAATGAGGAACGCTCTGGCGCAGGCGGAAAAGATGGTCAAACATCTGCCCATTCCAGGATGCAAATACCCCGGGCAGCAGCCACATCCCCAGGTGCGATCCCGCCAGCGCTACGGCCATCAACAACAGGATGACCCTCGTCTGGCGCTTCACGCTACTGGTGTTCAATAGTAAAAGTCCTGCCGATAAAAGCGGGGGCGGAAAGCTCGCGGGAGATAACAGCAATATCCGGACGGTTCATCCCCTGAGCCTTCTCGAACCCGCGCACCGCCCCGCCGATGGTTTCCGGCCGCTCTGCCACCGCCGCCAGTTCGCGGTGTTGTTTTTTCAGGGAGCGAATTTCCTCGAGAAGCTGCCGGCGAAGCTCGGTTTTCTGAGCCGAGTTGCTGTGTTCGTATTGATCGAGAAGGCGTTCCAGACGTTCCAGGCGGGTGGCGGAGGCCAGCAGATAAAAGGTTTCAGGCCCACTGTGCTGATCGAGCTCGAACCACCGGTCACTCTGAGGGATGTAGTAGCGTTTCTCACGCAGATAGTCATCGGTCAGTTGGGTAAGGCTGTAGGGAAACAGCAACCGAATCTGGTTCTGGGAGCTGTGGTGGATCACGTACACGAAGCAGTCGCTCTGCCGTTCCACCATCATTTTCAGCTGGTCGCCAGTCTTGAGGGTCGAACTGGTGCCAATGGATTCTAGCTTCAAGGTGGTACCATCGTCGGTTAAGGCCCCAAAGGCCCAGCGGAGCTTCACCAGGTCCTGCTCGCCGGCCCCAGCGGTTACTTCGGGAACCGCAGCGAGGAGCCCTGCCACCAAAAAGAGGCAACAACCTCGCTTAACCCATCCCAAGTTAGATTGATTGGATAAACGCATGGTTCTATCCTCCTGTTTCATTCTTCCCCCAAAGAAGTCACACACAGTCACGAAAAAGGAAGAGTAGAAGAACAGTGATCCCGCTTTCTGCCTTTGCTTGATGATTGTCCGTGCGCAGCATTCCTCGGAGATCTTTCCTGATCAATGGACTGCACGGAGGCAACGGCCTTTCTTCGTGTATCTTCGCGGGCCTTTGTGGAGGGCTCTCTTTCCCCGTCACGGTTCGCGCACCAGGCGGAACCCGAGATCATCGTTCATGGCTTTGGGAAGGCCGCTGCTGCGCCGGGCGCACCGGACGCCACGCGGGCTTCCATTCCAGTTTCCGCCCCGGATCACCCGGTCAATGCCATTGCTCTGATCGGTATATACGGGGCTGTCATGGCTGTGCTTGCTGTATGCGTCGACATTGTAGACGTCGAGGGTCCATTCCCACACATTACCCAGCATATCGTGGAGGCCGTAAGGGTTGGCTTGAAAGGTCCCGGCCGGAGCAGTAGCACCGTAGCCGTCGCTACATTGGTGAACCTCCTCCCAATCCCACAGTCTCCTGGCGGTCAGGTCGGCGACGTTTTCATAGTCACAGGTTGGATGCGGATCGTCTCCCCAGTAACGGGAGGTCTCGGTCCCGCCCCGGCAGGCATATTCCCATTCCGCCTCGGTCGGGAGTCGGAACTTGTTCACATCACCATTCTTGGTAGTCAGCCACTGGGCGAAGCAGTCAGCGTCCTCCGCCGTGACATAGACTGCCGGTTGCGGGTCGCCATTGAGGGAAACCTTCTGGAACTCCTCACTGTTATGAGCCTTGTGGAACGTGCGGTATTGGGCGTTGGTGACCTCGGTTCTGCCCATCCAGAACCCTTCCACACAGACTTCGTGGACCGGGCCTTCATCGGTTTCGCGGTTGAGTTCGGTCTGAGGGCTTCCCATGAGGAAGCAACCTCCCGGTACCCAAACGAATTCCATGCCGGTGATCGGCTCTTTCCAGGTCTTAATGGACCGGGTGGAACTGTCGCTGCGGACCGCCTGGCCGGCAGCAGGACTTGCAGGGGTGGTTGGAGTGGTACCGGTGGTCCGGTCCGGCGGGGCAGAGACAACTGCTGGCGGGGGCACGAAGTAGAAGTCCCCTTCGAGCGACGAGGATTCCCAGGGGACCTGCTGGCCCTGAGTGGCTTCCTTGACGGCCGAGCGGACCTGCTTGAAAATGTCTTCGACCTTTAACCCCTGCACACCCAGCGCCTTGACGAGTTCACCGGTATAAACCCCGTTCGCTCCCGGGCCATCATTGGCTACCGCCCCGGGGGCGGTGGCATAGGCCACAAGGGTCCCGCTCGGGGCGTTGATGGACGCCAGACCTTGCACGGTCGAACGGAAGCTGCGGGCGAAGGGGTTGTCGCGGCAGGCGTCGAGTATGACGATGTTAATGCGATTGCGGGCATGATCCATTTCCGCGAGCACCATGCCGACATCCACCGCTTCATACTCGACCTGCTTTTCATGTTCAATGTGGGCGCCAATTGGGATGAGATAGTTGCGTCCATTGACCTGAATACCGTGGCCGGCATAGTAGAAGAGGCCTACTCCACCCTTGAGGAGTCGCTGACCGAAGGCCTGTATGTCCTTTTTCATTTCTTTCTGATCGAGGTTCACCTTCACGACGACGTCAAAGCCTTGAACTCGCAGCAATGCTCCCATGGTTTGAGCATCGTTGGGTGGGTTGCGGAGGGGAGAAGCTTCGTAAGCGCCGTTGCCAATAACCAGGGCCACGCGTGGCTCAGCCTTGATGGTCGCACTGGGACTTGAAGGCATTCGCAGTCCCCGGTCATCGGCGGAAGCCCCATTGACAAGCAACAGCTCCGCCAACCCCAAAGCGGCCAGGCAGATCACAATGGCTTCCCAAAAAAACGCTTTCCTCATGGCACGAACTCCAAAAGCAAAAAAGGGAGTCTCCTCCATAAGGTAACTCCCGTTTATCAGTATCCAAATTATCATCGAGCTTCAACCCGGGTTCATAGAAAAAGTACCCAAACTGTTGTAGAAACTATATATAAGGTCAAAGCCAACGCTGTCTGAAATTCTCAGCGGGCTCTATATCATTTTTGGTTGTCCTTGGCAAAGTAATTTGGTTTCAGTCAGCCTCGGTCAAATAATGACACAGGGGCTTCCGGCTGACGGTGCTGTGTTTCGTTGCGTTCGTCCTGCCTCCGGCGGTTTGGCAAATCACGGCGGGGTTAGCTCAGATGATTGGCATGATGAACGGCAGGTGTGATATATACGAGGGCGAGGTTGACCTGTGAGTCCAGAGTGCAGGGTGATGGACACACTCTTGCAGTTGTCTCGGGCTCGCGCTATCCAGAACAGAAAGGGTTTCCGTTAGATGACTAAGACCGAATTCACGCCTCCCCCCAGTTTCATTCGCAATATTGTCCTCGAGGACATGAAATCCGGCAGATTCGGCGGCCGCGTCCTGACCCGTTTTCCTCCTGAACCCAATGGCTACCTCCACATTGGGCACGCCAAGTCGATCTGCCTCAATTTCGGCCTGGCTGCAGAATTTGGCGGTCTGTGCAACTTCCGTTTCGACGACACCAATCCGAGCAAGGAGGACGTTGAATATGTGGAATCGATCATGGCCGATGTCAGGTGGCTGGGATTCGACTGGGGCGATCGACTCCATTACGCCTCGGATTATTTCGACCGGCTCTACCAGTGGGCGGTGCAGCTGATCAGGGCGGGCAAAGCTTACGTGGACCATTTGAGTGCCGACGAAATCAGAGAATATCGTGGGACCCTGACAGCGCCGGGAAAAGAGAGCCCCTATCGCAATCGGACGGTAGCAGAGAACCTCGAGCTGTTCGAACGGATGCGGGCGGGGGAATTCGCCGACGGGGCCTGCGTCCTGCGGGCCAGAATCGATATGGCATCACCCAACCTCAACCTGCGCGATCCAGTCCTTTACCGTATCAAGAAAGAATCCCATCATCGGACCGGTGACCGGTGGTGCATCTATCCCATGTATGATTATGCTCACGGCCAGTCGGATTCCATCGAAGGGATCACCCATTCCATCTGCACAATGGAATATGAGGACCATCGTCCCCTCTACGATTGGTTCCTGGACGAACTGGGAATCTATCATCCGCGGCAGATCGAATTTGCACGGCTGAATCTCAGCTATACGGTGCTGAGCAAGCGCAAGCTGCTGAAACTGGTTGAGGAAGGCCATGTGGCAGGATGGGATGATCCGCGCATGCCGACTCTGGCTGGAATTCGCCGGCGCGGCTACACTCCCGAGGCGATCCGGAATTTCTGCGAACGGATTGGGGTTGGAAAGGCTGAAAGCCTGGTTGATGTGCAGCTTCTCGAGCACTGCCTGCGCGAGGATCTGAACCGGCGGGCGCTTCGGGTGATGGGAGTGCTGCGACCGTTGCGGGTCGTGATTGAAAACTTCCCCGAGGGTCAAGTGGAGGAATTGGAGGCTGTTAACAACCCGGAAGACCCGGCTGCTGGCACCAGAAAGATTCCCTTTTCCAGGGTGCTTTACCTCGAACGGGATGATTTCATGGAGCAACCCCTGCCCAAATTCTTCCGGCTCGCTCCCGGGCGGGAAGTGCGACTGCGCTATGCCTTTTTCATCAAATGCGTCGGCGTCGTCAAAGACGCCACGACGGGTGAAGTGATTGAGCTTCGTTGCACCTATGACCCGGCGACTCGCGGTGGTGGCGCTCCCGATGGGCGGCTGGTCAAAGCGACCCTGCACTGGGTTTCTGCGGATCATGCCGTGGAAGCGGAAGTGCGGCTCTACGATCGGCTTTTTACTAAAGCCAATCCCGGCGAGGACAAGGACGGTCAGGACTTCAGGGCGTTCCTCAATCCGGAGTCTCTGGAGGTCCTCAAGCCCTGCTACCTGGAGCCGAGTCTGGCCCAGGCCCTTCCGAGAATTCCATACCAATTCGAACGGCTGGGGTATTTCTGCCTGGATGCGAAGGACTCACGCCCCGCAGCCCTGGTTTTCAACCGTACCGCTACCCTCCGCGATGCTTGGGCCAAATCCCTGAATGTAGGCAAAAAGGGATGACGGGATCCTGGAATTGGAAATCGGGTGACGCTTTGAGGGATGAGAAACTGGCGCTGCTCAGGGCTCATTCCTTGGGGAGTTGAATTTCTTGACAAAGTAAAAATGTCGTTGGTAATTGCAGGCTCGATTGGCGACGGGTGCCGGTGCTGGCTTCCGGAAGCAGGGGAGGCCAACGGGCAGCGCTGCTGGGCGGTCCCGTTACCGGCGGCTGGTTGATTCGGGTGGTGCGGTTGGGTGATTTAAGATGTGCAGGAGTATGCAGAATGAGTTTCGGAAGGAAAGCAGCTTTCTGGGGACTACTTGTGGGTGTCATCCTCTGCTCGAAGCCTTGCCTGCCGCAAACGGCTCAGGTATTGCCGCCAGGCAATTCGGGGTATGTGCCGATTCCGGGGCAAGCTGCAGAAAGCGCATCGACCTTTCCAGGGGTAGTTCACGGTAGCGGCCCCTCGCTAGCTCTGCCTTATTACCCGGGCATACCTGTCCCCTCCGCGGCAGCGGGTGCGGGACAGCCAGCCGGGGCAGGGGCAGGGCCAACCATGGTGGGCCGCCCCTCCTACAGGCAGCCAACACCGACGGAAGCAGCGGAACTGTCCCCCATTGAACAGTATGTTTCAGGAAAGATCCCGCAGGCACTCACTTTCGACATCAAGCAATTCGGGTACGACCTGTTCCATCCCAGCCCGGCACCTGCAGCTCCACAGAGGACTGCTCCCCAGGACTTGGAGCAGCAGACGGGTGTTACGCCTGGGTATGCACCGGGCTCGGTTCCCCAGGGAACGGTCGTTCCGGGCGCTATTTCTCCCGAGGGGCCAGCCCAAAGGTATCCTCAGCCTCCTGCCGTTGCTCCCCAAGGCTATGCAGTGCAACCCCTCCCGCCTCATGGCACCGTTGCTCCCGGTTATACTTCTCCGACCGTACCACCACAGCCGGGCGGCGCGTCCGGGACTGGTGCATCGCAATCCTACCCACCTCAGGGCACCCTTCCCCCACCGTATGTATCCCAGGGATATGGGCCACAGGAATATGTCGCACAGGGGAGCCCTCCCCAGGGTTATGCAGTGCAACCCCTCCCGCCTCATGGCACCGTTGCTCCCGGTTATACTTCTCCGACCGTACCACAGCCGAGAGCGGTTCTGCAGAGTGGCCTCCAGCAGGGGCCAAGCTATCCCGGCCAAGCTACCCCGGCGCTACCGCCTGTCACTGTGCCGAGTCCGCGAAGCACCTCCCTGGCCATACCGTATGGAAATGTTCCGGTTGGCCCCGACTACGTTGTCGGACCCGGCGATGAGGTCCGGATTGCAGTGTGGGGAAGCGTCGAAGGAACCTGGAGTGCGGAAGTGGATCGGGATGGGAACATCAATGTTCCGAAGATGGGGACCCTGAGTGTAGCCGGCCTCACGTTTCAAGAATTGAAGGAGGTCTTGCAGCAGGAGCTGTCCAAATATTTCAAAGACTTCCAGATGAATGTGACCATCGGGAACCTTCGTTCCATGACCGTTTATGTGGTGGGGAATGCCTACTCTCCCGGTGCCTATTCAGTTTCGTCCCTGGCCACGGTGATCAATGCCCTGGTGGTTGCGGGAGGGCCGAGCAAGGCTGGCAGTATGCGGAACATCGAGCTTAAAAGGCAAGGGGAGACGATCGCCCATCTGGATCTGTATGATTTCCTGATCTCGGGTGATAAGAGCAACGATATCCGCCTGCTGCCCGAAGACGTCATTTTCATCCCCCCCATCGGACCCATCGTGGGGATTGCCGGCAATGTCGACCGGCCCGCCATTTACGAGATGAAGGGGAAGACGATGCTCTCCCAGGGCATCCGGTTGGCAGGAGGAGTCACGGCGGCGGCTCACCTGCAGCGCGTGCAGGTGGAGAGGGTTTTTCAGCGACAGACCAAGGTTGTCGTCGATGTCAATTTTGAGAAATTCAAGGGGAAGCAGGACATTGCGCTTCAGGATGGAGATATCGTCAAGGTCTTCCCGATCGTCCCCCTGGTGACCAACATGGTCGTGCTACAGGGAAACGTTCGCCGGCCGGGGGAATATGAATGGCGTCCCGGAATGCGTGCGAAAGACCTTTTTCCCCATGGTGACAGCCTCCTCCCGGACACCTTTCTCGAATATGCCCTGATCACTCGCCTGGTTCCTCCGGCCTACCATCAGGAATACCGGTCGTTCGATCTGGGAGCGGTCCTGTTCCACTCCGACCACCAGCACAATATCCCTCTCGAACCGTACGATGTGGTGACCGTCTACAACAAATGGGAGATGGTGCCCAAAGAGAAGGTTCGCATTACCGGGGCGGTCAATCGACCGGGCGAATTTGATTTTCGGCCCAACATGATGCTGTCGGATTTGCTGAAGCTGGCGGGAGGGTTGAGCAAATATGCATATGGCGAGAAGGCGGAACTGATGCGAGTGACTCCCATGTCTTCGGGACCGCTGACCCAGCAGTTGCTGGTGAATCCTGAGGAGGCCCTGGCGGGCAGTATCGTCGATGACATCCCGCTGCAGGGAGATGATTACGTATTCATTAAAACCGTCCCCGATTGGCGACTCTATCGAACCGTGACCCTTTCCGGCGAAGTCCGCTTTCAGGGGAACTATGCACTCTCCAAAGGTGAAAGGCTTTCATCACTCCTTGATCGCGCAGGGGGATTTACGGACAAGGCTTATCCACGGGGCGCGGTGCTGACGCGGATCAGCCTCAGAGATGCTCAGCAGCAACAGCTCAACGATATGATCGGCAGGTTGCAGCAGGAGGTCATGGCTGCCTCGGCGGCCGCGGTGAGTGGGGCAACAGATGCCGATGACGCCCAGATTGCCGTTGCCGAAAGCAAGCAGAAACAGGCCTTTGTGGAGGGTTTGAAACAGATCAGGGCGAACGGCCGCATGGTGATCAACGTCGAGGAGGCCAGGCGAGAGAGAAACAGCCCGTTGGATATTGAGATGGAGGATGGGGATTCCTTGTCCATTCCCACCAACCCCCAGACCGTCCAGGTGATTGGTGCGGTGCAGAATCAGTCCAACTTTGTCTATGTCCCGACCAAGGATTACTCCTACTACATTGACCGGGCCGGTGGCTTCAGCAGAGTCGCGGACAAGGGCCAAGTCTACATCGTCAAGGTTGACGGTTCAACGCTCATGCCAGGCGGGGGCTTTTTCTGGAACACCAGCGCCAACCAATGGGAAAGTGGCTCACCGGGTCAGGTGGAAGCGGGAGATACCATCGTGGTGCCGCATCAGATCGAGAAAATTGCCTGGCTGCGCAATCTGAAAGACTTCACCCAGGTGCTCTACCAGTCAGCCCTGGGAAGTGCGGTGATCTGGAAGCTCTTCGATTAGATTCCGGGGCGGACTGAGTCTCGAGGGATATGGCCATGAGGGCGATGATTCTTGCCGCAGGTCTGGGAACCCGCCTGCGTCCCCTGTCGTTGGTGCGCCCCAAGGTCTTGACTCCACTCCGAGGGGTCTCGATCCTCGAGTTCTGGTTGTGGCGCCTGCATCGGGCGGGAATAGAAGCGGTGGTGATCAATGCCTGGCACCTTCAGGAACAGCTGGTGGCAGCGATTGCGCACGGAACGTGGCCTATCCCCGTGCACGTTCTGGTGGAGCCCCTGCTGCTGGGAACCGGGGGAGGGGTTGCCAATGCGCTGTCCTTCTTTGAGGGTGAACCGTTCCTCGTCATTAACGGTGACATCGTCTGTGATGTCTCCCTGGTCGATGTCGTCCGCCAGTTCCTCTATTCTGGCGCCTCGGCCGGACTCCTAATGCACGACTGTGATGAGTTTAATAACGTGGCAGTGGATGCCGACGGGCGTATTTTGGGATTCGGGCGGGAGGGGAGCGACCTCGTGAGGGACGGTCCGGAACGAAAGCTCCTGGCCTTTACCGGGATTCACGTGCTTGATCCAGAAGTCATGAGCGGAGTTCCTCCCGGTCGGCCGTGGGATATTCTGACTGTCTATCGCGAGCTGATCCGGGCCGGTGAGGCACCCGCAGCACTGCAGCTTCCCCCTTTCTGGTGGCAGGAAAGCGGTTCGATCAAGAGCTATGTCAGGTTGCATGAAGAACTGGGCCGTATCGAGGCAAACGCCTTGCCACCGCTGCCAACCGGCCGAAGCATCACGGTCGATCCAATGGCGCAAGTCTCCCCGGAAGCGGTGCTGCGAGGGTCCGTTTGGGTGGGCGCCGGCTCAAAAGTCATGGCCGGGGCGGTCGTGGAGGATACAATCCTGTGGGAGGGTATAGAGGTCCTGCCTGAAAGCCGGCTGGTGCGGTGTGTGGTAGCTGATGGGGTTGTGGTCGCGGGGGTGCACCAGGATGAGATCATTACGGGCTTGCCCCAGTGAAGGCTGCGGTGGATGTTGGCCCGACATTGCGCCAGCTCATTGTTGACATTGCCCGGGCCGCAGGCTTTTCAGAAGAATTGCCGAACGTTGAAAAGCTACCGGGCGATGGTTCCGAAAGGCGGTTTTTCCGCCTCCAGAACCGAACTCGCTCTGCGGTTCTATTGTTGTCGCCTCGCCGGAACGTCCCCGGCCTTGATGAAAACGATTCCTATTGGCTGATTGGCAGGCATCTTTCGGATCGTGGGCTGCCGGTACCCCACTTCTATTGGGCTGATACGGCGCAAGGGATTTTTCTGATCGAGGATCTGGGAGACGTTCACCTGCAAGCCCGTGCCCGGCGGCTGCGCGGGAATCTCTTGCCTCTTTACGGAGAGGTTGTGAAGCTCCTGGCAGAAGTGCACCTTCGAACTCCAGTCGGTTTCGAGGAAGGCTACTGCTTCGACCGGGCGGTCTATGATCCGGCGTTCGTCTATGATCGGGAACTGGAGTATTTCCGGACGAGGTTTCTGAATGGGCTTCTTGGTCTTGAAGTTGCGCCGGATGACCTGCGCCGGGATTTTGAAGACCTCGCTGCCGCGGCGGGGACCGTCTCCCGGACGCACGTCATCCACCGTGACTTCCAAAGCCGCAATATCATGATTCGGGCACAAGCTCTGCGGCTCATCGACTTCCAGGGAATGCGCTTCGGCCCTCCCGCGTATGATCTAGCCTCAGTCTTGATCGACCCGTATGTGGGCATCTCTCGGGACTTGGAAAGAAAGCTCATTGGTCGCTACTGGGTGAAGGCAGGCAAGGACCTTGCCTGTTCTTTCGGCGCTTTCCTCGATTCCTACAGTGTTCTCAGGCTGTGCCGCAATCTCCAGATGCTCGGGGCCTTCGCCTTCCTGGGAGTGGTCAGAGGCAAGCGGCAGTTTCTGCGCTATATTCCGCAGGCTTGGCGGCAACTCCATTTCTGGGTGAACCATTTCGCTGCTGGCCGCTATCCGGTACTCCGGAGGCTGGTCAACCGGATTAATCGAAGCCAGCCGTGGGTGAGAGGCGAAGGTGCAGACGGAAAAGTTTTGCGTGACAAGCCATCGAGGAAGGGCTATAAGCCTCTTTCCGCTGGATAAGCAATGAGACCGAAAGGAAAGGAGAAGAATAGCATGGCTTCGAAGACGCAAAAGACGGAAAAGATTCGTAAGCGTAAGTGCAGTCCGAGCAAGCCCAACATGAAAGCCAACGAGAAGCGCTTGCGCAACAATCTGGAAGTCCTGGAAAGACTCTCCGCCGCAAAGGAATAGCACTTGGCGTGACGAAAGACATCCGTTCGGGACAACGCCTTGGCAGCTTCACGAATAAGGTTTTAAGTTTTGCCAAAGAATGCCCGGTTGGGCACGAACATCTTTCCCGGGTTGAGGATGTTTAACGGATCCAGCGCCATCTTGATCCGCCGCATGGCCTCATAGCCCTCTGCTCCAATCTCCCATTGCAGGAAGGGAGACTTGGTGATGCCGATGCCATGCTCGCCGGAGAGGGTACCGCCACGCTCCAGCACAATTCGAAATAACTCTTCTACCGCCCGCTCAGACCTTTTCAGTTCATCCGGGTTGTCCCGGTCCAGCATGATATTGGTGTGAATATTGCCATCTCCGGCGTGGCCAAAGCAGACGATGGTGAGGTCGTACTTTTTAGCGAGCTGCTGAATGTCTCGAATGAGGGCGACAATCTCGGTGCGCGGGACAGTCACATCCTCGTTGATCTTGCCGGGCTTGATCTGGCCGAGGGCCGGCGATATCGCGCGGCGCGCTTTCCAGAGCTGCTCGCGTTCGCCTTCGGAGCGGGCAATGGTGACCTTCGAGGCGCCACACTGCCCGCAGATTTCACCAATCTTTTGCAGATCTTCTTCCAACAGCCTCTCCCGCCCATCCACCTCAATCAAAAGCACCGCTTCGGCATTGAGCGGCAACCCGAGTTGCAGGTAATTTTCGACCGCCCTGATCGTGGCCTGGTCCATGAGTTCCAGAGTCGAAGGAATTATACGTTGCCGGGTAATGGCGGAAACCGTCTGGGCCGCCCCTTCCAGCTTCGGAAAGACCGCCATCGCCGTGCGTACGCTTTCGGGCGCAGGCACCAGGCGAAGATTGATCTTGGTGAAGACCCCCAACGTACCTTCAGACCCCACGAGCAGGCGGGTGAGGTCATAACCCACCACACCCTTGACCGTACGAGTACCGGTGCTGATAACGGAACCCGTTGGCAGCACGGCTTCGAGCCCCAAAACGTAATCGCGCGTGACACCGTATTTGACAGCTCGTGGACCGCCGGCACACATGGCGACGTTGCCTCCCAGGGTACAGAACTGGAGACTGGCGGGATCGGGTGGATAAAAAAGGCCGCACCGGAGCACCGCCTTCTGAAACTCACCGGTGATCACTCCCGGCTCCACGATGGCCAGGAGATTGTCCGGATCGAGCTCGATGATGCGATTGAGACGGGTAAGCGCCAGGACCAGACCACCGCTCCAGGGAATGGCTGCACCCACGATGCCGCTTCCTGCTCCCCTCGGAAAAACCGGAAAACGGTACCGGTTTGCCAGCTTGAGCAAAGCCGCAACTTCTTCCACGCTGCCGGGAAAGGCCACGGCCTGGGGTGCAGCTTTAAGCTTGCTGGCATCGTAACCGTAACAGAGCAGGTCTTCTGGGGCTGAGAGGGCATGATCAGCTCCTACAATACCAATGATCTCAGCGAAGGGCAATGCAGGTTGCTGCATAGGGTCGTCACCTTCCATGGTTCAGCCTGATGATTGATGGGCACCGGTACATCATACAATGAATAATTGCTGGAGCGAACCAGAAAGATCTCTCATGCTGACCCACAGTGCCACCGCTCAACCGGCGACTGGGTTCGAGACAGTCCTTGACCGAACAATTTTTCCCGTGTTATTGCCATAATAACAACTTCCAGGGAAAAGGGTGAGGAATGGAGGATGTACGGTGCGAGGGAAACCGAGGCGGGTGCTGATCGTGGATGACGAGGAGGGTGCCAGAGAATCACTGGAGATTATTCTGGAAGAGTTCTATGAAATCGAGGCGGTGGGTGACGGGATGAGTGCCTTGACACGCATCCGGGAAAAGCATTTCGATGTGGTGCTTCTTGATGTTAACATGCCTGAGGTGGATGGCCTTGAGGTCTTGAAACAGATCAAGGAATACCATGAGGCCATCGAAGTGATCATGGTGTCCGCGGCCGACCATGCCCGCGAAGCGGCGATTTCGATTAAGACCGGGGCCTTTGACTACATTACCAAACCCTATGAACCTCAAGAAATCCTCGAAGTAATCGACAAGGTCATCCGCCGTCATGCCCGACCCAAAACCCCAGCATATTGCAATAGCGGCGTAGGCCTCGAGCTCGGCCAGGTAAGAATCATCAGCCGGTCCGAGAAGATGGAGCAGGTCTTCAACGTTATCGAGAAGGTCGCCGGGACAGCCAGTAATGTCCTGATAACGGGAGAAAGCGGTACGGGTAAAGAACTGGTTGCCCGTGCCCTCCATGCCTGCAGCCCCCGAGGGTGCAGGCCGTTTGTGGCCATCAACTGTGCCGCCATTCCTCCCGAGCTGATAGAGAGCGAGCTTTTCGGACATGAGAAGGGCGCATTCACGGGAGCCCATGCCCGCAATATCGGCAAATTCGAATATGCCCACGGGGGCAGCATCTTTCTGGATGAGATCTCGAGCCTGCGGCTCGAGTTCCAGGCCAAGCTGCTGCGAGTGTTGCAGGAACGCGAGTTCTCGAGAGTAGGAAACCATCGGACGGTTAAAGTGGATGTTCGGGTCATTGCTGCAACCAGCACCCCCCTTGAAGAGATGGTCAAGGAAAGACTGTTTCGCAACGATCTTTATTTCAGACTCAACGTTATCCCGCTGCATCTCCCTCCCTTGCGCGAGCGGACCGGAGATGTCCCGCTGCTGAGCAGGTTTTTCGTGGACAAGTATTGCCGTGTCCTCAACAAGAAGGTGAGAGGGATCACGGTGGATGCCATGGAAGTTTTGGAAGCTTATCCTTGGCCCGGAAACGTCAGGGAATTGGAGAACCTTATTGAGCGGCTGGTCGTGTTGGGGGCTCCCGATGATTGGATTCGCGAGAACGATCTACCCTTTGATCAGTTGCTTCGCGATGAAGGCGGAGACCTGCCCCGCCGGAAGCAAGCGCCGATGGACCTGGGGCTGCTGAAGGCGCGGCAGGAATTCGAGCGGGAATATATTCTGCGTGCCCTGGAGCGCTGTCACTGGAATCAAACAGACACCGCGCGGATGCTTAAAATCCATCGCAATACCCTCATTCAAAAAATGAAGAGCCTCGAACTCCGGCCCCATGCGGAAGGTTAGGTCATCCCGTACTGCCTTCGAGCCCGGAATCCGGGAGAGTGCAACATCTGAGTGATTTTCCCCGCTTTTTTGCTGGGCACTGCCCATAAATGTGTGCATCGCCCACTATAATGGGCAAACGGACGCGAAAGCCAGCGTGAGTATCCCTTCGAGGTAGCCTGTCCCTTCCGTTTGCAGACCGCGACTCTGTGCAATCCCCTATCTTCGGCTACTACCTTCGCACCAGTCTGGGGCAATAGAAACTACTTGAATTAACAAATAGTTATGATCGATATTCGGAGCCGCTTCTCGGGCTGGTACAGGGTTTGCTCAATTAGGTGTTCAGCAATAGATGCGGATAATGGGTTTCATATAGGTGGCAAACTTCAATCACACTAAGAAAGAAAATGAAGAGGAGATTGTTATGAAAAAGTTTATGGTACAGTTGTTTGTGATTGGGGCAATGATTGCAACCTTTGCGCTGCCGGTTATGGCTGCCGGGGGTGGTGGTCCCTAGTTTTACCGTAGCAATATTTCCAAACTGATCCTCAGAGGAAGGGCACGAGTCTTTTGGTTCGTGCTTTTTCTTTTTTGGCGCTTGGAGAAAAAAGATGTAAGATATAAGCTCGTCCTGCTTGAAATGGCAGACTTCACAGAAGGGGGGGGTGCGGTATGGCGAGCTGTTGCCGATTCTCAACCGGCGTGTTGGTCCTCTTTTTTCTCCTGTATCCCTGGGAACAGGCTCTGGGCGCTGGTAAGCATGCTCCTGAAGGTGCCCCTTCCGAGGAGCAGCCTCAAGCAGGGGGTACCTTCCGGATTCCTCTGCTCAATGAACCGCCCACCCTTGATCCGGCTCTGATAGAGGACACCTACGCGCTTCCCGTTGTGCAGCAGATCTTCGACGGCTTGGTGCAATTCAGCCCTGAGCTGTTCGTGATACCGGGTCTGGCTCAAAACTGGCAGATTGAGGACGGTGGCAGACTCTTCCACTTTTTTCTTCGTCCCAATGTGTGGTTCCATAACGGTCGGCCGGTTACTGCCGAGGACGTGGTTTTTTCGTTGAGTCGTTTGCTTCGGGCGAAGCCGCCTCCGACCATCCTCCCCAATCTGCTCAAGATCCATGGGGCGCAGGCCTACAGGGATGAGAAGAGTGAGCAGGTGGCTGGTCTTCAGGCTACGGATGATCATACCGTAGTCATTAGGTTGGACGAACCCTGTACTCCCTTTCTTGCGGCTCTTGGGATGTACCAGGCCAAGATTGTGCCTGGAGAGGAAGTGCGCGACAGGGGTGCTGCCTTCGGCAGGAACCCGGTTGGCAGTGGTCCTTTCCGATTGATATCCTGGGAGGAAAACCGCCGCATCCGGCTTTCGAAGTATTCCGACCATTATGCTGGCGCACCCTTTCTCGACGAGATCCAGTTTGTCATCTATTCCGGTGGCAGGATCGAGGACGTGCTGGCTGATTTTCACCAGGGAAAGCTTGAGGGCATGCCGGTTTACTGGCAGTTTCGGGAGAAGCTCCTGGGTCTCAAAAACCTGCATTGGGTGCACCGACCGTCCCTGAGCCTGCTTTTCTATGGTATCAACGGGGATCATCCCGCCCTCAGGAATCCGTTGCTGCGAAAGGCGCTTGCTGCGGCCACCGACCGGCACAGGATTATCACCGAGGTCTACAAGGGGCAATTCGATCAAGCTGTTACCGTGCTGCCGCCGGGTATGCCCGGTTATCAACCGCAGAACCGCAAGTGGCTCTACGACCTCGATCTGGCTAAGAGGCTGGTGAGAGAAGCATTCCCTGCCGGTGAGAACGTGCCGTCGATCGAGTTGGTTTCGAACAGTCAGTCTCCCCTGGCGCAGGCCGAGCTGAGCCTGGTGCAGGAAGCCTGGGGGAGGTTGGGGATCAGAATGGAGCTGAAGTTTATCCCGGACTGGTCGCACTTTGAAGAGTATCTGAGATCTGATGCTTTTCAGATCTATCGTTACTCGTGGGTCGCGGACATGCCTGACCCGGACAGCTTCCTGCATCCTCTCTTTGGCTCCTCGTCGCGGGTGAATTTCATGCGTTACCAAAACGAGGAGATGGACACGCTCTTGGCGAAGATGAGCCAGCTCGTCGACCCGCTCGAACGTGCCAGGCTGTGTCAGCGGATGGAAGAAGTGGTTGCGGAGTCGGTGCCTCTCATTCCGCTCTTCTATTTAAGCGTCGATCGTGTTTACCAGCCATATGTTCGTGGTGTTGAGGTGAGCGCCCTTGGAGAAGAGGCCACTTCTTTTCAGCGTGTGTGGCTGAAGGCTTTGCCCAAACCGTGATGGCTAATTTTATTACCTTTTTCGCAGATCAGCCGCAAAATCACAGCTCAGCGCCAGAGCGTCGATTTATTCCCCTTCGTTATCGTTTTATCCTCCTTGCTTCCTGTCTGTTGATTCTTCTTTTGGGAACCCTCGGTTTTCTTCTGATTACCCACCAGGGTCGGTTCATCCAAGAGCAGCTGGAGCGAAGAGGCCTGGCGGTGGCGCAAAGCCTCGCCGCGACCTCGAAGGCCTCACTCGCTACCTACAACTACATCGCCCTGGAACAGACGGCCAGCCAGACCCAGAAGGACGATCCGGACCTGTTGTATGTGGTCATCCACGATAAGGAAGGACGGGTTGCCAGCTACAGCGGGAGGCCGGACCTCCAGGGCACCTTTCTGGAGGATGCTGTCAGCCAGCTGGCTCTGGCCGGTGCTGAGCCACTCACCCAGATCGCCAACTGGGGGCCCCTGGATCTGGCCGTGATGGATGTTGCGGCGCCGGTATTCATTCCCGGCTCCGATCACCGGTGGGGAACGTGCCGGGTGGGATTGACTCTGGAGCCTGTGTATGAGCAAATCCGCCAGATCCAGATGATCATCGGCGGCATCGGTGCTGTTTCGCTCCTGCTGGGAATCGTGCTGGCCAACTGGGTTGCCGGCAGGATCACCCGCCCGCTCGGGCGGCTGGTGAACGCCACCATCGAGGCCGCTCGAGGCAATCTGTTGCAGCGTATTGATGTGGCCACCGGGGACGAAGTTGAAATCCTGGCCACCAATTTTTCAATCATGATGCAGGAGATTCTTGCTCAAAGGCATCAGTTGGAATTGCAGCTGTCGGAAATACAGCGGCTCCAGCTGTACACAGAGAAGCTACTGACAACCATGAGCGATGGACTGCTGTCAGTGGACAGGGAGGGAAACGTTGCGGCCATCAATCCTGCCGCATGCAGGATTTTGGCTATTTCGCAGGCAACAGTTCAGTCTCGGTCGGCCTCACTACTCCTGGAACGGGTGCCCGGGGTGCGCGCCTACGTCGAAGAGCTGCTGCGTAAGCCGCAGGGAAGAGCCCAGCAGGAATTGCGAATCAGCCGTGGCAATGAAGAGCAGGTCATCCTGGCCAGTTCGAGTCTCCTGACCGACAGTGCCGGGCAACCCTTGGAAGTGATTACCAACTTACATGATATTACCGAACTGAAACGGTTGGAGGGACGTATCCGGCATACTGAACGGCTGGCGGCGCTAGGGACTCTGGCGGCGGGGATGGCGCACGAAATCCGAAACCCGCTCTCTGCCATCAAGACCTTTGTGCAGCTGCTCCCAAGGAAAGTTGAGAAACCTGATTTTCTTGCAAAATTCAACCGGACGGTACCTCGGGAACTGGACCGGATCAATCGCCTCATCGAGGACCTCCTCGAACTCTCCAGAACCCCCAGGTATCAACGGCGGCCCTTGAGTTTGCAGCCCCTGTTGCTGGATATTCTCGAGTTCTTTGAACCAGAGCTGCTATCGAGCAGGATCCATTGTGTAACCAACCTGTCTCCCGATCTCCCCCTCATCCTGGCAGACGCCGATCAACTCACCAAAGCCTTTCAGAATCTCTTTAGAAATGCCATTCAGGCCATGCCGGATGGCGGGCATTTGAGAATTGAGGGCCGCTGCGAAGCGGAGCGGAACCGAGACGACCGGCCCACGCCAGCTAGTCAGCATGGGTGGATTGCGCTGACTTTTGCCGATACCGGAGTCGGCATCCCGGAAGAGACCATGAAAGCTATCTTCAACCCGTTCTTCACCACCAAGGATCGAGGAACCGGTCTGGGTTTGGCTATCATCCACAAGGTCATCACCGACCACGACGGACAGATTGAAGTCAGCAGCAGGATCGGTGAGGGCAGCTCGTTCATAATCCATCTTCCTGTCCACCGGGAAGAAACACGACGGATTCTCCACTGATCATCAATACGGGTGGTTTGCCCCCCAACCTGTGCAATGCCCCTGCAACGGCCTCCTGTTCTCCTGTTCCAATACCGGAACTATGGTGTTCCTGCAATGACCAGGAGGGTCTTGGCATCTTTTTTGTTTCTTTCTTATCATCGCGGTGCCCTCGATGTTGCTTTCACTCGGCACAAGGTTGCAGTGGATGCATGCGAGGAACAAAATGGAACCGCAGAGGTCCCTCGGAGAGTTGGGATAGACTGTAACAGACCTGCAGGAGGAGTTGTGAATGAACAGATCGTTCGAAGGCGCGATTTTGGTGGTGGATGATGACCAGGGGATTCTTGATTCGTTTGATGCCATGCTGGGGGATGACTACCCCGTCACCATGGTCAGCAGTGGTAATCAGGCCGTTGAGCTGTTGCGCGAACACAGCCCGCAGCTGCTCTTTCTCGACATCAAGATGCCGGGGATGAATGGCATGGATCTCCTCAAATGGATGCATGATCGAGCGATGGCCACCAAAGTGGTCATCGTCACGGCCCTGCCCCAAGACGATTACGAACAAATGGCGAGAAAATTCGGAGTGTACCGGTATCTTCGAAAGCCGCTTGATGTGTACGAAGTTGAAGATGTTACGCGTAGGGCGCTTCATTAGGGGTGGTTGCTTTAGGTCCGAACTATTGCAGAAGGAGAGTTCAGGCTGAGTGCACCTGGATCTGACCGAAACAGCCCGGCGGATTCCGTCTCCCACAGGCGGCAGCCAACTCCTGAGGGCGTGAGCCAACCTCTGCAAGAAAGGCTTTTTTCAATGCACGACACACCCATTTTGATTGTTGATGATGAGGAATCAGTCTTGGAGGGATTGGGCGAGTTCCTCGAGGACGAAGGGTACAAAGTCTACAAGGCCCGGAATGGCAATGTGGGGATTGAGGTGTTTCGCTCGGTGAGGCCCGAGCTGGTCATGACGGATCTGCGCATGCCCGGCATGTCAGGAATCGAGCTCATCAGCGAAATCCGCAAACTCAAAGAAAACATCCCCATTATTGTCTTCACCGGATACGGTGCCTTCGATACGGCAAAACATGCCATTCATCTGCGGGTATTTGACTTTCTTGAAAAGCCTGTGGAGATGGAAGTCCTGAAGAAGACACTCGACCGGGCCCGCAGAAATGTTGAGGCTGCGCGCAAGGTGCAGGATGAGATGGAGGTGCTGAGGGAGCAGCTGGCTTCCTTTCAAATCAGGTTGCAGGAACAGTTGGTCAAGTTTTCCGAGGTGGAGCCCTTGATTCAGACAGGCCGGCTTCTGGCTGGCATCTTACATGACCTGAATAATCCGCTCATGCATATCATGGGGCAGACCGAATTTCTGCAAATGATTCATCCCGAGATCGAGAACCTGGTATTGATTCAGGACCAGGCTCGCCGCATGGGGAAGATGGTCTCGGCCATCATGCAGAGGCTCAAGTCGTCCCAAAGCCGCAAGATGGAGTGGATTCAGGTCAACAAGCTCTTGGAAGAGGAGATCTTTTTCCTCGACTGTCAGCCTTTCTTCAAGTTCGAGATTGAAAAAGAGTGGCAACTTCAAGATAATCTGCCCTTGGTAAGGGGTATCCCTGCTGAGCTGAATCAGGTTTTTGGAAATATCATTCGCAACGCCGCTGAGGCGATGGTCGAGCAGCCGGTTAAGCGACTAACCATCAAGACCTGGTACGATGCTGCCGGTATTCACGTCAGCATCCGGGACAGTGGTCCCGGTATTCCACGGCATTTGCAGCACAGGGTTTTCGAGTCCTTCTTCACCACGAAGAGCGGCGGAGCTGGCATGCTGGGGAGCATGGGCATGGGCATTGGCCTCTACCACTCCAAAGAACTCATCCAACAGTACGGTGGTAGCATTGGTATGACCAGCGACGCTGGTGCTGGTGCCACCTTTGTGGTGCATTTGCCCACGGCTTCTGACGCAAGGGACCAGGAAGACTGAAGCCGGTCTTGGCGTGACGAGAAGAGGGTAGTTGGTTGGGAGTTTGCGGCACATGAGAGACAACCGGGGAACTCAGGATGAGACCTGAGGGTGTCATGACGGGATGCGAGGTGCTCTGCGAGGCCCCCCCCGCGTGGTTAACCTCGCAACGGCTGGGGCTGCTGGCAAATCAGGCGTCGGTAGATAGTGACTTTACCCCTGTGAGTCGTCTGATAACCCGCCAGGGAGGCAATCTTGCCTGTTTGTTTTCGCCCCAGCACGGATTCTATGCGGAAAAGCAGGCAAACATGCGGGAATCCGAAGACAGCCGGGATCCTGCCCTGCGCCTTCCCATCTACAGCCTGTATGGGGCCGTGCGGGAGCCATCCGGCGAAATGCTTGAACTGATCGACGTCCTGCTGGTCGATCTCCAGGATGTGGGCACCAGGGTCTATACCTACAGTACGACATTGGGACTATGTATGGAAGCCGCTGCCCGCCACGGAGTCAAGGTCGTTGTGCTCGACCGGCCCAATCCCATCAGCGGCGAGGCGATCGAAGGCAATATCCTGCAGGCGGGCTTCCGCTCGTTTGTTGGGCGTTACCCGTTGCCCATGCGGCACGGGTTGACCTTGGGCGAACTGGCACGCTATCTGGTTGCCGAGTGTAACATCGAGTGTGATCTGGAAGTGATCCCGATGAGGGGATGGCACCGCCGGACCTACCATCCCGATACCAGTCGACCCTGGATCTTCCCTTCGCCCAATATGCCCACTTGGGAAACCGCACTTCTCTACCCCGGCATGGTGCTCCTGGAAGGCACCAACATCAGCGAGGGGCGGGGCACGACGCTACCGTTCCAGTTATTCGGAGCGCCCTTTCTCGACCTGGATCGGCTGGAGGACCGGCTTGGCAGGGCCGGTCTGGAAGGGGTGCGCTTTCGCCCGCTCTGTTTTGAACCGCTCTTTGACAAATGGGCGGGACAGACCTGCTACGGATTCCAGATTCATGTCACCGACCGTGACGCCTTCCGCCCCTACCGGATGGGCTTGACCCTGCTTCAGATTCTTATTCAAACTCACAGGAACCAGTTCCAATGGCTGCCTCCCCCTTATGAGTACGAATGGCACAAGCTGCCCATCGATATTCTCCTGGGTGACGGCGCCATCCGGAATAAGCTTGAAAAGGGGGATGCCCTCGATACTCTCGAAGCAGGCTGGGCCTCGGAACTGGCAGCGTACCGGCAAGGTTCCATGCTTTGCCGAATCTATCAGTGAAGCAGACGACTGATCCGATTCCACCGAACGTAGCTTTGTGAGGGTGAGAGCGTGAGTTTACCATCGCCGTTCCAGGACCAATAGATGATGAAGGCTTTCCCCCTGAGCTCAGACATGTCGACAAACTTCCAGAAACGGCTGTCATAGCTTTCATCCCGGTTGTCACCCAGAACGAACAGGGAATGCGGGGGAACCACCAGGGGGTCCAGGTTGTCACGGGGGCTTGCGCTGGCGGGTAGAATCCTGCTGTCATTGTGCACCGCGTAGGGCTCGACGAGGGGTTGGTCATTCACGAACACCTGCTTGCCCTGGATTCTCACCGTCTCCCCAGGCAAGCCGATCACGCGCTTGATGAAGTCCTTGGACGGGTCGACCGGATAGCGGAAAACCACTATATCATGGCGTTTGGGGCTATAGATGGGGATGATCTCGGTGTTCCAGTAGGGAAGCCGGATCCCGTAAATGAACTTATTGACCAGGATGTGGTCGCCAACCAGCAGGGTTGGTTTCATGGACCCTGAAGGAATCTTGAATGCCTGGATCACGAAAGCACGGATCACCAGAGCAAGCAGCAAGGCGATGATGATGGCCTCGACGTAGTCGCGTAGAACGCTTTTGGAGCGGGTTTTCTTCATGCTATCCTCAGTTGTGGCTGGCACGGCATTCTCCTGTTCAGGGGGATCGAAACGCGTGCCGATCCCCAAAAGGGTTTCTTGCTTAGTGGCAACCTCGGATGGTAAAGTAGAATTCTGATGAGTTGTCAATGAAAACCTTCAGAGGGGTGGCTCTTCTCCGTGTTTGGCAAAAGGAAAGGGAACTTGGTCGGGCTGGACATAGGGACCCATTCCATCAAAGTCGTGCAACTCCAGGTGCACGACGGTGCCCTGTCTTTACTCAACCTTGGCATGGCAACCCTGCCGGGAAGGGTCCCCAGCGAGGGCCGATCTCCTAAACCGGAGGTGGTGGCCGGGGTAGTGCTGGAACTGGTGCAAAACCTTGCACTCAAGGGAAAGGAGGTCGCGGCGTCCATCTCGGGCCATGAAGTCATCAGCAAGAAGGTGGAACTGCCGATGATGACCGAGGATGAGCTCGAGAATCGGATGCAGTTCGAGCTGGGGCAGTTCATCCCATACAGCATCAATGAAGTAGATGTAGACTATCAAATCCTCGATGTCGTCAAAGATCGTCCCAGTTTTATGGAAGTTCTGCTCGTCGCCGCCAAGAAGGAGACGGTGAACGATCATTCAAATCTCATCCGGCTCTGCAATCTCCAGTCGGTGGTGATCGATGTGGATTATTTCGCGTTGAGCAATGCCTTTGAAGCCATTCACGGCTTTGACGAGAAAAGTATTGCCCTCATCGATATCGGTGCCAGTAAGGCCATTATGAATATCATCTGCCAAGGTAACCCGATATTCACCAGAGGAATTGCTATTGGCGGGTGCCAGATTACGGAGAGGATCGAAGAGCACTTCGCTATTCCTCCGGAAGATGCAGAACGGCTCAAGCTGGGGGAGATTCCACCCAAAGTGCGCCTGGAGGAGCTGGAAGAGATCTTTGTGAGTGTCGTCAAAAACTGGGTGAGTGAGTGCCATCGGGCCATCAATCTGTTTCACACCAACTTTCCTGAGCACCGGGTTGAGAAAATTTGCCTCAGTGGCGGTTCCTGTAAGATTCCTGGGTTGGATAAGGTGTTCGGAGAACATTTGGGGGCCGAGGTGAGGATTTTCAATCCGCTTGCCGGGCTGGAATATGACCCTCAGCTGTTCGACCCCGCTTATCTGGATCAGGTGGGGCCGCAAATGGCGGTTGCCTTTGGGCTTGCATTGCGAAAGGCTAGCTAAAGATATTTGAAATTTTAAAGACTTGAATTCCATCGGTCGACCTTCCAAAGATTTTTTTGGCGAACAAGTCAAAAGGAGGAACAACTGATGGAAATCTTGATGCACGCCGGGACCTGCCTCGGCGGATGGAGTAGTGCGCTTCTACATAAAAACATCGTGGCTGCTTACGGATTCCCCGAATACACAATAAACCAACTACGCTACGATTTGTGCAAGATGAAAGTTCACGGACTGGTTGAGCGCGACGGCAAGCATTATTCTTACCGACTCACAGAAAAAGGGATCAAGGTCGCCGCCATGTTTGTGCTCTTTCACAAGCGAGTATGCGGCTCGTTGGCCAACAGCCTGTTTCATCATCGACCCGATAAGTTCCACCTCATAGAGAGCAGACTTGAAAAAGTATATCACCGGACGGATGATTCCATCCAAACAATCGTTGCATTATTAGCCGCTTAGCAAAGTGAGAGATCAACTCTCACAGTGAACTGGTAAGAGTCTAGAGAGAGATGATCCAGATCAACCTTCTGCCTCGCCGTGGTAAAAAGAGAAAGATCTCCGTCAGGCAGATCCTGCTCGGCTATCTGGCAAGCATTGCACTGGCCTTGACCATCATTGGCCTGGTATGGTTCCTACAGTTGCGTGAAATTCAGGGCCTGCAGGCGCGTCTTGCCAGCGTGGAGGAAGAGGTTCGCCAGTATGCGAAGTATGAAGCGCTGCTCAAAGAAGTGAACCAGAAGAAGCAGATCATTGACAAGAAGACGGAAATCATTAAGAGCCTGCAACGGGATCGTGACACCTTGGTGCGGCTGCTGGCTCTGATCAGCGCTGAAGTGCCGCCGGAAAAAATCTGGCTCGAGAGGCTTGTGCAGTCGGCGAATTCGATGACACTCAATGGATTTGCCCTGAACAACGAGTCGATTGCTGAATTCATGCGGAATCTGGAATTATCACCATACATTGTCAAGGGGACCGTCAATCTCACGCATTCCAAGCAGACCGTCATCGCCGCAAAGAAGCTGAGGGAATTTCAGATTACCTATCAGTTTGTCCCCTTTTCAGCAGTGGAAGCGTTAATGAACAAGGGGGGGGGATGAATCTGGAACGTTTTTCCCTTGGAGCGCTTGAGGACAAGCTCGCCCCCCTGACAACTACCCAGAGAATCCTGCTCTTCCTGGGTACCTTTCTCTTTCTGGGGGCGCTCTTTTACTTTTTCCAGTACCAGCCTCAGGCAGAAACCATCACTGGCCTGCAACGGAAGCTTGCCGAACAGGAAAAGCGCTCGGCTTCTCTCAAGCACGCGGCAGCCCAATTGCCAGCCCTCCAGGAAGCGCTGGCCAAGGCTGAAGAGGATTTTTCGCGCCTGCTGGCACTATTGCCTGATAGAAAAGAAATTCCAGCGCTACTGGATGCTATTTCTCAGCTGGGGGCTCAGGTCGGCCTCGAAAACATCCTCTTCCAACCCCAGCCGGAACAGGTGTTTGAGTTTCATGCCATGATTCCCATTCGGCTGGACCTGGTTGCAGGCTACCACACGCTGGGAGCATTTTTCGACAGTCTCAGCAGATTGAATCGCATCCTGAAGGTGGACAACCTCAGCATCACGCGTCCGAAGGGGGGTCCTCTGCTGCAGGTGGCCTGCACCATCATAACCTATCGCTTCCTGGACAAACCGGTTGAGGTAAAGAGTGATCCCAAAAAGAAGAAGTAGGGTGGCGCAGCGGGAGGGGGGAGATATGGGACATTGGGGAGCGCAACTGTTCAGGTTGATAGCAGTTTTATCCATTGTTCTGGCGTGCTCCCGGTGTGCCGAGCAGGGCTCCCTGGTGAGTGGGGCGAGGATCAGTCCGGCAGCATCGGTTCCGGGGCTTGCGCGGGGTGGTCCCGATGATGCCGTAGCGTTGGCAAACAAAGCCGATCAAATCCTGGATCTGCGCATCGAAGAGACTCAGGCAGCAATCCTGGTCCGAGTCATCGGGAACGCGTCGCTCCAGGACTATGAATTTCGCAGGTCCGGGGAAACCAGCTTCATCCTGGCACTGAACGGGATCAACCGCGGCGGCGGCTTGACCCTTCTGCCCCTCTCTTCCGCCAACGTGACCCTGGCCGACGGTGGAGCTACGGGCCCGGGAATCGTGCAGCTGGTCGGGAATCTGCGCCGGCCTCTTGACTACTATGTGTTGGATGCCACCGGGGATGAACTCCTGCTGACCCTCTATCCGGCGAAAGAAGGTCGATCGGCATTGGAGAGCGGCTCCCTGTCGGCCCCATCCCCTGGACCACCCGGGGAAAAACCGGCCGGGAGAACGGTCCGAACCGTGTCACCAAGCCCCGATCCCAGGCTTAGCGGGGGAGCCCTTGAACAGGGTCGATCAGCCAGAGCTGTCGGGATGGCCTCTCAGCTCAGCCCTCCCAGAAGCCAGGTGGTTGGTTCGCCAATGGCAACCGAGATTTCGCGCAGACAGTATACCGGAAAGCCGATTAGCCTTGATCTGCTTGATGCCGACCTCAAGAATGTCCTGAGGTTGCTCTCGGATATTACCGGCACCAACATGGTGCTTGAGCCTGATGTGGCAGGGCGGGTGACGATCAAGGTGGAAAAGGTGCCCTGGGACCAAGTGCTGGACATGGTGCTGGCGATGAACGACTTGGGGAAAGAGGAGGTTGGCAACGTCATTCGCATTGCCCGCCGAGGCAAGCTGAAACAGGAATGGAACCAGCAGGTGGAGCAGATCAAGGCAAAGCAGCAACTGCTCGAGGTATCGCAGGATATCGGCACCCTCACCACCGCCTATTTGACTGTTAACTACGCTCAACCAGTTGAGATCGCGGCCAAAATAAGCGAAATCAAGAGCGAGCGAGGCAAGATCTCAGTAGACGAACGAAGCAGTCTGGTTATTTTTACGGATTATCCCAATCGCATCGAGGCGGCGAGAAACCTGTTGAGCCGTCTGGATCGGGCCACGACGCAGGTGATGATCGAGGCGCGGATCGTTACGGCGACCCGGGAAGCGACAAGAGCGTTAGGCACGGATTGGGGAGTGAAATTCGTAAAATATCCTCTTCCCGAGACGACGGACGGTCCCCCCAGACCGGTTCCAAGACAGTTTGAGATCAACAGTCCCGCCGACCCCCTTTTCGGGTTTTTTACGGGCTTTCTTTGGGGAGACACGCTTGCCACTATCGATTTCAAGCTTTCGGCTCTGGAAACGGCCAGTCAGGTCAACATTGTAGCTGCACCCAAGGTATTGACGATTAACAATGTGAAGGCCGTGATCAGTCAGGGGCAACAGATTCCCTACCTGGTTCGCAGTGATTACGGTTCATCTTCCACGCAATTCAAGGATGCCGTGGTTGAACTGCAGGTGACTCCCCATATTACCCCTGACCACAAAGTACGCCTGGAAATCAGCGCCAAGCAGGATGAACCGACTGCCAAAACTTATACCGTGGGTGACAGTTCGGTGCCAGGGGTCGACACTCGCAAGATCACCACGGAACTCCTGGTTGACGATGGGCAGGTGATCGTTATCGGCGGCGTCATGCGCGGTCGAGAGGAGGAATCCAATACCGGAACGCCTGGACTCAACAAGATCCCTCTCCTGGGTTGGCTCTTCAAGACCGAGACGGTATCGAGCCAGAAGAGCGAACTGCTGATTTTTATCAGCCCTCAAATAGTTGATCCGACCGGTGCTCGTCCCCGGATCTGACCGAGTGAGGGGATTTGTTCTCTGCTGGGACTTTCCCATGTTACAGGAAACGGCTCTCCACCGGGAAACGGTCGGTTGGCTGCCGAGTTCAAGCCCGGCTACATGACCGTGTCGTTCTGCTGTCCAGAAGAGGGAAGGGCCGTGCCGAGACCTGCAATTTTTTCTTGAAATAAGGTTGGTGACCATGTATCAGATGGGAGTTTATCGGCTTCGAGAGATTAGTGCCCGGCATGCTAATGAAAACTCAACTCGAGATAGAGATATGCTCATACGTCTCATTTGCAGCCTTTTGATATTGGCCATGCCCGCTTGTTCCATGCAGAAATCAGGGTCAAAGGTGGACTCGGCTCAGCCTGCATCGAACACCAAGGCTGTTACAGAAATCAGCGACCAGGATAGGGCGCGAGAACCGGTTCCGCTCAAGATCGATTACCTCACGCCCGTGCACGCCATCCAGAGCCCGGAGGTCTTTGTCTACAAAGAGAAGCGGCGTCTTTATGTTATGCAGTCGGACGTGCTGGTGCGGGACTATCCTGTAGGATTGGGGTTCCACCCAACTGGTGATAAGGAGAAGGAAGGAGACGGACGCACTCCTGAAGGAAGCTTTTTTGTCTGTGTAAAAAAGCCCAACAGTCGCTTTCACAAATCTCTCGGGTTGAGCTATCCCGATAAGAAGCACGCTGAACGAGCGTTTTTTGCAGGGGTCATAACGCCAGTCGAATTTCGGGACATCCTTCTGGCTTTTGAGAAGAGGGTGACACCGCCTTGGAACACCGTCCTCGGGGGCGAGATCTTCATCCACGCCGGTGGCGCTCACAAAGATTGGACGGAGGGCTGCGTTGCCCTCTACAACAGCGACATGGAAGAGTTGTTTCAGATCGCTTCAGTCGGCACCCCTGTCTCCATTAGACCTTAGGGATGAACGATCCCCAGCCCTGACAAGCATGACGTGCAAACCAACCCGGTTGGAGCCGGGATATCTTACCGCAATTCCCCGGAAATTCGTCGTATGGAGTTCCCCAGATGATCAGTAGTGGCTTGATTACCCGGCTGTTTGATGCGGCCAGCATTCAAAGGTGGAACGACCACGTGCGACCCGTGGAATTCACGGAACTCGATAAGCAGGCGCACAAAATTATCATCGCCTATGTTCTTGGAAAACTGGAGGAACATGAACGAAAGGTGGTGGTCGACTGGCGCCAACTGATAGAAGGGGGGATGTTCGAGTTTCTGCAGAGAGTCATCTTGACCGACATTAAACCGCCGGTATTCCATAAAATGATGAGCGAGAAGGGAGACCAGATTAACACCGTCGTCCTGGAAAAGCTGCGCGAGGATACTGATGCGGTGAAGGGCGGCTTTTCGCAGAAATTTGAAAGCTATCTCTTCGATAAAGACTATGCCCGATTTGAGAAAAGGTTGCTGCGTGCAGCTCACTATCTTGCAACCAACTGGGAATTCCAGATCATCTATCACACAGCGCCCTTTATCTATGGGATCGACCGAACCAGGGAAGAGATCGAGAACCAGATCGAGGATCACTACGATCTGATCGGCGTGCAGAAGATTTCCCTTCGCAAGAAGTCTTTCGGCTTCATTGACCTGTGTGGTCAACTGCGCTTTCAGCAAAGATGGGCGCAATGTCCCAGGCTTCCCAAGACGTCGGTGTTGGGGCATATGCTGACGGTTGCCGTGCTGGCCTATCTCTGTTCGGTGGAGATCGACGCTTGCGGCAAAAGGGTCTGTAATAACTTCTTTGCCGGGTTGGTGCACGATCTGCCGGAAGTTTTGACCCGAGACATTGTCTCACCGGTAAAGAGCTCCGTCGAGGGACTTGAGGAGACCATCAAAAGCTACGAGAAGATGCATCTTGAGGCCACCATCCTGCCGCTCCTGCCGTCCTCGATGCGCGAAGAGATGGTCTATTTCCTGGAGGATGAATTCGCCAACAAGGTCGTAACTGAGGGAAAGGTGATAAAGGATGTGTCTGACGAGGCGATGAGGGTGGATTTCAATGAAGATTGCCATTCTCCGGTCGACGGTCGCATCATCAGAGCCTGCGACAAACTGGCCGCCTTTATCGAAGCTTCCCTATCCATAAAGCACGGCATCAGGTCCCGCAATCTTGAGGAAGGTAAAGCATATATCTATTCACAGTTCCAAGATGAAACGATTGGGTCGATCAACTTCGGCGAGCTTTTTGCATACTTTTTATGATTCGGTTGTTTTTCCGTTTGGACCGAATGCGAGTCAGGCATTACTTGTTTGTTGCTCCCCATATGAGGACATCGCAGCGCTGCAATGAACTGTCGCCGAAAGTCTGCCCGGACCTCGTCAAGCGCTCGGCTGCCGTCCAGGACCAGGAATCGTTCCGGAGTCGCGCGGGCGAGTTTAAGATAGCCGTCTCTCACGCGCTGGTGAAAGTTTCGGTCTTCTTGCTCGATGCGGTCCTCCTTTTCTTTTCTGCCGCTCATCCGGCGGGAAGCGATCATCACCTCGCAGTCGAGAAGGACTGTAAGGTGGGGCTGCAGCCCCCCCGTCGCCCACTCCTGAATCCGCTCCAGAGCCTTCCGATCCACGCCCCGACCATAACCCTGGTAGGCCAGGGTTGCATCGGTGTAGCGATCGACCAGCACCCACATCCCCCGATTCATGGCGGGCCGGATGATTTCCTGGACTAGCTGGGCGCGACTGGCCGAATAGAGCATCACTTCGGCCTGGTGATTCATGGGTGCAAAAGAAGGATCGAGGAGGAGCTCGCGCAGTTGTTCCCCCAGCCGGGTCCCTCCCGGCTCACGGGTCCTGAGGAAGGCAATCGAACCTTCCTCGAGCCAGCCCGACAACTCCTTGATGAGCGTACTCTTGCCCGAGCCGTCGATGCCCTCAAAGGTCACAAATCTCGGTGCAAGGCGCTTTAGGATTCCCACCTCAGATATTGAGAGTCTGGTTGTCATCTTCGGTCTTGGTGTCCTCATTGTAGTGGCGATGCTGGCGCATGAAATTCAGCTGGTTCTTGGCCATGTAGATCTTCTTCAGAGATGGAAAATCGAGGCCGAAGAGCCTACAGCATCCGGCAAAGTGCTGCCAGAGTGCCTCGACGGCCGCTCGCGCACGGTCCGGTTTGAAGCCTCCCCCCTTGGCCCACCACTTCCATTTAAGGCTGTTTTGAAGGTCGTCCAAGGCCAGAAAGATCTGCAAGGCACAGGAAGGAAACGGCTGGGTTGCGGCGAGCGATAAAGTGAGCAAATCTTGGCCGGGTTTCACCCCGACAATCAGCGACAGACTCACCAGAAAATGAAGGATATCCACCACTTCAATCCTGCCATTCTGGGTTTCGAAACCATGCTCGCCAACTTCCCGCACCAGTTCCGCAAGCTCCGCCGAAAGGGCTTTGCGGTAATTCTCAATCCAGATGGGGCTCTGCTCGGGATCGTGGATGGTCGCCTCGTAATCGACCCCAATCCGCTGTAACGTGAAAACATTGAGCTGCCGCTGGCACTCGAAAATTTCTTCCATCGTCTCCCTGTGAGGTTGAATATACTCGAAACAATCCGCCATCGACTTCCAAACTCTTCGAGCGGGCCTGGTCAGGTGCAGACCAGTCCCAGTGTTTCGAAGTGTGTTCTCACCTCGCGAGCGATGTCGCGAATCCTGGGATGGGCCTGCGGAGAGTCTCTCAGGCCGATGAAGTGGGTCCAGCCGCTCCACCTGCCGCTGACAAAAATGTCGCTTTTGAGCAGGTTGGGAAGGATGTCCCGAGCAATTTGCGGCTTCAGTCCACGCTTCAGATCATCCTGGTACCAGGCAAAAAGGGTTTCGGCCCGCTGCGTCCAAGATTGAACGAGAGGGTGGTCCGTCATAAACCGCTCCATTGCCGGATCATAGAACTCTCGGAGTTCCTCAGGTAGAATGAGGGTCATGCCCCTGTTCTGGTAGTTCACGTAGCGGGTGCTTTCCTGGGTAAAGGAGAGAACCCGGTGTCGCACCACTTCATGGGTGATACCCCGATCACAGACGAATTTGAAGACGAATACGGGGAGATCGCATCGAGGGTCCTGCTTGAGAAGGGCCAGTTGTTCCGTTTCGTCCATGATGATTGCCTGTAGGCCAGGCTCTTCGGCTGGAACTGCAACGGGTTCAAAGAGCAGAGGATAGAACCGGTTGAGAGCGGCGCCGCACAATGCGAAGAGCTTCGGGGACGATTGTTCGAGATACCGGATGGTTTCAATCCAGCTCCGCAGATTTCCGGCGATCGCAACAGTGCCGGGGAAAAGCTCTGGGAAAGACGTCACGCGGTGATAAGCGTTGCGCTCCCTGAGAGCGCATATGATCTTCTCGGAGAATTCCCCGGCGGCTGCAACAGGATCATGCCGCTGCACTACCGGCGAGCTCGCGACCTTGAGGACAATGTTGCTGTGCTCGAGAACGGAGAGGTGACCATGCTTTTTCAGCATCAGCACAAAGGCCTTGGCTGAATCGGCGGTGATCTTATCCTCCGACTTGTAAGCCGTTCTGCCGCAGACCTCGATGAGTTGCAGCAGTCGTGTCTGGTCGGAAGGGGCCATGCCCTGAGGGAAAACCCCACTTTCTTGAAAACGAACGTTCATGGACTTTTCTCCTTGACTATTCTCCTTCGCTAAGGGTTTCTCTTTCCTCTTTTTCGTCGCCGGCCAATGCGCTATAGTGAATGCGGATTAGCGGTACCGCGCCATTTTCCCCTTCACCAGCGTGGTCTTCCGGCCACTGGTCAGGCAAGGCATTTCCAAGACTGAGGAGGGTGAACCATGAAAGTATTCTACCACGATGACTTTCGTCAAGTCTACGTAAGCGATCCGGCGGCGACATCAGGGAGAATCGAAGCCATTCTCGCTGCGATCAAGGACGAAGTGTCGTTTGAAGAACCTCTCCCTGCTGCCGCGGACGATATCGAAGCCGTCCACTCGGTCTACCACATCAAATATGTCACCGGCCATGGGCTCTATAATATTGCGGCACTGGCTGCGGGTGGAGCGGTGAAAGCCGCCTTGGCGGGCCTTTCCGAACCGAGCTTTGCCCTCATTCGTCCCCCCGGCCACCACGCGTCGGCGGACAGTTCGTGGGGGTTCTGCTATTTTAACAACATGGCTATCGCCCTCGATTATCTGAAGCGCAATGGCCGGATCAAGAGCGCCTATCTACTGGACTTCGACCTGCATTATGGAGATGGGAACGTTAACATCCTGCAGGAAAAAGGCTACGTAACCATTCATAATCCCACCTCGCATGACCGCACCGGTTATCTTGCGGAAGTGGTAGAGGGCTTGGCGGCGGCAAAGGTTGACATTATCGGGGTTTCGGCAGGTTTTGACAATCATGTGGACGATTGGGGCGGCCTGTTGGAGACGGAGGATTACCAGACCATGGGGCGGATGGTGTGGGAAGCGGCGCAAAGGATGAGGGCGGGCTGCTTTGGCATTCTCGAAGGCGGTTACAACCACCAGGTGCTGGGACAGAACGTGAGGGCTTTCCTGCGTGGACTGAGAGGTGAGTGAGATGAGGTGAAACGTTTCCAAACGAGGGGCGCCTTCCGCCGTCAAAATGCTGTATCCTGATGAAGTGAAGGCTTTTCTGGAAAACAACCCGTCTGAGACCTTTACCTCCGCATGGGAAGCGAAAGCCGCCTGCCGCTGACAGGGGACGTGCTCCCGCAGGTCGGGGAGGAGGAAAAGCATCATCCGGTAATGCTGGCGGAGTTTCTCGAAAAGCGCTTCTCAGCTCCTATTGCGCCCTCTTGAGTTCAGCCTCGAGCCGTGTGACGTTGTCGCGGGCAAAGTCAATATCGGGGTCAAGCTCGAGAGCCATGCGATAGAGGCGGACGGCCTCGCGTTTGAGCCCCAATTCCCTCAGGTTGGAGCCGATATTGGCATAGTCGATAGCCGATCCGGGATCGATCTCGATGGCGCGTTCAAAGGCGGCAATCGCATCCTGATACTGCTTGAGCTGATAGAGGCAGAACCCGCGGAGATTATATAGCTCCTTGAGCTCGTTGTTGTGCTTTTCGGCGGTGGCGAGTTCATTCAGGGCTTCGTGGTAGGCACCGAGGTCTCTCAGGCATGAGGCAATATGGATATGAATGCTGGCGATTTCTCGAGGGTCGGGCTGCTGAGTGAGGGCCTCGCGAAAGAGCGTCAGAGCTCGAAGGGGTTTGCCCTGAAGTTCGAGACTGTGAGCTAGAAAGAAACTGAGATCGTAGCGCGGCCCAAAGTGGTGCAGGAGGCGCTGCATCTGAGAGGCAAGCTGGTCAGGCGGTGCGCCTCGGATGAGAGTGCGGGCCGCGTGCTGGGCGAAGTCGGTGCCACGCGTCCGATCCAGGAAATGAGCGCCGGGGATGATGGTGTAGACGGTCGGAACGCCGAGTTCTGGATGGGTGGCGTTGATCACCATGACTTCCAGGCCGATCCATCCCAACGCCGCCACACACCGTTCAATTTCGACTTTCAGGTTGTCGTGATCCAGGTTGGGCAGGTCCTGAATGGCTACCATGGGGGCGCCATCCATCAAGTACCGCGCTTCCTTCAGGGTGGCGTATTTGGGCAGGGTAGGGCGGTAGGAAGTATGGCTCTCAAAATCTCCGGCCAGTTGGGCAATTTCGGTAAGAGCGCGGCATAGCGATTTTTCGGGATTCGAGGTGGTTCCGGCGGTGAAGACCAGTTCACTTTTTGCAGGAAAGGTTCCGGGGTCATAGGCCAAGACGCCGACCGTGGGAATTCCCGTGTCGAGGGAAAAGTCACGTAGGTGAAGCTCGATGCCCTGCCTCTGGAATTTTCCGAGGAGTGCCAGAGCAGCCGGGTCCCTCACGGTAATCGGATCAATTTTCGGGGTTGGTCGTTGTTCGTAACTGATGATGGATCCGACATGCCGTTCCACGACTTCACAGAGGCTCTGCAAAATGGCTTCCTCTATGGAGTTGCCTGCGGCTGAGCCATTGTATTCGTTGATGAGGAAGAACCAGTCGATGGGCACCCATTGAGGCTTGCCCCTGGTGAGGTTCTGAGCGGCAGCCCAGCGCATGGGGAAGTCCCTGAGGAACTCATCGCAAGCGGCGGGTGGGGATTGGTCATCGTGTAGTGAGCGCCTGAGCGTGGTGGGTGAAAGAGCTCGCTCTTTGATTTCACCGTAATGGTGAAGACCAAAGGGATGGTGGTGGATGAACGAAAAAAAGCTGAAACGTTCGACGAGTTCCATGAGAGCGCTGGCTTCTGCCTGCAAAGGGGTGGCGCCCTTTCCCATCTGTTTCTTGGTGCCGATAAGGCGCGTCGCGTCTTCTCCGCAGAGACTGAGGTAAACCGGAATATCGAGTCTACCGGTATCGATGCGTCTTGTTTCGGTCAGTATACTGAGATTCCCTCGCGCCAAGCAGTCCCTCACCCAGCGCACCGTGTCCGCTGGAGATTTTGCTTTATCCTGATCGTGGCGATAGGTTTTAAAGCAATCGGCAATGGCAATTCCCGAATGCATGGCTTCTCCCGAGAGTCAACTGGCGGTCCGGTTATTGTGGAGGTGAAGCGGAATCGCCGCCACCGGCGTTCCTGCGGATGATGCCGAGCAGGCTGAGGGCGGAGCGCCCCTCTTGATAACTACGCGGCATGCCTTTGACTCGTGAAAATTCTCGGATTGTTTGGGGTCGCTGCTGCGCGAGACGCACCAAAGTCTCGTCGGTGAGCACCCGAAAGGGTGCGCGATCCCTCCGCCTGGCTTCCCGGTCGCGGTAGAGATAGAGTGCTTTGAGAACCCGCTTTGCGGTTGGATCAAGGCTGCTCGCGCCCCTAATGTGAAGAAACGCTTCAGGCTGGAAGGTCCGTTCTTGGAGTTCCTGCGCGGCAGCCTTGGCGAAGGCTTCTTGAGCCGTATCCCAGAGCTCGCGGGTGGTCAGTTCGGTAGCGAGGGTGTGGCGAAGGGGGATGAGGAAATGGGTATCGAGGCTGGCGTATTCAAGCTGTTCGGTCTCCAGCGGCCGCTTGGCCCAGTCGTGGCGCTGCCATTTCTTGTCCAGGACAACCCCGTAATGCTGTTCTAGAATTCGCGCCAGCCCCAACTGCTTATACCCAAGCAGCTTACAGGCAATGGCCGTATCGAACAGGTTTTCGATCTGAAACTGATAGTCGCGCTTCAGGCCAAGCACATCATTGGCGGCGGCATGAAAGATTTTTTCGATCTTCGCATCTGCAAGAATGCTTCCGAGAGCCCCCAGGTCCGTCAGTGCCAGTGGATCGAGAATGTAGTCACAGTCACTGGTCGACACCTGGAGTAGACAGATGCGCTCAAAATAGGCATAGAAACTGTTGGATTCGGTATCGATGGCAATATGGGGAACGGTCGAGACGTGCTCGAGGAAATGTGCCAATTGAGAGGCGGTCTCAACAACCACTACTGAATCCATGAAGAACTTTCCCGAGAGCTCCCCGTATGATATGAAATGACGCACAATAAGGCGAAGTCATGGCTGTCAGAAAGGATCGCACTTCCGGTTCAAAAACTCGCTCCTCCCACAAGGACTACCGTCCAGATGGTTTCTATACTCCCTTTCTCGGCTTAGATCAACATCTGCCGCGTCTCGCGAAAGACCGGGGTGCTCCCCCAGAGTCGGAAGGGGCATCGCCTCCACAACCGGATTGTCCCGAGGATCCGGACCTCCTCTTCCAAAATGCCATGGTCGATGTAAAGCCACTGTGCAGCAGCAAACCACAGCAGGTTCCGCCGCCGTCATCGACCAAGAACGCCCCCCGGTTTCTAGCCCAGGAGGACGCCGAGGTCCGCCGGCACTTGGTCGAATTGGTGAAAGGTGAAGCTCCCTTCGAGTTGTGGTGCTCGGATGAGTATGTAGATGGCGCGGTTGTGGGACTTTCCCCCGCGCTCATCAAAAACCTGAAGCGGGGGCTTTTCAGCTATCAGGACTATGTCGATCTACACGGTTGCACCTGCCGGGAAGCCCACGACATGGTGATCCGTTTTCTGAACCGGAGCTTCGCTGAACGATACCGTTGCGTTCTCATCGTTTCCGGCCGGGGACTCAATTCTCGGGAACGCGAACCGGTGCTGAAGCAGGAACTGGTGCGATGGCTTACCCACACCCCGCTGCGGCGGCTGGTGCTGGCTTTCGCCTCAGCACGCTCCTATGACGGAGGTGCCGGGGCGTTTTATGTGCTGTTGCGCCGCAAGGAAGGGAAGGCCCCCTTTGTCCTTCCCGCGCGATAATGGCACGTACCAGGAGAGTATTTCTCTCAGCAATCCATCAGGGCGGAAGAGAGCACCGAAGGAATTCTCCTCCAGCCGCGAAGAAAGGGGCATGGTTAGAGGTGAAAAAAGGCGGATCGCGCCGGATGATCGCGGCGACTGCCGGGTGCCGTTTGAATTCCTTGTCCAGAAACTGCCTCACCTGAGCCCGGTGCCAGCCCTTGGGGTGATCAAACCCGACGTAGAGAGAGAGGTCGCCTTCGTAGTGCATCTTTGTCCGTAACTTATCGGTTTCCGGTCCATAAATGGGAAGATTAAAGACAGCCAGGTTGAGAAAGCCGATTTCCGCAGCGTGAGCCACCGTGAATTGCAGGGTTTTTCGAGCTTCCACAATGGTCTCGGTGGGAGTCCCG
>JAPXSS010000012.1:0-37135 GCA_033812955.1 Syntrophobacteraceae bacterium | reverse complement strand
CCTCATGTCAGTGGCGCCGGGATCAGGAGTAGTGTTTTTTTCCGCGGTGGTCGTTCTCACCATGATCGCCGCCGAGACTTTCGACCCACGCTTGATCTGGGACCAGCAGGAGGCGAAGCATGTCCGAATCAATCCCTGAACCAACCGATCTTTCCGGCCTGCCCGAGGCGACCTCTACGCCCCGGAAGCAGTGGCGTCTTTCCGTCGTTTGGATCATCCCCCTGGTTGCCGCCGTCCTTGGCGGCTGGGTCGCAGTGCAGAAGATGCTAAGCGAAGGTCCGACCATTACCATCAGCTTTCAGAACGCTGAGGGGCTCGAAGAAGGCAAGACCAAGGTCCGATACAACGGGGTCGACGTCGGCACCGTGACCGCTATCACTCTCTCTCCAGACCATAAACGGGTGATCGCCACCGCCGCGATGGCGGCGGAGAGCCGCGACATGTTGGTGGAAGACACCCGGTTCTGGGTCGTCCGGCCACGCATTTCCGGGGGCACCGTCTCCGGCCTAGGCACGCTCCTGTCCGGCTCCTACATCGGCATGGAGGTCGGCCAGTCAATGGAAAAACAGCACGCCTTCCGGGCTCTGACAGCGCCACCCGTGGTCACGGGCGACGTTCCGGGGCGGTTTTTCATCCTCAGGGCCGACAATCTGAGCTCCCTCGACTACGGCACCCCGCTCTTCTTTCGCCGCATCCAGGTGGGTCAGGTGGTGGCCTATCAGCTCGATCAGGACGGTCGGACCATCACCGCCAACATCTTCATCCATGCTCCCTACGACCAGTATGTCACTCCCGCAACCCGGTTCTGGCAGGCGAGCGGGATAGACATCTCCCTTGCGGCAAACGGGATTAACATTCACACCGAGTCGCTGGTATCGGTTCTCATTGGCGGGATCGCTTTCGAGACCCCGGACATCGGACCAACCTTGCCGACCGCTGAACCCAATACTGCCTTCACCCTCTTCGAAAACCGGGCCCAGGCCATGAAACCGGCAGAAGGAACACCGCGCACTTTCGTGCTCATCTTCAAACAGTCGGTTCGCGGGCTCGTTGTGGGTGCACCCGTCGAGTTCTCGGGTATCCATTTCGGGGAGGTGGTGTCCATCGGTCTGAATCTCCATCCCGAAACCTATGACATCACTATCCCCATCACCATCAGGATCTACCCGGACATGCTCTTTGAAAAGCTGACGGATGGGAACCCGCCAACAGTGCGCCCCGATGCGCAGCAGATCGTCGACAAGTTCGTCGAACTCGGTTTCCGAGGCCAATTGCGCACGGGAAACTTGATCACGGGTGCACTCTACATTGCCTTCGACATCTTCCCCAATGCCCCTCGAGTGAAGGTCGACTGGTCGCAGCAGCCGGTTGTACTGCCTACGGTCCCCGGCGATCTTCAGGAGATCGAGCAGAGCCTCATGCGCATTGTGCGAAAACTCGATCAGTTGCCGCTCGAAGCCATTGCCGGCGATCTCCGCAAAACCCTTGCCACGCTCGACCAGTCGCTCAAAGATGTCGGTGGCCTGGCCCGGCGGGTCACTACCGAGGTGGCTCCCGAAGCCAAAAGCGCCTTGGCCGAAGCGCGCCGTACCCTGGAGGCGGCGGAGCGCGCCCTCAGTTCGGCCGACAAAGCCTACCTCGGGCAGAACGCCCCGTTCCAGCAGGAGTTTCGTGATGCCATGCAGGAGCTCACCAAGGCGGCCCGATCGCTCCGCGTGCTTGCGGACTACCTCGATCGCCATCCAGAATCCCTGCTGCGCGGAAAGCAGGCGGGCTCGCCGTAACCTCCAACGAGCCTGCCGGGAACCATGGCACTGAGGCTTGCCTTCCCATCCAAGGAGGTGGCCGATCAATTTGATTCGTGGGTTTCTCCCGTGCTTTGCCCGGCTTGCTCCGTTCCTTCCGGCAGCCAGAGGCCACCAAGATCAATCTCGACCTCCTGGAAAGGTTCTGCGCGCACCTTATCGTCTTCGCTGAACGAGTCGAGCAGAAGCCAGCGGCCGGACTCGAGTCGGAAGACTTCGAGGGTTAAGAGAAGCGGATCAAGCAGCCAGGCGTAAGGCACTTCGTGCCCGGCATAGACGCGCATTTTTTTGATTCTATCATTGCGGGCGGTATTCGGCGAAAGCACCTCGCAGACCCAGTCTGGAACCGCCGAAATCCAATTTGTCGCTTCGGCGTCGGGAAAATGTTCCCTCTTCCACCCAGCCAGGTCCGGCACGATGATGCTTTCCCCGAGTCCGATTTCGGGCTCAATGAGAATGATCCATCCCCCGGGACCACCGCCACGGCCATGACAGTATGGGGGTATGACCTCACTACCCAGGTAAGAGGCAGCGATAACATGCTTCCGGGACGGGCGTGGAGTCACTATGAGCTCACCGTCTATGATTTCACCGATCGAGTTCTCCGGAATCTTGTACAGGTCTTCGTAGACTGCCCTCTTAATGGCTGGCCGTGACATGCTGCCATTCCTCCTGCCTCACAATCTCTCCGAATCACCACCGGCTGCATCTGCGACTTCATGATGCTGTTCATGGTTTTTGTCGGGCCAGGAGCAAGCGGGCACATCGAAGCCTACCCCCTTCGCCGAGAGCCTGAATGAAAATTCAGCGACGGGCGGAACCTGTCAACGCTACCGCTTTTGCCCACTGGAGGAGAGACGCGAGAGATCACAGGGGTGAGAATTCGTATTCCTTATCGTCCACCTGGAAAACGACTCTTTCCTCGAGGTTCTCCTTCAGTTTGCCGGTAATGATGCGACGGCAGCCGGCGTCATGAAAGATGACCTGGTAGCTCCCCGCCTCACCCGACTCCCGGGAGGAGCCCTCCTTGTCCTCGGAGCTCAACGGGATGATGGTCAGCTTCTGACAACGGTCGAGGTCCTCGGTCCCACCGGAGCGGATCTTGACCTGGTACTTGCCGAAGAATTTGATGGGCATTTTGATTGTCATGAGGTCTCCCTTTGTCTCAGTATCCATCGGAATCGTTCAAGGTTCCCACAAAATCCTGGATGGCCGTCATGTACTGATGGAAGCCGCGAGCGAAAATGTCGTTATGGTTGGCGCCCGGGATCTTAACGAGCTTCTTCTGAGGCGCAGGCGAGGCGTCATACATGGCCTGCCCGTCCGAGAAAGGGATGATATGATCGTATTCGGCGTGAATGATCAGAGTGGGCCGGGCATAGGCGCGAACCTTGTCCACATTGCGAAAGCCCGCCTCTTCCCGAAAGCCGAGGCTGCCGACATCGACCCCCAGGAGCCGGAGGAGTGGTTCCGCACAGGCGAACCCGCTTTCCACGATGAGCCCGTCAATTTCGCTCGGATAGCGCGCCGCCAGCTCCACGACCGAGGCACTGCCCAGGGACCTGCCCATGACCACGAAGGGGCCCGTATAGCCGTTGTCCTTGAGCCACCGGCGGACATCCCGGTAGATCGCATGGCAGTCCTGCATCATGCCGGTGACCGTGGGCCTGCCCGTCGAACGCCCGTAGCCGCGGTAGTCGACTGCCAGGAAATTGATCTCCATTCGGTTGTAAGCTGGCCCCAAGTCATCGTAGTCGGCGGCAATCTCACCGTTGCCATGGAAGAACAGGATGTTGGGCGCGGTATTGGCAATCATATGAAACCGTCCACCGATGACCACCCCTTCGGCAACGGGAATCAGCCGCTCGACGACGGCCGTCCGGCCATGCAGCTCACCCCACTCCGCTCTGGGGTGAAACAGTTTCACGAGCACTTCCGGCCGGTCCAGAAGCGAATAATCATTTGTGGCATTGTCGGTCATGGCAACCTCCCGGCGTCTTTCACCGCTCTCCTGAATCGCAGCCCCCCGCGCTTCCTGCAAACTGTTGCCGGCGGAACTGTCGGCCCGCAGAAGACCTCCCGCGGAGACGGTCTGGAAAAGGATCAGCGTGATCGACAAGAGACGCCGCATCAGGATCGGGACAGTAGGTTTATGATTTGTGGAAAGAGAAGCACGACGGCCGTTGGCCTGGACATTCCGGGCCCCCCGTGCCGCCAGTATGACCCGCCCTATCGATAGCCGAACTTTGGTCACCGGTCAAGGACCTTCCCCGGGCGCCGTGATCCCGCTGGCCATGTCCAAATGGACCGCCAAGCGCCTCAGCGGGGCGCGGGTCATTGTCATGCATCAAAGTACTCACGAAGCGTGGCTGGTCGCCAGGATCGAGAATTGCGAAAAGATGATTGCCGCTCTGCGCCGCCTGCAGAAGGTCGCAAGCCCGCAACCGTTGCCCGACCAAATGGCAGCCTTCGGCATTTCCGGGTCCCGCGGCGTTGGCATGCGTAAGCTCTTCATGACCCATCCACCGCTGGAAGAGCGGATCGAAGCCCTGACGCGCAGCCGCTAAACCGGTGAGTATGTATGGATCCGGATTCGGGTCAAGAACATGCCGGAATGACAGCGGGAGACGGCAAGATGCTCTTGGAGCTTGACACGATTATACTCTAGTTGCCGAAAACGAGGTCCTGCCGGATCCATCCAACGGGTTCTTCATCGTAATAATAGCCGATCCGGAGCCAGTTCTTTTTCACTGCAATTACCTTGAAAATATCGCCTTTTTCCACCTGGCGCACGATACCGCCGCCGGTGCTTGGATTGTCTCTAACGTTTGCCCGTTCCGGAAGGACGACCGTGGTCCGGATGTTGGAGAGCAGCGAGTTCTTGACCCACCCCGTGTGTCCTTCCCAGTCCTTGATCTGCACCCAATCCTGCTTTTTCTTGACGATCTCTACCGGGTAGCCCATAGGCGCCTGAAACAGCACCTCGTATTTGAGGCCCGGCCCGGATCGCACATTAACCTGATCTTTGCCGATGCTCCCGAAGGCGCACCACCCATCTATCGCCATACCCAGCACAACTGCCAGGGTCATACAAAAAACTCTACGCATTAAACGTCTCTCCTTGCAACGCGGGATGCTGGTAATCCCAGGGCAATTGCATGAAATTCTGCTTGACAGAGTGACTTTTTGGGTAGCCTGATTTCTTCTATGCATCATAAATCCAACCACAGAGACACGGAGGCACGGAGGGGAATAGTTTTGCCCGGCCGGGAGACGACGGCCGGGCAAAAAAGGAATCTCCTCTGTGCCTCCGTGTCTCCGTGGTTCGGTTTGGTTGCGGCTCTCCCCCGCTGTGGGAATTTCATGCGATTGCCCTGCTGGTAATCCTCTGACTCTGCCTCCGTTCCGACGTCAACAGAAATCTTTCGAATCTGCTGAAATGCCGCTCCCCCCTCAAACAGGAATCGTGCCATTCGTAGCGAAAGGTGCTTTATAAATGCAATGTTAATGAGTTAGCGGCTTTTCCGGGAACACTCGGTCAACGCCAGGAAAACGGAACTTGTCCTCCACCGCAGGACTGTTTCCGCTTTGGAAGGAATCTGTCCTGCTTGACGGGAAGGTTTGAGAACGCCTATCGGGACAGCATGATGGAGGTGGAGATCTGGTATTTCTTCAGCAATGCATACAGCCTCGAACGGGAGAGGCCGGCAATGCGACAGGCTTTCTGGACGTCCCCCTTGGATTGGGCGATGAGTTCCTTGAGATAACGCCTTTCGGCATGAGCGATTGCCGTTTCGCGTACATCTGCCAGTCGGGGGAAGGACTGGTCCGTCGCACGAGTCCCTTTGGCAGCCTGCTGTGATTCCTGATCGGCAACAACCGAGGAGCGCGCCAACTGGACGCGGATGTAGGTTGGAAGATGCTTGGGGAAAAGAATCGGCTCATGCCGGGCCGCAGCTACCGCCCGCTCGAGGGCGTTGACCAGTTCCCGGACATTTCCGGGCCAGTTGTACCGGCCAAGGACTTCGAAGAACTCGGGCGAGTAACCCTTCTTCTTGATTCCGTAGCACCCGCACAGCTGTGCCATGTGATAATCGCTCAACGCCGCTATGTCCTCGGGATGTTCTCTCAGGGGTGGCAGCTCAATGGTAAAGCCGCGCAGTCGAAACAGAAGGTCCTTCCGAAACTGGCGGTGCTGGACCATGGCATCAAGGTCTCGATTTGATGCGGCTATCAGCCTGAAATCGCTTTCAATCTCCTTCGCACCTCCCACATGGCGAAAGCGCCGTTCTTGGAGAACCCGGAGAAAAGACTTTTGCACGGAGAGTGGAAGTTCACTCACCTCATCCAGGAACAAGGTTCCCCCATCGGCTTGTTTGACCAAGCCGTCATGGTCTCGGAAGGCGCCGGTGAACGCCCCCTTTTCATAGCCCAGGAGAGTGCTTTCCACGAGTGTTTCCGGGAGGGAGGCGCAGTCCACCACCACAAATGGGCGGTCGGCTCTGGTGCTGTTGTTGTGAATGGCCCAGGCAAAGAGCTCCTTTCCGGTTCCCGTTTCTCCCGTGATGAGCACACTGGCATCGCTTCTTGCGGCCATGGCCAGCAATTCCAGGCAGGATTTCATCCGCCGGCTGTTTCCCACAATATCCTGAAAGGTCTCGGTCTTGAGGTCGGCAGAGGGCTTGTCGGCGGTCTTTCGAGCACGATATTGGAGGGCCCGGACGAAGGAAGTCACCACTGCCGCAAGGTCGGCGCCTTTTTCAATATATTCCCAGGCGCCATTCTTGATCGCCCGCTCTGCTTCGTCGGGATCACCCCGGTCCGCCAGAATGACTACTTCGGGTGACGCCGGTTCCTCGTGAAGCTTCGAGAGGATCTCAACTCCTTCCCCTTCCGGCATCTGCGCATTGATGAAGACAACATCGAAATTATCCGCCTGCAACTGCAGGAACCCTTCATCAAGGTTCCGAGCACAGGACACCCTGTGTCCCATGCGGGAGATGATCCCTTCGAGGGTGGTGGAAAAAGGTTCATCCCGTTCGATAATCAAGACGTCGGCCATGGTCATTCCTTGTCAACCCATGATTACAGGAAACCGTTAGACATGCAAGGGATTGAAAGGACCCTTTCCTCGTTTCCCGTTTCCCATTCTCATAAGCTTTCCTTTCAATGAGATTATTTGCTTGTCGCGAACGCGATCTCTCAATAAGCTGACTGAAGTTGTAGGGGCCGGGTCCCGAAGAGTTTTCTGGGATCTTGGCAGGACTCAAGGCATAAACAGCGAAAAAAGATGGTGGACTCATGGTTTTCTGCACCTCCTCGGGTCCTCAGCAGCATACATGGTTAGCGAGTCGCCTGCTCGCAGAACAGGTCTTTTCCAGGGCTGCGGGAGCCCCGCTTCTGGGCGGCAACAGTGTCCACCTCCTGATTGACGCTCGGGAGAATTACCCGTGCTGGCTGGATTGTCTCGAAGGCGCCGCTCATACCATTCATCTGGAAATGTACATCATCCATGACGACGAGGTCGGTCTTGAATTTGCAGATCTGCTGATGAAGAAAGCGCGCGCAGGTGTACGGGTTCGCGTGCTTTATGACTGGATGGGCGGCCTTTTCAAGACCTCCGGAAGGTTCTGGCAGCGTCTCCGGGAAGCAGGGGTGGACGTCAGGTGCTTCAATCCTCCTCGCTGGGACAGCCCCCTCGGCTGGCTTTCCCGGGATCATCGCAAGGTGATCGTGGTGGACGGCGCCACCGCTTTTGTCACGGGGCTGTGCATCGGTCAAATGTGGCGCGGCTATCCCGAGCGGGGGATCGAGCCCTGGAGGGACACAGGCGTGGCAATATCGGGACCGGCGGTGGCCGATATCGAAAGCGCCTTCTCTGAGGTCTGGGCCGCTGCGGGTCCCCCCCTCCCCCCGGGGGAACTGCCCTCTCGGGAAGGCCTGGCAAAGGCAGGTGATGTCGCTCTGCGGGTCATTGCCGGAGCGCCCAATACGGCCGGCCTCTACCGCCTCGACAATCTGGTGGCCGCCCTCGCCAAACGATCACTGTGGTTGAGCGATGCGTATTTCATCGGCGTGAGTTCCTATGTGCAGGCTCTCCGATCAGCAGCCCTCGACGGGGTGGATGTGAGGCTGCTGGTTCCGGGTACGACCGACCTCCCCATTCTCCGGGCACTTTCCAGGGCCGGCTATGTGCCGCTGCTCGAAGCCGGCGTCAGGGTCTTCGAATGGAACGGTCCCATGATGCACGCCAAGACCGCAGTTGCCGACGGGACGTGGGCCAGGGTAGGTTCCACCAACCTCAACATTGCAAGCTGGATGGGCAACTATGAACTCGATGTTGCGGTGGAGGATGCGGCCTTTGCCCGATCCATGGAAGAGATGTTTCTAAGAGACCTGGAACAAAGTACGGAAGTGATTCTGAACAGGCGGAGCAGGGTCTCCCTTGCCCGTGGAAGACCCCGGCGGCCGATGCGGGAGGGGCCGGGACCCCACGGCAGCCTCAGCCGCGCCGGTGCGGGCACCCTTCGCCTCGGTTACAGCGTCGGCGCGGTCTTGACGGAACGCCGCCTGCTCGGACATGCCGAGGCCAGGATTACCGGGTTGGCCGGTGGACTCCTGCTGGGCATTACGCTGCTCGGCCTGGTCTGGCCTCTCTTGGTGATCCTCCCGCTGAGTGCCTTCTGCGGGTGGCTCTCCCTTTCGCTCCTTGCCAGAACGGTCAAAATCCATTTGCGGAGAAAGGACCTGGAAGAGCCCCCGAAAAAACCCCGGTCGGGCGGGAAGACTTCGGAAGGATCGTCCACCGGCCGCAAAAGTCCAGACAAAGCCGACCATTGAGGGCACTATGAGCAGATGCTGGAAGTGCCTGTACCGGATAGCGCTCCTTGTCCCCCCTCGCTCCCTCATCCCGCACGCGGCGGCACCGATCCCGATCGTCTGCTGCAACCCAGGACTCCCGCTCTGCAGGACTTGCGGAAAAGCCCCGGTGGAGGCCGTCGGAGGAGACGGGGCAAGGCAACGCAGGTGGTTTAAGGTCCGGACGATGGTCCGGGAAAGACAGAGGCGTTCTTCCAGGTGACACCCAACTTCCCCATGACGCCGAGAGCCGTTAAAGCCGGGCAAATCTGTGCTGTTCTCGGTCTCCTGTTCCTGTTCTGCCTCATCGCTCCCGCCGGGGCCCAGGAGGGTCTGCCCTATGAGGCGGCGATCGAGGGGATCGACGAGCGATCATTCCGGATGGATTTGGAATCGGCCCTGACCACCTTCGAGCTGCAGGGGCGGCCTCCGCCCACGGTCAATCTGCTGCGGTATCGCGCCGAGGAGGACCTGACGCTGATCGTGAAAACCCTGCGGGCGCGAGGATATTATGCCGCAACGGCGACGGTTGAGCTCGATGAAGCGGCTCGCCCCCTCCTCGTGACCTTCCGGGTCGACCAGGGGCCCCTTTTTGTCTTCTCGGCCGTGGATATCATCCTGGTCGATACCGACGCCGCAAAGCAGGAGATCAAATTGCCGGCAGCCGACCGGCTCGGCCTGAGAGAAGGCGATCCCGCCAGGGCACGGGCCATTTTCAATGCAGAAGAAAAGCTGCGCGCCGGAATCGCCGCTGAAGGTTTTCCCTTTTCCCGAGTGGTCGACCGGCGAGTAGTGGTGGACCATGCAACCCGCCAGGTTGCCGTCATCTTCGAAGTCCAGCCCGGACCGCTCGCTCATTTCGGGGACACCGAGCTCACCGGGCTGGAGTCGGTGGCCGGGGACTTTGTTCTCAGGATGCTCCCCTGGCGGAAGCGACAGGCGTTTGACGGTGATCTGCTGCCCCGATTTCAGCAAAAGCTGATCGAAACCGGGCTTTTTGCCATTGTCCGGGTGACTCATGGGGAACAATTGGACGAAGACGGCCTGCTACCCATTGCCGTCGAACTCACCGAGCGGAAACAGCGGACCGTCAAGACGGGCTTGCGCTACAGCACCGATGAGGGCATCGGTGGAAGGTTTTCCTGGGAGCATCGCAACCTCTTTCAGCACGGGGAAGGGTTGACGCTGGGGGCAGAGGCTTCCCGGATCGCACTGGCCCTCCAGGGTCGTTTCAACAAACCCTATTTCTTCTCGGACCGACAAACGCTCGATGCCACTTTCCGCATGGCCCGGGACGACACTGAGGTCTACACCAGCAACAACCTCGACAGTGCCGTCATGGTTGACCGGAAACTCACTGAGGAGGTACTGTTCGGCGCCGGTCCGGGATTCAGGCAGGCACGCGTCACGCAGCTCGATCAAGCGGATGAGTACAGCCTGCTCTACCTTCCGGCCCGTTTGGAGTGGAATTCCACCGATAGCCTGCTGGACCCGACCCGCGGCAGCAAATTCGCCGTCCGGGTTGCTCCCTATTACGACGTGGTCAAGACCGATCTCGGTTTCTTCAAGGCTTCTTTCAACACCAGCCATTACTGCGATATAGTGGCGAAACCTCACCTCCTTTTAGCGCTGCGGGCGGGCATGGGAACCATTTCCGGTCAGTCGGCCGCCAACATCCCTGCCGATCTGCGATTCTACGCTGGCGGCGGCGGGTCCATTCGCGGCTACCCTTATCAGAAAGTCGGTCCCACACAGGACGGTGAGCCCATCGGGGGTCGATCTATTCTGGAACTGGGTGCCGAATTCCGATTCAAGCTTACCGAAACCATCGGGGTGGTGGCCTTTGTCGACGGCGGCAACGCGTACGGGAACAGCTATCCCGATTTGAGTGAACCCATCCGGTGGGGAGCAGGGGCAGGCCTGCGCTATTACACCGCCTTCGGTCCGTTGCGTCTGGATGTCGGTTTTCCCATCAACCCACCGTCAAATGTCACCGACTGGTTTCAAATCTACCTCAGCATCGGGCAGGCGTTCTGACCTGATTATTGGCCCTTGGACACCGACCGGATCCCGACTGATGGAGGCAGTGTGCGGAGCAGAGCCCCGACGATGAAAAGAGGAATGATGACCCGGTGGCTGACCCCCAGCACCTGCGGCAGGGTGATGCGGCCCGGGTTGCCCCGACTGAGTGGCCAGGCATGGCAGGCTCTGCTAAGATGACGTGGATTATGCTCTAGTGAGTTGAGGATTGAAGAGTAACCAATGCGATTATTCAAATGGATCGGCATTGCCGCAGCCGCCTTTATAACGGTGGTCGGCGCCTTGTTCCTCCTGGTGCAGACGGAGGTCGTCAAGCACGAGATCAGCCTGCGCCTGTCGGCGCTTCTGAGCACCGACCCCGACTTGGAAATACGGCTTGGGAAGCTTACCGGCCAACTTCCCTTCGATTTTCGGGTGGCGGAAGTCAGCATCAGCGACAAGCGGGGATTGTGGCTGGAAGTCCGGGATCTGGCTCTGCAATGGTCGCCCCAGGCGCTCTTGCGCGGCAGGATCGCCGTTGCTCTGCTTGCGGCGGCAACGGTCCGCCTCCACAGCCTGCCGGGTGCTGAGACGGCAGTGGAACAGGAGCCGCCAGCAACTGAACCCTTTGCTCTGCCTGAATCCCTTCCACCCGTTACAATCGACCGGTTCAGCATCGGGGAACTGATTCTCGACCCCAAGGTAGCCGGGCACGGGGCAATCTTTCAGGTGACCGGGAAGCTCAGCCCGACTCCGGGCGAAGAGGGCCTTACCGCCACTCTTACCGCAATTCGCACGGCCGAAGGGCCGCCAACCCGTCTCGAACTGCAGGTAAGCCTTGATGGCGAACCAAAAGAGCTGGGCGTACACGCGACCCTCCACGAGGAAGCAGACGGCTGGCTGGCCCGGGTGGCTGGCCTCGAACAGGCCGGGCCGTTGAGCTGGTCATTGGCCGGGAAGGGCCCCTTTGCGGCATGGACGGGAGAGGTTTCAGGCCACGCCGCTGCCTTCGGTTCGATCTCTTCGATGCTTCGCCTTTCTGTCGCCGACCCGATCACCCTGGTGCTTGAGGGTGAAGGTTCAGCCAACGAGAACCTCATTCCGGCCCAATGGCAACCGCTGATCGGCAGCGCCGTCCGGTTCCGGCTTGAGCTGGCCCTTCAGCCCGACCGGAAACTTATTGTCAGGAGCGCTTCCCTCGACGGCAAAGCCTGTCGGCTTCTTTTCGATGGTGACCTGGACCTGCCCACCAACGCTCTCAGAGCAAATCTCGAGGTGAGTGCGGGCCATCTTAGGCCGCTCACCGGCGGGGCCGCAGTTCCCTCGACTGCCAACCAGCCCTCCGGGGCCGTTCGGGTGCAGACCCGGCTTGCGGGTGACCTGCAGCGCCTCGATCTCACTGCTGAAATTGCTGGCACCCTGCTCCCGTCCGCGGATTTCCCGGCGGCAATCACTCCCCTCCTTGGCGACGAGCTGAAACTGGGAACGACCGTCACCCTTCACGAAGGCTCGCAGCTCACGGTGCCAACCCTGAGGATCTCAAGTTCGGTCTTCGAGCTGACCGGCACCGGATCCCTGGACCTGGCGCACCGCAAACTGCGAGGGGACTTAGTCCTGGTGATTCCCAACCTCACAGCCCTGACCCCCCTGGCGGGCATGACCCTCGCCGGCAACAGCCGTATCACGGCCGGGGTCGAAGGGGAGTTCGAGGCCTTTACGGCGACCCTCTCCGCGTCCGGCCAGGAGCTCGTTCTGGATGAGCTGCCGCTCAAGCGCGTGGTCCTGGATGTGACGGGCCGGGAGTTGCCGGGCACTCCCCAAGGCGAGCTTGCTCTGGCGCTCCACAACCCCGACGGGTTGCTCAAGCTCGCCTGCGGTTACAGCCTGAGTGAGCGGCAACTGGCACTTTCAGCCCTGTCTTTCGCGGCGCCCGGGAGCGAACTCAGCGGTCACCTGCGGATCGATCGTGACAGCTATTTGACCGAAGGACAACTGGACGGCAAGCTCCGAGACCTTGCCCTGCTGGGGAAATTCCTTCAAACAAGCATGACCGGTAGTGGCACCGCGGCGGCGGTATTTGCCACCGACAGGGGAGCACAAAACGTCCGTCTCCGCGTGAACGGCAAGAACCTGAGCATGCCCTGGATGACGCTTACCAGCGCTTCGCTTGCAGCCGATCTGCAGAATGTGTTCAAGCTCCCGAGGGGGACTCTCGACGCTTCCCTGACCGGTTTCCGGAGTGCGGGCTTCGAGGTTTCTTCCCTGGCTCTCAAGGCAACGGGCGATCAGCGGGAACTGCAGTTCCAGGGCGATGCAAAAGGCAGAGCCCCAAACCCATTTGAAATCCAAGGGCGCGGCCGCGGTCTGTTTTCGGAAAGCACCCAGCGGCTTCGCCTCGAAACCTTCAAGGGCAAAGCCGGACCATATCCCTTTGCCCTCACCCAACCGCTCACCCTGGAACGGACCGGCACCGGCTTTTCGCTGGAGCAACTGGCGATGACCTTTGGTAGAGGCGACCTGGCCGCCTCGGGTCGGCTCGACCCGCGGAATGCCCGGCTGAATGCGACGTTCCGCGCCCTTCCGCTGGAGGCAGCAACCCTGGTCTGGGGCCCTCCCATGATGGGAACGGCGGCGGGCGAGATCAGGGTGAACGGCCTCCCGGATCGCCTGCAGGGGGAAGCCAGGGTACAGCTCGAGGGGATACGTTTCGCCGGGGCCATAGCCGACCTTCCTCCGCTCATCATGACCGCCCGGACGGTGGTTTCAGGAGGTCGTCTCGATCTGAATGCCGCCCTGGAGGGACTCACCGAGGAACCCGCCCGCGCAGCCCTGCAGGTCCCGGTCAACTACGCGCTCACCCCATTTACGCTGGCGCCGGACACCCGGAAGCCGTACCAGGGCGAACTGAAGCTTGCCGCCGACCTGGCCAGGCTCTTCCGTATCGTACCCCTGGACGCTCAAAATCTGGCGGGAAGACTTTCGGTCGATCTCACTCTGGGCGGGACCCTGGAAATGCCTGAGATTCAGGGGAAGGTTGCCCTGCAGGACGGCTTGTATGAAAACTATCTGACGGGGACGGTGTTGAAGGGGATGAGCCTGGAGGCGGAGGCCGGCGGCGAACAGCTGGAGCTTACCCGGTTTCAGGCAAGCGATGGTGGGAGCGGAACGATCCGCGCCAGAGGGAGGATACAGCTCGACCCCGCAGCCTATTTCCCGCTCGAAATCCGGCTGACCCTGTCCCAGGCGACCCTGGTCCGGCATCGTGAGGCGACCGGCACCATCGCCGGGGATCTCACCCTCAGCGGCGCCGCCAACGCCCTCAAAGCCTCGGGCAACCTCGAGGTGGGACCGGTTGAAATCACTCTCCCCGAGCGATTACCCCCCGAAATGACCAGCGTGGAGGTGATTGAAGTCAATCGGCCCGAGGGCACCGGTCTTCCCGAGGCCGAAACGCCCGGGGAATCGGCTCTGCCCATCGTCCTCGATATTCACGGCAATCTGCCGTCACGAATCTTTGTTCGCGGGTGGGGACTTGATTCCGAATGGCAGGGAAAGCTGCACTTTGGCGGCACCGGCAGCCAGCCGCAGGTGTCGGGGCATATCTCACCCGTACGAGGTCGGGTGGACTTCCTGAACAAACGCTTTGACATTGTCTCGGGTGCCATCCGCTTCTTTGGGGCCACTCCGCCGGAACCGTTCCTGGATCTCACCGCGGAATGCAAAACCAGGGAAATCACAGCCCTGCTCATTCTTTCGGGCACCTCCCGCAACCCGAAGCTGACCCTGCAATCCGATCCCCCACTGCCGCAGGATGAAGTTCTGGCCCGGTTGCTCTTCGGGCGCGGGGCTACCGAAATCACTCCCCTGCAGGCCCTGCGGCTGGCCATGGTGGCCAAATCCCTGGCAGTGGGAGGTGGGCGGGGGCCGGATTTCATTTCTCGCACTCGGGAATTGCTCGGCGTGGATGATCTCCGCTTTGAGAGTTCCGGAAACGGCGTCGGTCAGGGGTCGGTGGGGATCGGGAAATACCTCACGGAGGGCGTCTACGTGGATCTCCAAAAAGGCCTGGGCGGAGACCCGGACCGGGCTTCCATCGAGATTGAACTGACCCCGCGCCTTTCTCTCGAAAGCGAAATACGGACCGACAGGAGCACCGGGATCGGCGTCAACTACCGGGTCGATTACTGATCCCCGATCCGCTTTGAATACTGGCTCATCGCCCATTTGCGTGGAAAAGGCCTGTCATGTCCTTGGTGTCATTCCGAGCGTAGCGAGGAATCTAGTTGAATTGCCTCAAGAATCGAGATTCCTCGGCCCTTGGCCTCGGAATGACAAGATGGCTTCTCTCACGTTAATCCGCGATGAGCCTGAATACTTCTCACGGAAAGCATACGATCCGCCCCTCACAGAACACCGATGAAAGTGCTTGACAACTACCATAAGCTCACCCAATAGAAGCTCACGATTCGATAAGTATTTCTAACAGATCGTTTTTTTCAGATGGTGGCGGAGAGCGCCGGTAACCGCCCGCTTTGTCCGGGCGGGCCCGGCAAGGCTGCTGCACGGCAGCGCTCATTCGGCTACCGATTGAAATCAGAACCGGCATCGTGATAGACAAGAGCACGCCATTATTCGCGACAAGGACCGGCACAATCGGCCCGATCAAGGATCTGCGGCGGCGATGGGGACCTTCCCCCCCCCACCTTCCTGACAGGAACGGGGTTGTTCCGCCGTGGAATCTCCGGCCGGGCGGCAGGCGCAAGATGGAGGAGGCAATGGAACTCAAACCCAGGAGCTATCAAAAGATTGCCCAACTCATCGCCAAGGGAGTCGATATCCCGAACCCTCTGACCCTTGACCTTGGCGATGAGGTTGACCTCGACCATATCTCCGGCAACGGGGTCAAGATCTATCCAGGATGCCGCATCTACGGGAAGGCCACCGTGATCGCTCAGGGGGCGAAGATTGGCGCCGAAGGTCCGGTCACCATCGACAACTGCCAGGTCGGCCCCATGGTTGAGCTCAAAGGGGGCTACTGCAAAGGGTCGGTTTTCCTTGCCAGGGCCAATTTGGGGCTGGGCGCCCATGTCCGCGAGGCCTGCCTTCTCGAGGAGGAGGCGAACGGGGCTCATTGCGTCGGTTTGAAGCAGACCATTCTCTTCCCTTTCGTGACCCTCGGGAGCCTCATCAATTTCTGTGACTGCCTCATGGCAGGAGGCAAGAGCCGGAAGGATCACAGTGAAGTGGGGAGTTCCTATATTCATTTCAATTTCACTCCCGACGGCAGCAAAACGACTCCCTCGCTCCTGGGGGATGTCCCCCGCGGGGTCATGCTGAATCAGCCGCCAATCTTCCTGGGAGGCCAGGGCGGCATGGTGGGCCCGGTGCGCCTCGGTTTCGGCAACGTCACGGCCGCCGGAACCATCCTGCGGAACGACATGCTGGCAGATGGCAAACTGATCATTCCCGGAACCCACCCCGCAGCCGTTGTCGACTTCACTCCTCACCGCTATCCCAATCTCAGCCGGATTCTCAAGAACAATATCATTTATCTTGCCAACCTCATCGCCCTCGAACACTGGTACAGGCAGGTACGCCGTCAGTTTTTTACCGCCATGGAGTTCGGGGAGCTTCTTTACCAGGGAGTTCTCGACAAACTGGCGCTGGCCCGAAAGGAACGCACCAGTCGGCTCACAGCCATGGTCGACAGGGTGCCGGGCACCCACGAAGCCTTTCACGGTCTGCCAGCCCCCGAACAGCGCCGGGAGGAACTGCGCGCCAACCTCGGGGAAGTCTGTCAGCTGTTTCAGGAAGGAGGCTCGGACCACGCCGGCAGTGAGCTCGGCGAGCAGTTCCTCAAGGCTTTCGAGGCCCACCGCAGCGGGGATGGAGATTATCTTCAGGTCATCCAAAGCATGCCGGCAGAGCTTTCACAGGCTGGCAGCAGCTGGCTTCAACAGATTATTGATGATTTGTGCAGCAAGGCCGGGGCCCTGCTGCCATCGTTCCGCCTTTTTTAGGAAAACCACACCACACGATCAGGAACACGATCAAGGGAGGCACGAGCATGGGGATTCTGTTTGGGACCGACGGGATCAGAGGGGTAGCGAACCAGCATCCGATGGATGCCATGATGGCCTTTTCGGTCGGCCAGGCCATAACTCACTTCCTGAAACGGGATGGGCATCGCACGCGGATCATTGTCGGCAAGGATACGCGCATCTCCGGCTATATGCTCGAAAGCGCACTCCTAGCAGGCATCACCTCCATGGGCGGCGACCCTTATCTGGTGGGGGTGCTCCCGACTCCGGGAATCGCCTTCATCACCGAGAGCATGCGCGCCCATGCTGGCATCATCATCTCAGCCTCGCACAATCCCTATCAGGACAACGGTATCAAGATCTTCGGGGGAAATGGCTACAAACTTTCCGACGAACAGGAAGCGATGATCGAGAAACTGGTTCTCGAGGGCAACCTGCCAAAACAAGTGCCTCCGGCCCTCCAGATGGGCCAGGCCTACCGGATCCACGACGTCCACGGCCGTTACATCGTTTTCCTCAAGAATACCTTCTCGCGCCAACTGTCCATGGAAGGGATGAAGATTGTCATCGATGCCGCCAATGGCGCAACCTACCGGGTTGCTCCCGAGGCCTTCATCGAACTCGGTGCCCAGGTTGACGTCATTCACAATACCCCTAATGGCATCAACATCAATGACATGTGTGGGTCACAGCACACTCAGGATCTCCGCAAGCGGGTTGTGGAGCGCGGTGCCGCCATTGGCCTGGCGTTTGACGGGGACGGCGACCGGCTGATTGCGGTGGATGAGAAGGGACGTGAGATCACCGGAGATCAGATCCTCATCATCTGCGCCAAAATGCTCAAGGAGCAGGGCCGGTTGAAGAACGACCTGCTGGTGAACACGGTCATGAGCAATCTCGGGCTGACGATCGCCTGTCGGAAGTATGGCTTCAAACAGCACGCAGCCAAGGTCGGCGACCGGTATGTGCTCGAGGACATGCAGCGCTTGGGCGGCATCCTCGGTGGGGAAGACTCAGGCCATGTTATTTTTCTGGATCATCATACCACCGGTGACGGCATTCTGACCGCCTTGCAGCTCATCGCGGCCATGCTGTCAGCGGGCCGGCCGCTTTCCGAGCTCGCGCAGTTGATGGACATCTTCCCGCAGAAGCTGATCAACGTCGATGTTGCCAGCAAGCCGGAGCTCGCCAGCCTGCCGCAGGTGGTGGCTGCAATCAAGGACGTCGAAGCGTCTCTGGGGGATCAGGGACGGGTTCTGGTGCGCTATTCGGGGACCCAGAACATGTGCCGGGTGATGGTCGAAGGTCCGAGCGATGAAGTGACGGCAAGGTATTGCCGGCAGATCGTCGAAGCTGTGAAGGCGGCCATTGGTTGACAAGCTCGGGGCTTCACCCCCGGATGGCTGGAATGAACCACCCAACGGGCAAAAAAACTTCTTAGCAGAAAAGGAAGGGGAGATGGCTTTCAAGATTTATATCACCAGGGACTGGGATCAGATGAGCCAGGTCGCCGCCGGTTTGATCGAAGCAGACATCGCGGAGAAGCATGCTGATAAGGCGGAATACGTGCTCGGGCTGGCCACCGGCAATTCGCCCACCGGGGTTTACAAACACCTTGCCAAGGCCTTCAATGCCGGCCGGCTTGACGCCTGCCGAGTGCGCACCTTCAATCTGGACGAATACGTCGGGCTTCCGGGAGAGAATCCCCAGCAGCGGACCCTGCATTGTGAATCCTACAGTTACTTCATGATCGCCGAATTCTTTGGGCTCTTGCGGGAAAAGTTCCTTGAAACCAATGTCCCCTGGGGAACGCTCATCGATCGGGACCAACTCGTGGAGACGCTCGAGCACAACCGGAACGACTATGAGCTGCAGGGCACCGATCGTGGCAAGGCGATTGCCATCAAGGACAGCGCCCGAGGCTACCTGAAGTTCATCAAGGATGAAATCCTGGATGCCTACCGGCAAAAAATCGATGCCTGCGGCGGTATCGATCTGCAGCTTGTGGGAGTGGGGGGGCGGGGGCATGTGGCGTTTCATGAGTGCGGCATTCCGTTCGAAGGCAACAGAGTCCTGTTGGTCAAACTGGACGAGAATACGGTGGCCAATGCACTGACCGACGGGCATCTTGTCAGCAGGGAAGAAAGCCCCTGGTATGCCATTTCGATGGGCACGGAACAGGTGTATCGGGCGGGGACGGTTCTACTGGTGGCCAACGGCGCCCGCAAGACCGCCCCAGTGACGGAATCCGTCCTGGGTGCCGTCACTCCTGACGTTCCCATAAGCTATGGCCAGAGGTATGCCGCCCAAGGCGGGACGATGCTGTACGTGCTCGATGAGGTTGCCGCGGCCGAGCTTTTGCACCGTTCGGCCGAGGTCAGAGCGAAAGGCTACGAAATCATCGATATGCGCACTGCCCCCTTTGAAAGGGTGCAGAGTCTGGTCTTTGTACGCGATCCCGAATCGGGCCGGCTGGGATAGTGGGCAGGAAGGCGGGACAGATTTTGAACTCCGAACGCTTCATGCTCGGCATCATGCGCGCCAGCAGGCATAGAACGCTCCGCTTCGTCATCGGCCTGGTGGGGTTGCTCTATTTTCTCATCTGCTACCCCCTGATCCGGCTGTCGAACCGGTTGGAAAAACGTTTGAGCGTGGCGGCCGTGAGGTTGTGAGAAAACGTTGCCGGGAACGCTCCGCCGCACAGGGGAAATTCGCATGATCACGTTTTCGAAGGTGAACAAATGGTTCGGCAAACTGCATGTCCTGAAGAATGTCGATCTCCACATCGAGGCCGGAGAGGTGGTGGTGGTCTGCGGTCCCAGCGGCTCGGGCAAGAGCACCCTGATTCGTTGTATCAATCGTCTCGAAGACATCCAGGAAGGAACCCTGGTGGTGGACGCCATGAACGTCCACGACCGGAAGACCAACATGACTCGCCTGCGCGCCGAGATCGGCTTTGTCTTTCAACAATTCAACCTTTACCCGCACATGACGGTCCTCGAAAACATTACCATCGCGCCCATCAAGGTTCGCAAGATGCCACGGGAGGAGGCGGAAACCTTGGGCCGCGAGATCCTCAAGCGGGTCGGTCTCGAAGACAAGGAAAGGGCCTACCCGGCGCAACTCTCAGGAGGCCAGCAGCAGCGAGTGGCCATCGCCAGGGGCTTGTGCATGCGCCCCAAAATCATGCTCTTCGATGAACCCACCTCGGCCCTCGATCCCGAAATGATCAACGAAGTGCTCGATGTGATGCGGGTTCTGGCCAGAGAAGGAATGACCATGATTGTGGTCACTCATGAGATGGGTTTTGCGCGGGAGGTGGCCCATCGGGTGGTCTTCATGGACGAAGGAGAAATCATTGAAGTGGCGCCGCCCGATGATTTCTTCACCAACCCCAGGACGGACCGGGCAAGGCTCTTCCTGAGCAAGATCCTCTCCCGTGGCAACTGATCACGGGAGCAGGAGCCGGTCGGCAGCTCCCCCGGCTCTTGTCCAAGCATCAAGCCCCGCTCATTGTCCAAGCAGGTACTGGTGTACCGGATCCATCGGAATCTTCTTGCGCACTTCGCCCATTGCCTGGTTGTCAGTGAGCTGCCGACGAGGTTCGCTACGTACCATCGCCGACGATGGCTGGTCGACCGCCGCTTGCTGGTGAGCAGGGCTGCGAAATCGAGGGTCCTCCAGAATGCTCAACTGGGATTTCGGCTCCTCGACCGGTACCGGTTTAGGGAAGAGCTGAACCAGCGGTTCTGCTGCCATGTTCAACACCAAGGGCTGTGGCTCGAAGACGACGATGCTGATCCGCCGGTTCCGGGGATCGAAGGGATCGTCCTTGATCAGAGGTTCGGTTGCGGCAAAACCCGCCACTCTGAGCAGACGTTCCGGCGGCAGCCCGTCGAGCTCGAGTTCTTTTCTGGCCGCTGACGCCCTCTCGGTGGAAAGTTCCCAGTTGCTGTATCGTCTCGTGGAATAGCTGAAGGCGTCGGTGTGTCCTTCCAGAGCGACTTTGCTGCCACTGGTGAGGAGGGTTTCGCCAACCACCTTGAGTGCTTTCTTGCCTTCAGGGGTCACTTCCGAGCGGCCCAGATGAAACATGGGGCGGCTTTCGCTGTCAACCAGTTCGATACGCACCCCGCCGTCGAAAGCCTTGACCAATACCTGATCTTTTATCTCTCCCAGTTCCTGTTCGACCTTCTGCTCGAGCATCTCTTTGAAGTGCTCGGCAGAAGTCTGTCCATCGGATGCACCTTCCCCCTCACCACCGGACCCTTCGCTGCTTTTCTGCATTCCATCATCGCCGAGCATGAGCCCCGCTACCGGATCCTTTCGGCCATCGATCATGCTGTCGCCGCTCTTATCGAACATGCTGAAGTGCTTGAAGTAATGCGCCACCCTGGCCCGCTTCTCGGGCGCTACCATGCTGATGAGCCACATCAACAGGAAAAAGGCCATCATAGCGGTCACAAAGTCGGCATACGCCACCTTCCAGCTTCCTCCATGAGCGCCACTGTGGCCGCCGCGCTTCACCTTCTTAATGATGATTATTTGTCCTTCCATTCCTTGATCGCCTTTTCGAGTTCTTGAAAGGTTGGTCTTCCCGCACTGGGAATGGCTCTCCGGCCGGATTCCACGGCAACCTGAGGGGCTGCTCCACCCACAAAAGCCACCAGGGAAGTCTTGATGACGTTGTAAAAGATCTCTTTCTCTATGGCTTTGTGCTCGAGGTTGGTGGCCATGGGGCTCACAAACCCATAGCACGCCAATACCCCGATGAAGGTCCCCACCAGCGCGCCCCCGATGCTCGCCCCCAGGACCGCGGGCGGTTCGTTGATCTTGCCCATGGTGAGCACCACGCCCAGCACCGCGGCCACAATGCCCAGGCCCGGAAGGGCATCGGCAACTCGCGCAATGCTCTGGGACGGGATCATTTTCTCGTGGTGATGGGCTTGAACGTCGATCTCGAGCAGGCTGTCCAGCTCATGGGCGGGCATGTTGGTGGTGAGAATCATCCTGAAATTATCGCAAATGAATTCCAGGGTGTGCTTGTTGGAGATGATGGATTTGTATCGCCTGAAGACCTCACTCTGGGCAGGATTCTCCACATCTTCTTCAATGGCGAGCAACCCGTCTTTTCTGATCTTCCAGAAGAGCTGATTGAGCAGCAGCAGAACTTCGGTATAGGAGGCCTTGGTAGTGCTCTCACTGCTGAAGATGTTCTTGAAGTCTTTGACAACCAGCTTCAGCACCTTACCGGGGGAAGCGATGATCAGGGACCCGATCGCTGCCCCTCCTATGATGATGAGCTCTGCCGGCTGGACCAGAACGGCAAGATTGCCGCCCGCCTCCAGGAAACCGCCCAGCACGGCAGCGATCACTACGAAAACGCCTACTATGGTCATCATACTCTGGTTACCAGGTGTTGGAGTGAACTGTTCATAAAATGCACCTTCTCATCTGCTCAGGCTGACCACTGAGCCCAAACGCAACCCTCCGGTCAGGGAACCGACTGCCCTGACCCGATTGCTCATATTTCGACCCTTCTCTGCTTCATGATGAGTTCGCGCTGACGCTTGATGGTGTAGTAGGACAAGACATCCCTGGCTTCATCTTCCATTTCAATGAACTGCACGCCAACCTGGCATTCCCCGCTCTCTTCCTTTACCGCCCGGCACACATTTCCATAGAGGACGACCCATACTGGCGGATGCATGGGCAAAAGCAGCTTGACTTCAACGAGCTCACCCGGAATGAATTCATCCTGAGTCCCGAAGCTGACTCCTGAAGCACTGAGAGAAACCTCCCGCGCTTCGGCGCTGGAGAGTTCGTCATGACTTCCGGCAAGCTTTTCCAGGATCAAATCGAGCTTTGCATTCATTTCGCAGAGCAGCTTCACGAGTTTGGGATTGGTCAGGCCATCATACAATTCCTCGGCAAGAGCGGCACACCGCAGTGCCGAATAATACTGCGACAGCACTCTGGCCTTTTTCCCGACCATGCTTTCGATCTTACTCACTACGATCGGAAGAACGTCCGTCACTCGAAAGTACTCTCGCCTCTCGCCGTTGGGTCCCTTCGCATCACTCTTTTCCGCCATCGACCGTTCCCTCACTTCTCGCCCGGATCACGCTATCGTTTTGGCCTTTCCCCTTATATCGGCAAAAGTCTCGATCTACTTAAATCGAAAACGAATGATCGGGATTGCAGAAGGAGCAGGAATCACGGTGTTGCCGCACTTGGGCAAGCTCCTCGGGCGAGACGGCGTGCTCCCTACGGGTGATCCGTTCATAGGCCTTGAGCTGCCGGGCCAAATCCTGTTCGGCACTTCCGAGGCGTTCGCCACAGGCCATGAAGCGCTGCTCCAGATCGCGGCAGGCATCACGATGATGCTGCACCATCTCTCGCGGTGGCACCGACATCGAGCCGAGTGCTTCCGCTTCCGCGACTTGCGGCTTGAGCAGCCTCAGTTGACGCTCGATAGCCGCCTGGGCTTCCCTTATCTCGCCTTCCGCAACCTTGATCCGAGCAGCCAGGTCGCCGCTTTCGCGCGTTGTCTCGAGGACCGCCGCCAGTTTTGCCACGTCAACCGGACTTCCCATGGCTGCCAGCTGCTGCGCTGCCTCACCAGAACGTCGCTCGGCCGCTTCCAGGAGCGCATCTTCCGTGTCGGCTCGGACCTAGTGAGGCAACCTGCGGACGAAGTCGCCGATCTCACCGCTCATTTGCGCCAACACCGCACCAAGCTCGGCAGAATCCTCAGAGAGGCGTTGGAGATAGCCCAGAGCATCCTCCCGACCGGGCAACAGCGGTTGCTCGCATAAAGGTTCCGTGGCGATGACCAACCGCTCGACTGCCGAAAGCCCTGGCCATGGAGGGCAACGCCCAGGCTGCTTAAGGCTCATCGCGGATTAACGTGAGAGAAGCCATCTTGTCATTCCGAGGCCAAGGGCCGAGGAATCTCGATTCTTGAGTCAATTCAACTAGATTCCTCGCTACGCTCGGAATGACACCAAGGACATGACAGGCCTTCTCCACGCAAATTCGTGATGAGCCCTGCTTAATTCGTATGTTTCGGGTTTCCGCGTGGAGAACACCTTCACATTTTCGGGCAGGGTCAAACGGCGAATGATCTGGCTCTCCGCATCGTGGTTCCCGTAGAGCAGAAAAGCGGGGATCCCGACCCTGGCGAGCCGACCCATCTGTCGAATGAAGTAGAGCCCCGTTTGATAGTCGCGCCAATCCCCGTCATAGAGGTCTCCGGCAATGACAACAACCGAGGCTTCTTCGTCGATGACTTGGCTGATCAGATTGTCAAAGGCCTCCCGCGTTGCCATCCGAATCCGCTCCGCAGCGCCCCGTTCATAATCAGCAAGGCCTTTGAGAGGACTGTCGAGATGAATGTCGCCAGTGTGAACGAAACGAAATGAGGTCATTGGATTCTGCCCGCTCTCTTCGGACCTGTTTTCCATTGTGACACTCATCCTCCGCTGGCTTATAATGCTTGGGTCTGGAGGATGAGATGGGGGCTGCTTGTCTTCGATCCGGGAAAGATATCGCCTTTCGGGCACTCCGGGATCAACACCGAGCTGAGGACTGCAATGGCTGGAAATAGAAAATTGAGCAGCACCGTGCAGCTCTTCCTAAGGTCTTATCGGGAAAAGATCCTTTTTGTGCCGCGGTTTGCCCTGATCTTTCTGTCGCTGAATTTTGTCTACTTTTTGATCGCGGACACCTGGATTCAGGATTTCATTTTTGCGTCCCTCACGGCCAAGCCAGCCGCAGCCGTCATTCAATTCATCAGTTCGGAAGACGAGGTGATAGTCGTGGGAAGTGAATTACTCTCCCAGTTTGCATCGCTGCAAATCGTGCACGGATGTGAGGGAGCCCAGAGCATTCTGATTCTCACGTCAGCCATTCTGGCATATGCCACGGGACGGATGCATAAACTCATCGGTCTGCTTGCCGGCGTCTCCCTCCTTTATCTTGCTAACCTCCTTAGAATTGTAGGCGTTTATTATGTGGTCAAGTATAACCGGAGCGCTCTGGATGTAGCTCATTTCTACGTCGGTCAGACCATTATTATCTTCATCATGTTCGCTTTTTTTATCCTGTGGGTGCGAAAAGACGTCGATGGACAATAAAGCGCTGAAGAAAACCCTCACCCACCTCATCCTCTCCTACTGTGTTCTGCTTGCAGCATTCACCCTTTTGGGCTCGATCTACGCCAAACTGCTCTTCCCCCTTTTTCGAGGAGAGATCAATTCGCTCTCTTCAGCGGTCGAAGTGGTTTCCATCGGTTTCGAAAACTATCAAGATCAACAACTGATTTCCATGGTTGTCAGATTTGTCGATTTGGGGACAGCTCCACCCATGTTTTTTCGTTGGCCTCCCATGAACCTCTATATTCATCCCATCATCGTTTTCACCCTTCTGTCCGCCTGGCCGGGAATCATTCTCAACGAACGCATCAAGCTCTTTGCCATAAGTCTGCCGATTCTGTTGATCGTCGAGATGCTGGACATGCCGCTCATTGCCTTAACTCGCATTTCGGCGCATGCTCACCACCTTGGCTCACCTCCTGCCCCAACCCAATCCTATTGGCTAAGCTTTCTGAGTAACGGCGGCCGGGAGTTCCTGTCCATTTGCGCAGCACTGCTCTCCCTTGCAGGCTTTTATCTGTTAAAGCTCACGGGTATTGCAGAACCCGATCGAAATGCACCTTGCCCCTGTGGCAGTGGGAAGAAATACAAAAGGTGCTGCGGGGTCAGGTAAATATCGGATACCCGTTCGGGTGACGTATTTCCGAGCGTGCTGCGAGAGCTCACCTCCCCTATCGGGTTTTCTCCCCCTGTCTCATCTTGTCAACTGACTCTGTTGCGCCTGCCCTTCCTTTTGAGGGCCATCGCAATGGAGCATAAGAGTATGATTGCGATCAGCGATCCCCAACCAGTAATCGTGGGAACCCCATTGGGACCCGGGGGGGTTCTGGTCGACGTTGAAGCGCTCGAGGCATTGTTTCCCGGAGTAGGATCCTGGCCGTAGCTGCCGTCATCGTGGACCGAAGCGGTATTCTTGATCACTCCATCGCCAAAGGATGCGTCGACAGCCACGGTAAAGGTGACGGAGCCTCTTTGACGAGGGGCCACGGCACCGACCGGAAACCGGCACATGGTGCCCGCAGGGGCCCCATCGTCACAACTCCAGCCGGCGGTGCTGCTTGCCTTGACAAAGGTAGTGTGCTCGGGGACCGCTTCGCGTATTTCCACACCAGTAGCAGTGGCATTACCGTTGTTCCGGTAGGATAAGACGAAGCGCATGATTCTCCCGGGGAAACCACGTTTGGTGAGCTGCAGATCGACGAATCGGATGAGGTCGGTGTCGGTGGCAGAGTTGTTGTTGGGGTTGCTGTCCTCTCCGTCTCGCACCTCGGCGCGGTTGACCAGGCTCGTATATCCGGCCGGCAGAGGATTGTGGATGCCAACCGTTACCGTATAGCTCACCGTGCCGCCCGCCGTGAGCGAAAACAGGGGCCAGGCCACCACGCCGCTTCCCGGGGAGGTCTCAGCACCGCCATCGGAGGCTCCCACAAAGGTGCTATTGCTCGGGAGGCGATCGGTCAGTTTAACGTTGTTGGCATTTTGGTTGCCAATATTTCGTACCGTCAAGGTATAAGTGATCTCATCTCCCGCTTTGACTTCGGTGAGGCCGTCTGTTTTGGTGACCGTCAAATCGGGAGCCGATTTCACCAGATCAGTGTCGGTTGCCTGGTTGTTAGCGGAGTTTGTGTCATCCGGATGACTGACCACCGCCACGTTGGAGATCGACTCCAGCCCGGCGGGAATCGCCGTCAGGAGCTGAACGGTAACGGTTCTGGCGGTAACCCCGCCCTTGCCGGGAAGATCAAAGGGCGGCCAGGTGACGATACGGGTATTCAAATCGAACTGGCCGTCACCGGAAGCCTCCAGGAAAACGGTCGCTGCGGGAATGGCATCGGTCACCGTAACTCCGGCAGCGTTCTGGTTGCCAATATTGATGATCTTCAAGGTGTAGGTCAGGATGCTGCCGGGTCCGGCCACGCTGACCCCGTCGCTCTTGGTAATCGCCAGATCGGGGGCCGCATTCACCTCATCGGTATCCACGGCTTCATCATTGGTCGCGTTCGAATCCTGTGGATGACTTACGGTGGCCAGATTGCTGATGGATTCAATCCCAGCGGGAATCGGATCATTCACCCTCACGGTAACGGTACGGGTCGCCGATGCGCCGCCTCCCCCCAGGGAAAAGGGTGGCCAGGTGATCACTCCCGGGCTGGACTGCGCACCGCCGTTGGAAGCTCCGACAAACGAGGTGCCTGCCGGCAAGACGTCCCTCACGACAACCCCGGCCGCATCCTGATCGCCGACATTGGTGACTGTCAGCGAATAGATCAACTGCTGGCCCGGCACCACCACATTCACCAAGTCGCTCTTTTCGATCATGAGGTCCGGGGCTGCGTTCACCAGCGTCTGGTCGGTGGCATTCTCATCACCGGGATTGCCATCCGGGCCGTTCTTGCCATCGTCGGTCAGGCGTGCCTGATTGTTCAGCAATTCCACATCTGCCGGAAAAGGTCTGACGGTCTTCACCGCAAAGACCACCGACCCCTGAGCACCCGCGACCAAGACGCCGCTTTCCGGCTGGAAGGTACAGGTGCTTCCCGCATTGATGTCGGGGCTGCAGGTCCAGCCCGCCGTGCTGTTGTCGTTGTCGAAGGTGGTGTATGCGGGAACCGTTTCGGTGAGGACTACGCCGGTAGCCGGCCAGTTGCCACGATTCTCATAGCTCAGGGTATACTTCACCGAATCTCCGGAATCCACCGTAACGTTACCGTCGCTCTTGGCAAGATGGAGATCGGGAGCCGCCGCCCTCACCGGAGCCTGGGTGTTATCGGTATAATCATTCAGTTCGCCCAGGCCGTCGCTTCCCGTGCGCCCGCTGGCGGAACCGCCGGTGGCCCCGGGCGTGCTGGTCCATGTCGTCACCACCCCATTGAGCATGGGCTGCGAAGCGAGATCAGCGTTGGCGGATACCCGCACGGTGTAGGTGAAGGTCCACGTCTGCCCCAGGGCGAGCGCCGCATGTCGGAAAGTCAGCTCCTGCCCGTTTTGAGTGTAGTCGGATGCCGTGGTGCTGACAAAGATGAGATCAGCCGGCAGGGTGTCGGTCAGGATCAGGTCGTACGCGTCAGCCGTGCTGTTGTCGTGAGACACAACGATTTCGTAAGTCACCAGGTTGCCGCGTGACTGGATACCGGGGACAGGATGCTTTTCCACGACCAGGGTCGGCTCGATGACCCGCGTCGTAACCGTGTTCGACTCTTTCTCCTTATGGCTACCCCCCGGCTCAAAACCCACTTTCCCCGAATTCTCCAGCTCAGTCCCGTCCTGGTTGGCGATCGCATTGTCCACCCGCACGCGGATCTCAATGTCGAAGTAATCCTTGGGACCGCATCCGGCATCGGGGCTGTTGGTGACGTCCCCAAAATCGAATGTCAGATCCTGGCCATTCAGAACAAAATCCTGCTGTCCGAGGAGAATACCCCCCACCTGGGGGACAAGCACCTGGTGTCCCAGGTAGCTCGTTCCCGGCGGGAGCGTATCGGTTACCACCACCTTCGGCGATTCTCCCTGGACGACCCACACCCTCAAGCGATAGGGGTAGGTTTCTCCGACGGCATAGCGGTCGCGTCCATCCGGAAGAGATTTCTCGATATCGATGTCGGCGTTCGACAGCAGGCTATGCTGCGCCGACTCACGATAGTTGTTCAGGTGGGAATTGTTGTCATCATCCACATTGGGACCGCCCGAACCATCCCGGACATCCAGTCCAGCGGTCGGCTGGCTGGTGTAGGCAACCGCCGTGGTATTGGTGTAGAAGGTGCCGGCAGAGACGCCATCCAGCAGTTTGCAGTCGAATTCCACCCAGAAGCTGCTGCCCGGGGCCATCTGGAAGGGCGGCAGGGAAATCTTATCGTTGCTGCTGTTCAAGTCGGAAACGGTCAGATCGGCCACCGTGATGGCTGTGACGGTACCGTTATGCGTCACGCTTCCGTTGACGATGGAGAGAGTAAGGTTGTCGATGTCGCCCAGGCCGTTGTTGGGCGCTGAAACAAAGGGCAACACTTCTTCCCAAGCGGCTTGGTAGGCCGTGGTGTGGCCGTTGTTGCGGAACTCCACCCGATAGCGCACAGTGGAGCCCGCCATCAGGTCAACCGGGGTGGTTTGAGGCGTCTTCTGAATGAACAGGTTCGGTTCACCGACGGTAACCATCCTGGTGCTCGTGATCGTCTGTGCCGGGGTCCCGTAGGTCAGGGAGGCGTTGTTGGTGAGCGTCGTGCCGTCCTGATTGGCAAGAATGTTCTGAACCCGCGCCCGGTAAGTGATGATCACATCGGCGGCAGGCGGCTCCAGGCTGATATCGCCAAAATTCCAGGTCACCGTACGGGACGTTCCATTCCAGTCGACATCAGGCGAAAACTCGGACGTGAAACCGTCGGGAACCGTCACCAGCGCGCTGTCCTCGACGTAGACCAGGCCCGTCGGCAACACATCCTTCACCACAAAGCTGCTGGTCGATCCAGAGGGAACACCGACAGTGATCCGGTAGTACACCATGTCCCCAATGGCGTACCAGCTCCTGGGAGCTTCCACCGTTTTGGTCATGGAAGGCACGGAAATGGTGCCTTGGGTACTGTCCTGCCCTCGCAAGTCGTTGGGTCCGGTGCCCGAGCCGGTGCGTTCCCCGGTGTCGGTCCCCGGACTGCCGGAGGTGGCATTATCGGTACCGTGGCCGCCGGGAAGGCTGGTCGTGGTAAATGTGGCGGTGTTTTCAAGGGTCTGGCCGAAGACGACCCCTGCAGTGAGGACTGCCGAATAACGGACCGTCACACAATGGCCGGCATCAACTCGGTCCAACATCCCGCAGAGGGTGGTGGCGCTGAAATAACCGGACTGCCCCGAACAGTGGGAAGCAGTGGCCTCGGACGCCTCGCTGGTATCGATCTCGATAACCTGCGGACTGGCGAAATAGGACGGCAGCGGATCCCGGAAGATCCAGTCGAAGGCGGAGGTGGTTCCCTGGTTGCAGAGCTTAACGGTAAAGGTGATGGTGTCACCGCCCTCCCCGGAAAGGGGACTGGCGGTCTTCTCGATGGTCGGATCGGGCTCCACCACAGCTACCGTGACCCAGTCACCGGCGGAATGGTAGGTCTGGCCACTGCCGTCCTCCCACCGGAGCCGGGGGCGGTCCTTGAGTTGGGACCCGTTGTTGCTGGTCGCGACGTTTTTCACCACACACTGGAGGCTCAGGAACAGGCGATGGCTTCCCTTCTGGCTCGAAACGTCGCCCAAGGCCAGTTCAACCCCGTTGGCAACCGTAGCAAGCGTGACCGGCACGGGAACCCCCGGCGCGCTTACGTTGATCCCACCCGGATTCCCTGTCATGGTAATGTTGTCGGAATCGCGATCCAGCATTGCCGTCCCCGGGATATATTTCAGGCCCGCTGGCAGTTCATCGCCGATGGTAACGTTGGGGGTGGTTCCGGCCGGGAACAGGAACGGCAGCCGGTAGGTCACCACTTCGCCGATGGCCACACTGGCGCCAGGGGTAGAGGGTTCCGAAGTGGCGGTGATCACCTTTGCCATCAGGGAAGTGGACTCGATGGTGATGTCGTAGGTGTCGCTGCCGGAGGTCGGGCGATCGTAAGCTTGATCCTCGGCCTCGGGATCGCTGGGCTTGAGGTTCCATCCTTTGACGGTGCTCATGTCCGTAAAGACGGAACCCGTCGTCACATCCGGCGCAATGTCGACGTTGAACTTGAAGGTGCGCATGCCGCCGGCTTCGATGGTGTTGTTGCCATCGGCGACATAGCCCACGCGGCAGCCAGGGGCATTGCCTGTGACGGATGCGATGAAGCCCGACGGATACTCCGTCCCGTCGCCGCTCTGGACGATCGTGCCGCAATCGTAAACCGTGGCGTCATTGGCATCTACTACCCCGTCATTATTGGTGTCGTTGAGCAGATCGCCGACGTTCACTCTGTAGGCAGGCCCGGAGCCGGTGTTGCGGACGATGAGCGTCACGGTGACCTGGCTTCCGGCGGCAATGCCGGCATCCGGGGAGATCGTCTTATCAATGCTCAGTTTCGGTTCGGTCAGCGTGGTCGTGGCCGTGCGGCTTTGGGTGAATGTCTTGTCCGCCGTGCCGTCACCGTCGAAGTCGATCCCGAAATTCGCCTGCAGACTGTTGGTGAGTACCCTGCCGGAGGTGTTGGCGGAAACGTTCTTGATTCGCACCTTGACGAGGAAGCTGAACTGCTTGGGTCCGTTAAAATCGTCCAGATTCCAAGTCAGCACCTGGCCGTTCTGAGTCGGGGCAACGCTGAAATCGCCTCCATTCTGGGTTGCCGACACATAATAGGTGTCCGGGGGCAGGGTGTCCACCAGGGTAACCCCTTTGAATGTTTCGGTATTGAGGAACGTTGCGGTGAGGGTGTAGGTCAATTCCTCACCGATGTTGGCGGTGGCCTTATCGACGCTTTTAGCGAGCTGAAATCCGGCGGTATAGGCGTTCTTTTCATCGTGGGAATAGGTGCAGGTGTTCGCGCCTCCTCGATCCTTGCACATGCCTTGGGTCGTGGCGTGATTGGCCAGCGAACCGCTGCCGACGTCGGCCTGGACCGTGACCAGATAAGTACCTCCGTTGGCGCTGATGGGCCCTGGAATGGTCCAACTGCCGGTGTTTTGGTTCCATGTGCCGGCGGGGCTCGAGGTGATGTTGGAGAAGCCGTCGCCCAACACATCGGTCAGGGTAACGTTACTGGCCGGAGCGTCACCCTTGTTGGTCAAGGTGATGCTCCAGGACGCCCTTCCACCGCCGGGAACCGTCTGTTGATCCGGGGTCTTGGTGATATCGATATCGGGTTGGGTGGGATTGATGCTGCCGGTCTTGTAAGGAGTGAAAGCATTGCCGCAGGGGTCCTGATAACTATAGTCCACCCTGTTGGTCAGGTTCGGGATGGGGATATCCGCAGGATCGACGCCGTCGTTGTCCTTCGTGTTATCGCAGTACTCTCCCTCGGCCTTCACATAGTAGGTGATGGTGATCGTTTCCCCCGGGAAGATCTGGTCGATGTTGCTGGAGTTCCAGGTAGGAGTGTTGCCCGAGACCCCGGTACAGTTCAGACCGCTGGGGTGCGTGAAGGAATTCGAGGGCGTGGACGTCACCGTGCAGGATCCCCCCGAGGGATCGAAGACGTAACCGGCGGGGAGCGTGTCCGTGATGTTCTGGGTGAGGGCCGTTGATCCGGAGTTCTTGAACGTGATGGTCACCCTGCCGCCGCAGGTGGTCCAGTTGGCGTGATTCAGAGTGAAGGCGCCTCCCGAGGTGGAGAAGTCGGGCTGCGTCGCCAATTTCACGGCGTTGGAGGTGACCGTTTCCAGGGCCGGGCTGGCACAGCAGCCATAGCTTACCGAGGCCTGATTGGTGGTGAGAGCGCCGCACTCCCCAAGGTCAACCGTGGTCCGGAAAAGGATAATACGATTGGTGCCAACCGGAATCGTTCCCAGGTTATACCCAGCCGTATACCAATCGTTTGGCAGCGGTGTACTACCACCATCCAGATGGCCGCTGTCGGCCACATAGGTGATATTGCTCGGCAGCAAGTCGGTTACCGTGACATCCTTGGCCGGGTAGCTACCGGTGCTGCTGATATTGAGCCGCCATTCGATGACATCACCCGGATCGGCGCCGATCTGGCCATTGGTGAAGGTTGTCGTGCCTTTGGTGACATTACGACCCTCCTTGCCGATCGTCACCTGGGGATTCCCGGGCTCGGTGAAAAAGACCCTGGCGGGAGAGCTTAGGGTCGAGTTGCCCTTGTCGAAATTGCATGGCGGGTCAAAATTGACCGAAGCATCCGCCTTCTTGTTCGAGGCCGCATACAGTGCAGCGGTTTCGCACGAGGTAATTGCGACCTTGAATTCCACAGCGAGATAGCTTCCCGGTTTCATCGCCGGGGCTGGTTCGATTTCGCCGTTGAGCGGCAGTACATCGCTGAAATCCCAGGTGATCCGCTGTCTGCCGGTATTCTCATAATTGTTTTCCACGGTCACCGTCGGCGGCCCGGTGAGATTGCCGTAACCAGAGGTATGGGTGACACCGGTAGTGGCCACATAGGTTACACCCGGAGGCAGGAGCTCGCGCACCTTGACGTTGAAGACATCCACCTTGCTGCGGTTGCTCGCGGCGATCCGCATGGTGCCGTTCTGATCGTTGCAGTAATCGATTGGCGTGCCGCTGTGTTCGACCACCAGCAATTCCGTGGTGGGCAGGAGCACCCGGGAGGTCTTGCTGCTCTGAGTGCCGCAGGGATCTAGCGTGCCGTCGCCGTCCTTGTCGCAGCCCCAGGTCACCGTTGCCGTGATGGTCAGATTATCACAGCCGATCACCTGGTCGGTCACGGTGAGAGCGCGTTGGGCACCGGCCGGAATCTCATTGTAGAAGAAGGTGATCGTCTGCTTGTCAGAGCTGATGGTTACATTGTCCGGAGCAGGGCCGATGCTCACGGCATGGGTCTGATAATCCAGGTCGGCAGCAAGCCGGAGGGTGAGCGCGGTATTGTACATGGGGCCGGAGCCGCCGTTGACCACATACAGATTCTCGACGGGAAAGCGGCTGGCGGCAAAGATTTCGACCGGCACCAGATGCAGAGTGGGGAGACCGCTGCGCAGGGTGAGGGGGGCTTCGATATCCGGGTTGGGCGTGGCCGCCCGCGTGGGCGGTTCGTTGCCGGTTGAGCATTTGTTGTTGTAGCGGCCGCTGGCGCTCCATCCTCCCTCCTCCCCACAGACCTGCTGCATCCGAAAGGTGATGGTCCCCTGGGGTTTGAGGTCGGCTCCGAAGTCCCAGGTATAGTTGCCGTCCCCACTGCTGGTCGGTTCGAAGGCACTGATCGGATTGCCTGAAGAATCTTCGACATTGGTGAAACCCACCGTATTGAGGTAGCGGTAATTGCCCATGGTGTTTAGGGTCACGTCGGCATCGTAGAGGGTGCGGGTGCCTCCGATATCGATCTTGTAATCGCGGGTTTCACAAGCATTGAGGGCGGCCGGGGTGTTGTAGGCGTTCACTGTCATGGAGGAGCCGGTAACCGTAAACGTCGACGCCACATCATAATCCGGTGAGGTAACGCACCCACTGCCGTAGCCGGGCGGCATGGTCAACGAAGAATGGACCTCATAGTCACCCGGGGCATCCGGCACCGAATAGCTGAAAGTGACACAAAGGGTGGGGCCGCTGTTGGGTATGGGAGCGGCGGTCACATCCAGACAGGCCAGATCGAGCGGGAAGGATGAGCCACAGGAACCAATGTAATCCACCCCGTTGACTTCCACTTTGTCAATCCCAATTGGGGTCAGGCCCGCCGGGGTGATTTCATTGTTCAATGACATTCCGTTCCAGGCGGTGGGGGCTCCGCTGCCGGTAGTGTAGCAGGTTCGATATTGAAGGTTCGAGCAGACGTCGTTGTCGGAAACGAGGGAAACCGAAGAGCTCTTCACGATGTCCCCCGAGGTGTCGGTGATGAAGGTCGAGAAAGTGGCGTTACGGATGACTCCTGGGCAGCCTCGACAGTCATCGGGGACCGAGCTGACGGTGACGTTGTTGGTATAGGAGTGGAAGGCGGCACACGGATCGCCTGCAGGCGGATCCATCACCACCGTAAAGGTTTTGACCAGGTCGTTGGGATTGAACGTGACGCTGCGCCATTTGATGACCGTATCGTTGTCATCCCCCCCACCCGGATCGGTCACGGTAAAGCCATACGGGTGGTCACCGACATCCGGGTAATCATCCGTGATGTCGACGGTGTAAGGGAGCATATCCGTGGAACCGCTGTAGGTTACCGTGATCGTGTAGCTGAGGCCGGTTTGCCCCAGAACGGCCGTGGCCGGTCCGGTTTTCTGCACGGTGAAGGTGGGGGTAGCCGGTGACCCGAGGCTCCAGGTCACGGGACCGGTGACGGGTGGGAAATAGACCGTGCCGTACGTTTCGCCGCATTCGTTATCGTACTTGGGCCGAAAAATCAGGGTCGCGTCGGGAGCCGGTGGACACACTCCCGCCTTCGGCTTGATCTGGAAACGCAGATCGAAGGTGCCGTTCACCGGGATGGTGGGAATATGCTCGAAGGTGTTGGTCGATGTGTCAAAAGTTACACCCTCATTGAGCGGCGTGATCTCCCAGTCGCTTGGCAGGCCTTCCATCTGCAGATCGAAGCTTGTCGCCGGGCCCTGACCGTCCAGATTGGCAATGCTGATGGTGGCGGTTCCCCCGTCGCAGTAGCTGATGGGGCCGGGGTCGTGCGGGGTGATGCTGATAATGGGCTCACGGATGACCAGCGCGACGGAGGACGAGGCGGTCCTGGGCTGCGCCAGACAATTGACCGCACCGTCCTGCCAGTTGATGGCCACCTGATTCACCAGTCCCTGGCTGTTACAGCCGTTGATGCGCATTTTGACTTCATAAACGGCCTCGGAATCGTCGACAATCAGGCCGGTATTCCATAGGCGCGGCGTTCCCGGCTGCAGCGGCGAGTCGGGAGTGTTGTGACCGGTTAAGCTGGTTATGGAAACAAATTCGAAGGCGCTCCCCAGGGTGAACGTGACATTGGCCCCATGGAAGAGGTCCCCGCTGCCGGTGTTCGCGACCGTCAGATACCAGGTGACCATATCGCCCACGCTACCATCCGCCACCGTGTCGCCGTCCCCATCGAGCAGGGTCACATTGACCTGCGGGAGGGCAACGGAAATCGGGGAAGATGTCGCCGTGGGACCGCTCGTAGGATTAACCTGGGCCCGGATAGATTCGCCCGTGCCGGCTTTACAGTTGGGGCGCGCCGAGAAAGTCGCCACGCGCGTGCCCGGGCTAGTAATGCTGCCGAAATTCCAGGTGAGCGTGTGGGGAGGCCCGCTGTTTTCCGTGCCGCCGCCGGCATCGGTAACGGTAAATCCACCCGGAAAAGTCACTACCAGGTTTGCGTTCTCCGGAGTGGTACCGGTCTTGTTCACCGTGACCTGCCAGGTTCCCGGCTCACCGATGGCGAGTGAGGTTGACTGCTGCGTGAACTCCACTTGGAACGCACCATAGGCCGGTGCGGCAGCACCCGCGGCGGTCATCAGCAGGATCGCAAGAAGGGTTGTCGCGAACGCACGGCCAGATTTTATGGACATTCCACGATACATGGCAATCTCCTCAGTCCAACGAAAACTTCTCTTCATCAGGCAGCCCCGGTTAAGAAATGGGGAAACACTCTCGTCCTTTCGGACTATCGGAAACGGGCCTTTATAAGGACACTGCGGCGACCGTTCCATCGGTTGAATCCACAACAAAAACATGGCATCCTCTGGTTACGAGCGACACCAGCGGCGGACAAAGTACCAAAAAGACCATTTGATAGAAAGCAATTTATTGAAGGGATTGCTTTTGAGCCTGTCTCATCTTTCAGCTCCGAACCGTCTGTCTCGGATTGATGCTGTTGAGACATGGTTGCTCTCTGCCCTGAAGGGCGGCGTTTCCCTGGAACACTTTGAGGGCCTATGAATCTCGATTCTTGAGGCAATTCAACTAGATTCTTCACTACGCTCGGAATGACACCAAGGACATGGAGGTAAGGTGCTCCCCTCTGTCTAGCTTTTCTTCTACAGTGTCTTGCCAAAAATGGCCTTTTGCGGTCTGTAAACCCGCATGAAACCTAGGTTATGTTTTTTGAACGAAAAATATGTAGTGCCAGGAAATGCGCACTTTTTCCTTGTCTATGTGGTTATTGAAAAATATTATGGGGCCATCCTAACGTAGTGGAGGCTCCCATGTTCGTCCGTGCTAAAAGTCAGGCCCATATCAATACCTCCAGGTTGTCGAAAATCGCCGGGAGGGTACCAAGGTGGTCCAGCGAGTGATCTCGACCCTGGGACGCCTGGATCGGCTGAATGCCAAAGGCGATATCGAAAGCCTGGTGCGCTCCCTGTCTCGTTTCTCCGAACAGACCATGCTGGTTCTCTCCGGGAAGAGCAACCTGCTGGCAGAGGCCAGGAAGATCGGCCCGGCTTTGGTTTTCGAGCGTCTTTGGGAAGAGTTGGGCATGGGCACGGTCCTCAAGGAGCTGCTGAAAGACCGGTTGTTCGGTTTTGATGTGGAGCGGGCCGTTTTCCTCACGGTGCTTCACCGGCTCATGGTCAGCGGTTCGGACAGGTACTGCGAGAAGTGGCGCAGGGACTACGTGATCCGGGGTACCGAGAGCCTGTCGCTCCATCAGCTCTATCGGGCCATGGCTTTTCTGGGGGAAGAAGTGGTCGATCAAGCCGATGCCACCCCATTCTCCCC
>JAPXSS010000011.1:0-42090 GCA_033812955.1 Syntrophobacteraceae bacterium | reverse complement strand
CTGCTTGACAGAGTGACTTTTTTGGTAGCCTGATTTTTTCTATGCATCATAAATCCAACCACAGAGACACGGAGGCACGGAGGGGAATAGTTTTGCCCGGCCGGGAGACGATGGCCGGGCAAAAAAGGAATCTCCTCTGTGCCTCCGTGGTTCGGTTTGGTTGCGGCTCTTCCTCGCTGTGGGAATTTCATGCAATTGCCCTGCTTCGAAAGGGTGCCGATTCAAACCTTGCCATCAGTGCGCTCCGCTCGTGTGTCCGAAGCCACCCCGGCCTTGCTCTGGCGGCACTGCAGACCATGAGCGCTACCCTGAGCCTCCCCGGCCGTCCTCTGGTTCATACCTGAGCAAAAGATTCAGGGCCGATGCCCTACCCTCATCCAGTTCGGGGAATTTCACTAAATAGCGATGCCGGGCTACTTCAGCAGCCACCACCTTGACGTCGATCACGATATCCTGCGCCGCTGGCCCGGGGATCTCGATCCGAAGGGAAGTAAAAACCGCCAGCGCCAGCTTCGTCTCCAGTTTGGCGCCGGTGGCCGAGAGTTGTATCAGTTTCCCGTCATGGGAGGTGGTGCCGACTTGTTTGTCGGTTATGAGACGGATGCGGACCGGTACCGGGGCGGCAAGCCGACTGAGCTTCGATGACGAAGGGAGCAGGTTTTGGTCCGCATCGTTTCCTACCCCCCGTACTTCCCAGAGGCGGATGACCGACTCCACTCCCTTGCCGTAGTGCTCCAGCGGGCCGAAAACTTCAAAGCGATCGGCAACAGCCTGGTGGGTGGCTTCGGAGATCAGCACCTGGCCGCCCACGGTGAATGATTCAATCCGCGCTGCCAGATTGACAGCATGCCCTACGATCCCGTATTTGATACGCATCTGTGAGCCCATGTTGCCCACCACGCAATGGCCGCTGTTGATCCCGATGCCCATCTCCATCGGTGGAAGACAGGCTTCTGTGTGGTCGTCGTTCATCTGGCGGCGGGCCCGCTGCATGGCGATGGCGCAGGTGACCGCATGACAGGCGTGGTCCGGATCGCCTTCTGGGGCTCCAAAGACCGCAAACAGGCAGTCTCCGAGGAAATCAACTACGTAGCCCTGATGCCGGGTGATGATTTCGACCATGGCGCCGAAGTGATGGTTCAGAAGCTTGACCACCTGTTCGGGATGGGTCTGCTCGGAGAGGCGGGTGAAGTTGCGCAGATCGGAAAAAAGGAGGGTCACCTCCCGCCGGTCCCCGCCGAGCATGGTATCCTTGCCCTTAACCACCACTTCCCGGACGATCTGTTCCGGGGCAAAGCGGGTGAAGGACCGGAGACTGGCTTTCATGCGATCGACCGCCCCCCGTAATCCCTCGATTTCGGCGATCCGTGTCCGGAGATGGAACTGGCCGTCCAGTTGAAAGTCTCTGATCCGGTCGGTTTCGGCAGCCAGCAACAGAATGGGTTTGGAAATACTTCGAGAGAGAAGCACCACCATCAGCGTTGCCACCACGAGGATGCCCAGACAGATGACGATGACGCCCTCGTTGATTCTTTTGACTTCACCGATGAAGTCGTCTTCGGGAACCACCACGATCACTTGCCAGGGCTTTTCGAAGGACGAGGGAAAATCATGGAAAGTGGCGAGATAGTTTTGCCCGTCGGCCATAACGGTAACACGGGTGGCACCCGAGCGGTGCTGCTCCTCGAAGGCTTCGGCAATGCCGGGAAATTGCAGATTCTCTGCCGCGACCGTTTGGAGGAGACCATGCTCGGCCCGGTCGTCAATGATCCGGGCAGGATCGGGAAATGCCACCAGCTCCTTGTTTTCATTGACGATAAAGGCCAGCCCGTGATCGCCGATCCGAAGCGTTCGCAGGAACGTCGATAGTTCGCTCAGTTCGATATCACAGCCCACGACCCCCAGCACTTCGCCCTGAGCGTCTAGCACCGGGTACGAGACGGTGATGCCAGGTACCCGGTCGCTATAAAAGATATAAAGATCCGTCAGGTAGAGGCGATGGTGCTCGCTGGCACCCTGGTACCATGGACGGGTGCGGGGATCGAAGCTGTCGGTGGTGGTGGATTCAGTTTTGACGAGGTTAAAAGCTTTGTCCCGGGTTCTCCAGGTTGTGAGCGGGGGCGCCGTCGAACGATCCATGATCTTGGTCACGGTAGAGCCATCCGGCAGGCGTCTGGCCATGAGAAAGTTTCCCGCCTGGTCACCGACGATGAATCCGGCCACCATGGGGTGGGTGTTGAGGGTTGCAACGCCATAACGTTCCAGGCCGTCGGCATCGCTGAGCGGAAGCACTCCGGCGGAGGCGGCCCGGCCGCCCATCTCGATCAGAGTCGTGACATGAGTGAAGAAGCCAACCGTGCGATGGATCACTGCTCGGGTGGTCTGTTCCATGAGATCGTCACAGAGCATCAGTACCACCCGTGAACTGTTGCGGTAAAAGTAGCCGATTACAACCAGTACCGTTACCAGCAGCAACCCTCCGAAGGCGGTGAGGAGGTGCACACGTAGGCTTCTTCGGACGGGAAATGAGGGAGGCAGCGTGGTCATCATGGGTGGCTCTCCAAAGACCGCTACAATCGCAGAGTCCGGAAACATTCACTGGCTAGCTCGACAGAGGGGGCACTGATGGATCATTCTCTGTACGTATCAGAGACTGTCGCATTCCCAAGGGAATTGCAAGCATCAGTAGGGATTGAACGCGGGGCAGCTACGAACGGCAATGGGATCAAATGAGGTGACGCAAGGCTTCGGGTTTCTGTAGTCGCTGCGCCCGGTTGCTATGTCAAGGTGCCTCAGTCCAAGGGGTTGAGGGGTAAATCAAGAAAGGAAGCCTGATTATCGGACCGGCTTTGGACCGTAGACTCCGGCGTCAGGTTGAAAAAAACAGGAGGCTGTGAGCAAGATCGCTACAGCCTCCTGTTATAAACAGGGAGGGCTCTCAGAATTCTTCTAAACAACTTCAGATGGAACGGCTACGCTAGATTCTGGTTTGAAGTCCCGCTTTCCCGCACAAGATTTTCCACGTGAATCTCCACTCGATCATTCGCTCCACAAAGAACCAGCACCGTCATTGCCACTCGAACGATCACCGCAACTTTCAATCCCACTCGTATATGAACCCGGACCGCAACATCCACTCGAGACCAGTATTGGAAATGAAACAGTTATTTCTGAGAGTCCCCTGTGTTAAGAGTGAGCCTGTTATACCTTCGAAGTCGCTTTTCATCTTCTTGTGAAAATCCTCAACCAGTTTATCTTCGCTTCCGAGCGCGCGGAGGACACTACAGTATCAACGAGGTCGAAAGGTCCCTTGAGAAACGACCGAACATGCACATGAGGCATACCTTTGTACCGCCATATAGCCTAAGTCTGCAAGAAGAAGGGGCACTGCAGCACCAGACAACATCGAGTCAGCTTTTTGAGCAGTGCCAAGCCATTGGAACGGGGAAGGTGATATTCCGCAACCACACCAGGAGGAACAGGTCTCTCCACCAGCGCTAACGCATCGCGAGCGGTCGAACCATAGTCAAAAGCATAACCGGCTCATTTTAAGTATTTTGTCAAAGAGCACCTTCAGGAAGCCTGACCTCGATTCCGCGACGCCCAAATCCGGGCACTCACTCACCGCTTCCAAATATACAGACCAAGCAAGCTCTGTGCCAGTGCCTGGCATAAGCGAATATTAATCAGTAATCCAATTGGTTGGAGTCCCGATGTGATGGCCAGGGATGGCGTTACCGAGTGAATAATATTCTCCATATGCCCCACGCAGAATGCCAGAATAGGGAAGACTCATGAAGATTTATTATGTGATTCTGGCTTATTATGAATGTTCGTATAATATTATGCACAACATTCAAGGAATGGATAAAAAGGTCCACATCGAGTGGCGAAATTCCGCCCCACCCAAACAGGTTTCCTCTCAGCGATCGTCATGCCGGCGAGATCCCTTGGCCAGAATGCATGGATTCCGGCCGGAAGCACGCCGGCATGATGCCGGAGGGAATGGCCACGCTGTTCTATGGAGCCCTGCTGAGTGCTCATTAGGGGAAGGACAACGGCGTGCTGGAGGAAGATCATGACGAGTTTCGGTATTGGTCCCAGCTTGGTGGGGCTATCCTTTGCATACGCGATCATCGTTCATTGTCGTCGTCGTACCAGCGGTCGGTGTTGTTTCTCAAAGCATGACTGATGCTCACGGTTCCGATGGTCATGACCCTGGTTTTCAAAAAACTCATCAAAGCCGAAGAGTTTTACCTTGAGGAGCAATTCGGGGAGGAATATCAGAAGTACAAGTCGGAAGTGAACCTGCTGATTCCCGGCTTCAAGTCGTTCAGATTGAAGGTCGGTTTTCCATAGGGTCTGACAAAAGGGGCTCGCTATTCAAGCTGGCCCCTTGGTTTGGCTGGTGCCGGAGGAGAGGATCGAACTCTCACGGCCGCAAGGGCCACTGGATTTTGAGTCCAGCGCGTCTACCTGTTTCACCACTCCGGCTTCTAAAGGAAAGCAATTGCTTGTGAGGCTACCGGCATCCTCTTTGACGATTTGGCCAACCACCAGCCTTGAACGTCATTGGCTCGTTCTGTCAACCGATGCCGCCAAAGAGCTCAGCCTCACCTCGACAGTGCCTCTTACCAGAAAAGGGTGGGAATCGTCAAGACCTTCCATCAGCGCTTGGTTTGGCAGGGATCGACTGTTGTCAATTCTCCGGGTGAACTTTCACAAGACCATGATCGGGTCACGGTCGAAAGCGATTTGTACCCGGCGCAGCAGGGGAGAGTGCCGACTGCGCTCTTTCACGCTTTCGGTAAACTGTTGCAGGGTCTGACTGGTCCAGGCCTTCGCCAGGAGGTGCCAGCGAAACCGGTTCTTGAGCTTGCTCAAGGGGGCTGGCGCGGGGCCGAGGATGGCCAGGTGCTGCTCCTGTAACCGCAGTTCACCGGCTACTTCCCGGCAGAGGGCAGCCAGAGCGTGAGCGGCTTGGGCTGTCAACGGTTCCTCGGGTGAGGTCACCAGCAGGCGCAACATCCTGGCATAAGGCGGGTACTGTAATTGCTCCCTCGAGGCGAGTTCCTCCTCGCAGAAACCCAGGTAATCCATCCGAACTACTGATTGAATGGTGTAATGCGAGGGATTGTAGGTTTGCAGGAGCACCCGCCCGGGTTTCTCGCCCCGGCCGGCGCGCCCGGCAACCTGCATGAGCAGCTGGACGGTCGTTTCGCCTGCGCGAAAGTCGGCAATCTGGAGGGCGGTGTCAGCGTTGACGATGCCTACCAGGGTGAGGTTGGGGAAATCATGGCCTTTGGTGAGCATCTGGGTGCCAATCAGAATATCCACCTGCTGCTGGCGCACGGCTTCCAGCCGCTCGGCAATGGTGCGCGGCCCGGCCACGGTGTCCCGATCAATTCGCAGTACCCTCGCTTCGGGGAGAAGTTTTTTCACTTCCTTTTCGATTCTTTCCGTGCCAAACCCATGCAGGGTGAGCGCTGGGTGATCGCAGAGGGGGCAGCGTTCGGGCAGTATCTTTTCCAGTCCGCAATAGTGGCAGCAAAGGAGCCCCTTTTTTTCATGGTAGGTGAGACTGACGCTGCAGTTCTCGCACAGGAGGACCTCCCCGCAGACATTACAGAGGGCGAAGGTGGCAAAGCCCCGGCGATTGAGGAAGAGGAGTGCCTGCTGACCGTCCTTAACCGTGCTGGCGAGGGCTTCCTGGAGGCTGCGGGAAAGGATCCTCTGGCGCCGCGATTCTCTCCGCATATCGATGATTTCGAGGTCCGGCAGGGGGCGGTCATGGATGCGCCGGGGCAGCGAGAGAAGGGTGTAGCGTCCGCTTCGGGCATGGTAGATGGACTGGAGCGATGGCGTCGCGGAGCCGAGCACCACCGGGATATTCATCATTTGGGCTCGCATGAGGGCAACATCTCGCGCCTGGTAGCGCAGATGGTCGTCCTGTTTGTAGGATGAGTCGTGTTCTTCGTCGACAACAATCACCCCGAGCCCGGCAAGCGGCATCAGTACCGCGGAGCGTGCCCCCAGCAGCACTCTTCTTCTGCCCGTCAGGAGGTCTTGCCATTGGGCTTCCCGGGCACGGGGGGAGAGACCGCTATGCCATATGGCCAGGTTCGGGCCAAAGCGCCGGCGGAAGATGGCTTCGAGCTGGAAGGTGAGGGCGATTTCCGGGACCAGGATGAGCGCTCCCAGATTCTGCTGCAGGGCGCTTTCGATCAGGCGCAGATAGACCTCGCTCTTGCCGCTCCCGGTCACGCCATGGAGCACGAAGGCTTTGAATGCAGACCTGATAAGATGGGGCCGGATCGTATTCAGGACCCGCTCCTGATCGGCGGAAAGGTCGAATGAGGCGGGGACCGGGGAGGGCGGCGGGCCTACCTCCAGGCAAGGATCTTCGACCGTTTCAACTTTGAGACATTCCAGGTCCTCGAGCCGTCGGATCCAGTAGCCGACATTATTGAGGTGCTGTTGGAGCAGTGACCGTGGAGCAGAACCACCTTCGCGGTCGAGGAGAGCCAGCAATGCCGACAGGTGTTGACTCTTTCGCAGTTTTTCGGGGGGAGGGGCGATGAGGTGAACTCGGGCGATCTGCCTCGAAGGGCGCCGGCTCGTCCCCCTCTCAGTTGAACGGTTCTTGCGGGCGCCTGCTGGGACCGCCAGCTGCAATACTTCGCCCAGAGGATGGAGATAATACCGGGCTACCCACGAGCACAGGGTGAGCAGCTCCGGGGGAATGGCAGGGGGGTCATCGAAAGCGGCGAGCAGGGGGCGGAAGACGACCGGACCCACCAAGGCGGGTGGCTCAGCCGCAAGGTGGACCACCAGCCCCATCGCCTTTCTTTTCCCGACCGGTACCAGCACTATTACGCCAGGCTGCACCCGCTCTTGCATCGCGGGGGGTACCAGGTAATGCAGGGTTTTATCGAGGGCGTTGAAGAGAGCCACTTCGGCATAGCTGCCGCGGATCGATTTGCCTGATTCCATGGGAACGAGATGCTTTCCTTTGGGTGTTGCAAGGAGCTGTCGGGGTTGCCATAATCCCATCTTTTAGCCCTCGGTATAATACCTTCTTCTATCGCGAAGCGCACGCGGGACGCGTCCTGGTGGGAGTTTTTCTCCTGACCCGAGAGCACCCTTCCAGAGTGGGCGATCCGGCGAGTAATGATAGACAAACCAGGCAAATTCCGTACAATCAGCAGCGATGTAGTCACAGCCAGGAGAGGCCTTGCGGGGGATGGTCTAGGGAGTTGCAGGATTGGGAGAACAACCGGTTGCGACGGACGAGAACCAAGCCGTTATTGAACCGCGCCGAGGGAAGTGGGAGGAATTTCTGCCGTCACGGGCCATCCTCGTTTTCACCCCTCAGGATGTCGAGTTGGTGCAGCAGCAGGCTCCCCTGCTTCGCCAGGGTCCGCAACGGATCTACCTGACAAAGCTGTTTGTCGGTTCCTGTCGAGGCGTGCCGCTGGTGCTGGCCGGTCCCATGCTGGGTGCGCCGCAAGCGGTACTGGTCCTGGAAAAGATGATCGCGCTGGGGGTTGACGAGGTCATCGCGGCGGGTTGGTGTGGTTCTTTGCAGCCACAGGTCGAGATTGGCCATCTGGTCCTGCCGACAGGCGCTTTTTCCGAAGAAGGAACCTCCGCTCATTACCCCATTGCCACTCCTCGACCGGGGCCTTCGCCAGAGCTCCTGGCAGCGCTCCAGGCAGCCCTGAGCGGGCAGGGAGGGACGGTTCACCGGGGGATGGTATGGAGTACCGACGCTCCTTTTCGGGAGACCGTCGGCAAGGTCATGCACTATCAGAAGGCCGGGGCGCTGGCGGTGGAAATGGAAATGGCGGCCATGTTCACCGTGGCTGTGTTCCGAAGGATTCGCCTGGCGGCGGTGCTGGCGGTTTCGGATGATCTGTCCTTGCTGGCATGGGTGCATGGTTTTCGCAAGCCAGCATTCAGGAAGGCGCGAGAGGAGATGATCGAAGCGATCATCACGGTTGTTTCCCGGGACCAAGAGAAGAGGGGATGAGCAGCAAAGACGAACTCCGAATTAGGATCGAACGACTGCGGGAGCAGATTCGCCACTACAACTATCACTATTATGCGCTGGACCAGCCGGTTATCAGCGATGCTGAGTACGATGCCCTGTTCCGTGAGCTGAGCGCGCTTGAACGGGCGTACCCCGATTTTCTTGTCGCCGACTCGCCTACCCGGCGCGTGGGGTTCCCGCCGCTCGAAAAGTTTGCGCCGTTCGAACATGTGGTCCCCATGCTGAGCCTTGAGAACGCCATGGCGGAGGCAGAGGTGCGGGAGTTCGACCGGCGGGTGAAAAAATTGCTGGGGGTCACCGGGGAAATCGAATACGTGGCCGAGCTCAAAATGGACGGCCTGGCGGTGGAAGTGGTCTACGAGAAGGGCCAGCTGCAACGGGCGGGAACGCGCGGGGACGGCGACCTTGGCGAGGATGTTTCACCCAATATGAAAACCATCCGTGCTCTTCCCTGGCTACTCCGGGTGCCGCCCGAGGGCCCGGAACCACCGGCTATGATGGCGGTGCGGGGTGAAGTGTACATGGACAAAGCCGACTTCGAGACCCTCAATGCAGCACGGCAACAAGCGGATGAACCACCTTTCGCAAATCCCCGCAACGCTGCCGCCGGCTCTCTGCGTCAGCTCGATTCCGGCGTTACCGCGTCGCGCCCGCTGAAAGCCTATTGCTACGGAGTGGGGCTGGTCGAAGGGGCGGTTTTTGAGAGCCACTGGGAGACCTTGCAAAACCTCCGCCGGTGGGGGCTGCCGGTCAATGGGCGGTTGCAGCTCTGTCCCTCCATCGAGCAGGCGATCGCGTTCTTCCATGACCTGACGGACACTCGCCGGCAGCTGCCCTACGAGATCGATGGGGTTGTGATTAAGGTCAACCAGGTGACATGGCAGAAGGTGCTGGGCGAAAAATCCCGAAGCCCGCGCTGGGCGATTGCCTACAAATTTCCACCTCAGCAGTCCCGAACGAGTGTTCTCGACATTACGGTGCAGGTCGGGCGAACGGGGGTCTTGACTCCGGTGGCGGTCCTGGAACCGGTCACCGTCGGAGGTGTGGTGGTGCGACGTGCCACTCTCCATAACGAGGATGAGGTCCGCCGGAAGGACATCCGGATTGGGGATCAGGTGGTGGTGCGACGGGCTGGCGACGTCATCCCCGAAATCGTCGAGGTGGTCGTGGCAAACCGCAGCGGCAGCGAACAGGCCTTCTTGATGCCCTTGCAGTGTCCGGCCTGTCAGGGGGAGGTGGTTCGCCTGCCGGACGAAAGCGTGCATCGCTGTCTCAATCGCAACTGCCCGGCGCAACTCAAGGCTGCCATCTGGCATTACGCTAGCCGTGGCGCCATGAACATCGACGGTCTGGGGCGGAAGCTCATTTCGCTCCTGGTGGACGAGGGGATGCTGCGTTCGGTTGCCGACCTCTACCGCTTGCGCATCGAAGCCCTGGAACAACTCCCGGGGTTGGGGCGGAAGTCCGCCCAGAACCTGATCGAGGCCATCCGGAACAACAAGACTCCTGCCTTGGCCGACTTCTTGTTCGCTCTTGGCATCCATCACGTGGGAAAACACCTGGCGGAAATCCTCACCGAGCAGTTCGCCTCCCTCGAGGCCCTGGAGCAGGCGACTCCAGAGGCCCTGCAAGCAGTTGCCGGCATTGGAGAGAAGGTCGCTTTCAGCGTGGTGCGCTATTTTTCAAACCCCTTCAATCGGGCCCTGATCAAGGATTTGCGTCAGGAAGGGGTTGTCCCCGTGGCGCCAACCCGCCTGCCAGCGGTCGGAGATGCCTTCTGGCAGTCGAAAACGGTTGTCTTCACCGGGACCCTCGCGTCCATGACCCGGCAGGAAGCCAGCCGGAAGGTCATGGCGCTGGGAGCCGGGACCAGCGACAGTGTGAGCAGGAAGACCGACCTGGTGGTGGCCGGCAAAGATGCCGGATCGAAATTGGAGAAGGCCCGAAAGCTGGGTGTCATGGTTCTGAGTGAGGAAGCCTTCCTGAATCTGCTCAAGCTTGAGCCGTCTTCGGACTCTTGACAAGATGAGGGGTGACCATGGCAAAGAGACGTGTGCGGGTGCGAATCAGAGGAATGGTCCAGGGGGTCTGTTTTCGATCATTCGCGCGGGATGTAGCCCTTGCCGAAGGAGTTGCCGGATACGTGAGAAACCTTCGGGATGGGAGCGTTGAGGCGGTTTTCGAAGGGGAACCGGATCAGGTTGAACGCATGATCGCGTGGTGCCACAAAGGCAGTCCATATGGCTTTGTCGACCGGGTGGAGGTCAGAGAGGAACCCCGTGAGGGAGATCTCAAGCGTTTTGAGATTACCTACTGAAGGGAGTGGCCTTGGAACAGCTCAAGCAGATGTGGGAAGCATTTCTCGAGTTTCTCAGAACCTATGATTCCTTCAAAATCATGGAGATTGTGCACGAGCTGAAATGGGAAGAGCTCTCGTCCAACCCGTATGTTTGGCTGGTCGGGATTCCCGGTGTAGGCTACCTGCTGGTCAGGAGGAGGTTCAAAGCCCTGATCCTGCTGTCGTCCATGGGAGGCTTCCTCTACTTGCTGAAAACAACCCTCCCCGCCTCGGGAGAGTCGATCCCCTTCGACAAGCTCATGACGTTCATCGGTGGATGCTTGGTACTGATAGCCCTGAACCTCTACGTCCTGCTCATCCGTGGAGATTGAAGCCGGAGCGGGAAAGGTGCGTTTTCCCCTCACTTCCGGTCGTCACCGCCGGAGGAGGCTGCATTTACCCGCTCCTTCAATTCTTTCCCGACCTTGAAGAATGGCAGCTTCTTGGAACTGACTTCAATGATATCCCCAGTCTTGGGGTTCCTGCCCCGGTAACCGTCATACGCCTTGACCTTGAAGCTGCCAAAGCCTCGGATTTCCAGGCGATCCGATCTGATGAGCGCCTGTTCCATGCTCTGGAAGGTCACATTGACTGCGATCTCGGCAGCCTTCAGGGTTATTCCTTCAGCTTTTGCCAGTGCTTCGATGAGCTCACTCTTGGTCATGACGGAAGCTCCTTGTCAGTTAGAGAAAACCTGGTCACGATCGGTAATCTTATCAATGCTTCTCACATACGGGCGCAGGGCCTTAGGAATGATGACGCTACCGTCGCGTTGCTGGCAATTTTCCAAAACTGCCACCAGGGTGCGCCCAACGGCCAGTCCAGAACCGTTCAGGGTGTGTACAAAATCCGTCTTGGTCTGGCCCTTGCAACGGTAGCGAATATTAGCCCGCCTGGCTTGAAAGTCCTCAAAATTACTGCAGGAAGAAATCTCCCGATAGGTCTGCTGGCCAGGCAGCCAGACCTCGATATCGTAAGTTTTGGCGGCTGAAAAGCCCAAGTCGCCGGTGCATAGCGATACCACCCGGTAGTGCAGGCCAAGCTCCTGCAAGATGGCCTCGGCATTGGCCAGAAGGCTCTCCAGTTCATCGTAGGAAGTCTCCGGATGGACCAGCTTGACCATTTCCACCTTATTGAACTGGTGCTGACGGATTAACCCACGGGTGTCTTTGCCGTAGGAGCCTGCTTCCGACCGGAAGCAGGGAGTATAGGCCGCGTAATATCGGGGCAGATCGTCTTCTTCGAGGACTTCGTTTCTGTGAATATTGGTCACCGGGACTTCCGCGGTGGGGATCAGGTAGTAGTCGGAATTCTCGAGTTTGAAAAGGTCCTGCTTGAATTTGGGGAGCTGGCCGGTACCGGTCAGGCTGGCCGCATTGACGATGAAGGGTGGGAGCACCTCGAGATAGCCGTGAAGGCGGGTGTGAAGATCGAGCATGAAACTGATGAGGGCCCGTTCCAGGGCGGCCCCAACCCCCCAGTAGAGGGCAAAGCGCGCCCCGGTCATCCGCGCTGCCCGCTCAAAATCGAGAATCCCCAAACTTTCCGCTACATCCCAGTGGGCTTTGGGCTGGAAGTCGAATTTTGGAGGCTGACCCCATACCTTGACCACTGGATTGTCATGCTCATCCTTTCCCACTGCCACTGACGGGTGGGGTATGTTCGGGATGAGCAGGAGAATTTCGTCAAGCTTTTTCTGGACCGCTGCAAGCTGCTGATCCAGGTTCTTGATCCGCTGGGACACCTCGCGCATTTCCTCAATCTGGGAGGTTGCGTCTTGCCGTGCCTGCTTCATCTGCGCGATGCTGTCCGAAGCGAGATTGCGACGGCGTTTGAGCTCTTCCACTTCCCCCAGGATCTGGCGCCGTTCTTCATCCAAGCCCAGGAACGATTCCAAATCCAGCTCCGTCTGGCGGTCGTGCAGCATCCGACGCACCGGTTCGATATGGTCACGGACGAACTTCAGGTCCAACATTTGCGCTACACCTTTGTATGGAAGTCTCCTGCAACGATTGCTTATCTAAACTTTTCGAGAACTTGAGGTTGCCTTCCTGTAACATCGAAGGGCAGGGCTTGTCAATTCGTTTTGTTTCTTCAATAGGTTGGGGTTCCTCCGGGGGCGACCGGTTTGGGATGATCCCTGGAACCGAGCCCGGGAAGCAGGAACCAGAGACTCCGGGTGCAGGATGCTCACTCGAGTCTGGAGCTGATCACCTCGACACTGTAGTCGCTGAGGGCCTTAAGCTCCGGCAGGTTGTGAAAAACCAGCGTGAAAGGAACCCGCTTTCCTGGCGGCACTTTGACATTAGAGAGGGTCTTCCCTTCACGGTTCATCATGCGGTTCTGGACTTCAGTCATATTCAGTTGGGAGAGTTCGTCACGGGTCATGGCATTGCCTGCAAAACATTTCTGGGTGATGGCAACACGGTTGGCCGTGTTGTAGAGCTTACCCTCCAGCAGGATGAAGCTGACGGCGGCGGCCGAGAGATTCTCGACTTCTCCTTCCACGACAAAGATCTGGCCAGCGTGAGCGTTTTCCAGAAAAAAGGCCTGAGTGTTGTCCGGTACCCGCAACTGTGGGGTTTCCGGCGGTCCTGAGCCCACCTTGTCTCCGGTCTGCGAGCTCATATAGCTTATGATCCCGATAGAGCCGAGCACCACAATGAGCACCAACCCGACCCAGCCAAGCCAGCGCGGCCAAGGGCGTCGTTCCTTGGTTCTTGGAGGAGAGGATGGCGTTGGTGAAGGAGAGGCCTGGGGCGGAACGCTGGCGGCCGGGAAGTCGGTGTCATCCGCAAGGTCAACGTGCCCCAGCTCTTCTTGCTCCTGGATGGGCTGGAAGACGTGCCCGCAGCGGGAGCAGCGGACCTTGCTCTTCGGTCCTTTGAGTCGCCCCGGATCGAGCCGAAACTTGGCATTGCATACATCACAGGTGACAACCATGAGCAAACGATCCATCATATCTTTGATCCTAAGACAGGAACTCAACCTCGTGAATGGCGGGCAGATTTCGGTGCTGCTCGGCAAAGTCCAAACCATAGCCCACAAGAAATCCTTTATCTACACGAATTCCCACATAGTCAAGAGGTACTTCGACTTGCCGGCGTTCGAGCTTGTCCACCAGGGCGCACAGTCTGACCGATTCCGGCTGGCTTTGGTGCAGGTGCTCCAGGAACCAGACCAAAGTGGTGCCGGTATCGACAATGTCTTCCACCACGAGGATATGGCGGCCTGCGACGGGCAGTTCGAGATCCTTGGTCATCGTGATCGTGCCGCTCGTGGCGGAGCCCGTGCCATAACTGGCCAGGCGGACGAAGTCGATTTCCACGGGCATGGTCAAACGCCGCACCAGATCGCTCAGAAAAATGCAGGCCCCCTTCAGGATTCCAACCACCAGCAGGGTCTTTCCTTTATAGTCACGATTGATGCGATCAGCCAGCCCTTTGACGTGCAGCTCCAATTCTTCAGTGGAAAACCGGGGAACCAGGCGATAGGGTTTCATGGGCTCCTTTCCTGAGCGAGTGGGCAGTAGGTGGTATTCGACATATGACCCCTGCATGGTAGAAAAAAAACAGAGAAAGATCAATGTGTTTGTTTTCTAACTACTCAAAACCATTACTCTTCAACGGAAGACCCTGGAGGTCTCTAAATGGTCCCCCAATTGAGTTCTGCCAGCAATGTGCTGGTTTTCATTGCTTTTGGAATGACAACTGGATATAGGACGTCTACCATAAAATCACTAGGCGAAAAGGAGATCAGCATGCGAGAGGAAGTTGAGAAGGCCCTGGGAAAGATCAGACCGATGCTTCAACGCGATGGTGGCAGTGTGGAACTGGTCGATGTCGTGGGTTCGGTGGTGAAGGTGCGCCTGACCGGGGCCTGTCATGGATGCCCCATGAGCCAGATGACCTTGAAGGCGGGCATCGAGCGCGTCATCAAGGAGGAAGTCCCCGCGGTTACGGAAGTGGTCGCAGTCTAACACCGGCGGCCTTGTTCATTGCTCACTTGTGGTAGGCTTCTCCCTTGAGGATGGTGAAAGCCCGGTAGAGCTGTTCCATGACCATCAGGCGGGCTAGGTCATGGGGAAAGGTCATGCGGGAAAGCGAAAGGACGAAGTCCGCACGTAGCAGGAGCGTTTGGGAAACACCCAGTGGCCCGCCAATCACCATCCACATTCTGGATGTCCCCCCGGTCCGGCGCTCTTCCAGGAGCTCGGCAAGGGCGACCGAGTCGATATCCTTGCCGGTTTGATCCCAGATCACCAGGCAGTCTTTTTTTGCCACCAGTCGTAAGATCTTCTCGGCTTCTTTCTCCTTGACATGATGCGCTGCTGCCCCTCTGGGGGGTACTCTTTCCTCCTTCACGATATGAATCCGGGTGGGAATATAATGGCGAAGGCGGTCAAGATACCGATTGACCCCTGTTTCCAGATCCGCAAAGGCGGTTTTTCCAATGAATATGAGATAGAGATTCATACCGGGGTCACAAAAGGCTGGCGTACAACAGGTATTCTACATTCCCTTTGGGGCCGAGCAGGGGAGATGGAACAAGCCCGTGCACTTCGAACCCCGACGACCGGCAGAAGTCCGCGATAGCTTCACAGACTGCCTGGCGGACTGCGTCATCCCTGACCACCCCTCCTTTCTCCACGTGGCTCCGTCCCGCCTCAAACTGAGGCTTGATGAGCGCGATCAGCCTGGGCTTAAAGGGCGCGGCGGGGTGCGCACCGGCTGTCGAGGGAGCATGCAGAAAGGGTAGCAGCGCTGGAATGACGAGTCTGAGGGAAATGAACGAGACATCGACGGTGGCCAGGTGAATGGGTTCCGGGATTTGACGGGAGTCGAGGTGGCGGATATTCTGCCGTTCCAGGACCACCACCCGGGAGTCGTTCCGCAACTTCCAGGCCAGCTGGCCATAGCCGACATCAATGGCGTACACTCGTGCGGCGCCATTTTGCAGCAGGCAATCGGTGAAGCCGCCGGTGGAGGCTCCCACGTCCATGACCACCCGGCCGGCGACGTTCAGGCCAAACGTGTCGAGCGCGTGTTGCAGCTTTACCCCGCCGCGGCTGGCGAAGGGATGATCTTCCCCAACCAGGCAAAGGTCACTGTCGACAGGGACTCGCTGCCCTGCCTTGGTGACCGCCTGGCCGTTCACCAGGACCCTGGCGGCAAGGATAAGGGCCTGCGCCCGCTCAGGGCTGGCAGTGAGCCCTCTATCGACCAGCAGTTTGTCCAAGCGCTCGGAGATGCTTCCCATGGCCGGTCTCCATGAGCTCGTGGGCGGCAAGCTCGATGGCATCGGCGTCGATGCCGTAGAGGGTACGGAGGATGGCCTGGGTGCCGTGAGGAATGAAGGCATCGGGCAGGCCGAGTCGGACGAAGGACCGAGGAATGAAGCCTTGCTCCTGAAACATCTCCAGTACGGCACTGCCAAACCCGCCCTGAAGCACATTCTCCTCGATGGTGATAACCCTGCCGATTTTTCTGGCCAAATTGAGCAGCAGGTCTTCATCCAGCGGTTTGACAAACCTGGCGTTGATCACCGTGGCGTGGATGTCTTCCTGTGCCAGCCATTCGGCAGCCTGGACAGCGGCCTGAGTGGTGGAGCCGATGGTGATCAGCAGGAGATCCGCCCCTTCCCGCAGGACTTCGCCCCGCCCCACCGGAAGTGCCTGGAATTCCTCATCCAACAGGGTCCCGATACCATTGCCGCGAGGATAGCGGAGCGCCACGGGGCCGGGATGGTCGATGGCTGTTTTCAGCATATGCTGCAATTCGTTTTCGTCCTTGGGCGCCATCAGCACCATGTTGGGGATGTGGCGCAGGAACGAGAGGTCAAATACGCCGTGATGGGTGGGACCGTCATCACCCACGAGGCCGCCGCGGTCCAGGGCAAAAACCACCGGCAGATTCTGGAGGCAGACGTCGTGGAGGATCTGATCGTAAGCCCGCTGTAGGAATGTCGAGTAGATGGCTACCACCGGTTTGAAGCCCTCCGCCGCAAGGCCCGCCGCAAAGGTTACGGCGTGTTGTTCGGCGATGCCGACATCGAAACAGCGATGTGGAAACCTGCGTGCGAAGGGTTCCAGGCCGGTTCCCTGGAGCATGGCGGCGGTGATGGCCAACACCTTGGGATTGCTTTCGGCCAGTCGAACCATGGCGTCACCGAAGACCTTGGTGTAAGAAGGCACCCGAGGCGCGTCAGGAGGCGGAGTGCAGCTCTTTCCCGTACTGATTTCAAATGAGCCGACCCCGTGAAAACTGGCCGGATCGCATTCCGCGGGAAGATAGCCCTTGCCCTTTTGCGTCAGAACGTGGACCAGCACCGGGCCGTCGAGATGGCGCACGTTCTCGAAGGTGCTGATGAGTCGATCCAGGCGGTGGCCCTTGATGGGGCCGATGTAGTGAAAGTCGAGCGCCTGGAACAGCATGCCCGGGGTGAAGAGTGCCACCAGCATGTCCTCACTGCGCTTCAGAAGGTGAACCAGGTTTGGGCCGAGGCCGGGGACGGATTGGAGGATATTCTCGAGCTCCCGGCGCAGGTTCATGAGGGTCTTGTTGGAGAGTTTGCGGCTCAGGAACGAGGAGAGGGCTCCGACGTTGGGTGAAATGGACATCTCATTGTCGTTCAGGACCACAATGAGGTTCTTGTCGAGGTCGCCGGTGTGGTTGAGGGCTTCGAATGCCATCCCGCCCGTCATGCTACCGTCGCCGATGACCGCAATGGTGCGGTTGGAGCCGCCTTTGAGGCAGTTGCCCACCGCCAGTCCCAGAGCGGCGGAAATGGAAGTGGCGGAATGGCCAGTACCGAAAGCGTCGTACTTGCTTTCGGAGCGCTTGGGAAAACCGCTGATGCCGTTGAACTGGCGCAGCGTATGGAACTGGGAACAGCGTCCCGTGAGGATCTTGTGGGCGTAGGCCTGATGCCCTACGTCCCAGACAATCTTGTCGTACGGGGCGTTGAAAACGTAATGGAGGGCGATGGTCAGCTCGACGACTCCCAGACTCGGCGCCAGGTGACCGCCGTTCTTGGCTACGGTGCGAATGATCAGGTCGCGGATTTCCCCGGCCAGTTGCTGCAACTGGCCGGGAGTGAGCTGCTTCAATTGGGAAAGACTCTCCAATTGGGAAACCAAGGTGTGGTTGTCCTGGTCGTTCAACGGTGTCATGCTCCTCATCGAAGATGGTTGCTCCTCTGTACGATCACGATTTGCGGATCAGCAGATAGCGGGCAATGGCGCGCAACGGTTCGGCCCTGCCATCAAATGCGACCAGTGCCGCCAATGCCTGCTCAACCTGCATGGTTGCAGCTTTCCGAGTCTGAGCAAGCCCCAGGAGCGCCGGGTAGGTTTTCTTATTCTTGGCGACATCCGACCCCGAAGCCTTGCCCATAACCTCGGGATCGCCCTCGATGTCCAAGAGATCGTCGGTAATCTGGAAGGCCAGTCCCAGATGGTGTCCGTATCGGGTGAGAGCGGCGATCTGATCCTCGGAAGCGCTCCCGAGAATTGCTCCCGCCTCCAGGGCGGCGGAAATAAGCGCGCCGGTCTTGCGAAGGTGCATGTATTCCACCGTGGCCAGGTCGACCTCACGCGACTCGGATTCCAGATCGATGACCTGGCCCCCGACCATTCCCCGGTATCCCGCCGCGCGCGCAATGACGGCAATCACACGGATGAGCCTTTCGGCCGGGGCCGTCCCGCGCGCTCCCGCGTCGGTCATGAGGCTGAACGCCTCAGTCAGCAGGGCATCACCGGCCAGGATCGCCATGGCTTCCCCAAAAACCTTGTGGTTGGTGGGGCGCCCGCGCCGAAAATCGTCGTTGTCCATGGCCGGCAGATCGTCATGGATGAGGGAGTAAGTGTGAATCATCTCGAGTGCGCAGGCTGCCCGCAAGACCATTTCCTGAGCACCATCAAAAACATCGGCGGCTGCCAGACAGAGAATGGGCCTGAGCCGTTTGCCGCCCGCAAAAAGGCTGTAGCGCGAAGCTTCTGCGACACTCCCCTCGAGCCCGGTCGGTGCCGGGGCAAATCGCTCGAGGGCCTCATCGATGACCTGCTTACGTGTGGAGAGATACTGTTTCAAATCGAATTCGGGCATGTTGCGATCATCCCTTGGCAGGTATCATCATCAAGCGAAGCACTTTAGCATGCATGGGCGGACCTTTCCACAAATTTGAAAACCGCACTCTTCAAGACGCATCATCGGTGTTGTCGCGAGCACCGGGAGCAAAGGGTGCCGTGGTGAAAACCCCCTGCTGGTTTTCAATCAGCAACTGGATCTTCTTCTCCGCTTCTTCGAGCTTCCGATGACACAGTTGGACCAGTTGGATGCCCTCAGTGAATGACTCCATGGCTTCCTCCAGGGGTAACTCCCCCCGTTCGAGCTTCTCTACAATCCCCTGGAGCTTGTGCAAAGCCTCTTCAAACTGTTCGCTCTTCTTTTTACTCGTCTTACTCATCAGAATCTTCCTCATCCAAAGATTTATCCACGAAGTGACACGAAGGAAAACCCAAAGCGATTCTAGCAGGTTATCCTCGTTGATGTTGAATTTCAGTGCTCGCCAAACGCTTCTTGTTTAGAGGGAGCCCGTAAGAGCGGCTTTCCGGCCGCGATCCAACTCTTCGTATTTCTTCGTGTGACTTCGTGGATAAAATGGTCTCTCCTTCATGCCAACGGATCGTCCTCCACCCTTCGCACAGTGCATGCCAGGGACCCGCAACCGACTTGCACCAGGATCTCCTCCCCCGCCTGAGTCTCGGCCGCTTGGCGGATGATCTTCTTTTCCGGAAGGCGGAAGGCAATGGCATAGCCTCGGGCCAGCACCGCCATGGGGCTGAGGTTTTCCAACCGGGACAGGCAGCCCTGCAAATGCAAGCGGGAATTCTCGAGCTGCCGCTGGCTGTGGCGAACAAGGTCCCGGTAGAGCTGGCCCACGACGTTTTGCAGGTGTTGAATTGTTTTGGTGGGCTGAACCAGCAGCAAGCGGCGGGTAAGATGGGCGTGGCGGGTAAGGAGCCGTTCCAGGTGCCGGGTGTAGGCCAGCTGCAGGCGGTCGAGGCGATCGTCCACCAGCAAACGCAAATCCTGCAATCGTCGCCTCGGGTCGACGAGCCGTCGGTCCAGGAAGTGGAGCCGTTGTTTCTGGTGTTCAAGCTGATGCCCCATGGATCGTAGCAGCCGATCCCAGTGACTGGCCAGCTCCCGCTGCAGCCCCTCGAGGCGTCCGAGGATCCACTCCGCTGCCGCCGTGGGCGTCGCTGCCCGCAGATCGGCGACCAGATCGGTGATGGTGAAGTCAATTTCATGACCCACGGCGGAGATGATGGGAATCCGGGAAGCGACCACAGCCCTCGCGACGAGCTCCTCGTTGAAGGGCCAGAGATCCTCGATACTGCCTCCGCCCCGCCCGACGATCATCACTTCCCACTGAAACCGAGGCTGAAGGGCGTTGGCGCGTTCGATGGCCGCGGCAATCTCCCGGCCGGCTTCGACCCCCTGTACCCGTACCGGCAGCAGGGTCACCGTCAGGGGGTAGGGACTGCGCTGCAGGGTCTTCATGATATCCCGAATCGCAGCCCCGGTCGGCGAGGTGACGATGGCAATGGCTTGCGGACAGCGGGGGAGGGGACGCTTGCGCGACGAGTCGAACAGGCCTTCGGCCTCGAGTTTCTGCTTCAGCTGTTCAAAAGCGAGCTGGAGGGCGCCGCGCCCGTGGAGTTCCATGATCTCAACGATGAGCTGGTATTCGCCGCGTGGTTCGTAAACGCTGATCCGCCCCTGGCAGATGACCTGCAGGCCGTCTTCGGGAAGGAATCGCAGATGCCGGTGCTGGATCCGGAAGAAGACTGCCCGAATCTGGCTCTGTTCGTCTTTCAGGGTGAAATAGTAATGGCCGGAAGCAGGAGCCCTGAAATTGGAAATCTCCCCTTTCACCCATACAAAGCGGTAGTTGGCTTCGAGCAGCGCCTTGAGGCGCGCGTTCAGTTCTCCGACGGAGAAGACCGACGGTTCCTGCTCGGGGATAGGCGCTGGTATCGGCTTCAGGGGCGGACTCCTTTCTATTCGAAGAGCTTCGGGTCCATGGCGTCGCGGAGACCTTCTCCGACCAGGTTGTAGGCGGTGATCGAGAGGAAGATGGCAAAGCCCGGAAAGACCGTCAGCCACCAGGCAAATTCGATATAGTCGCGGCTCTGGGAAAGAATGTCCCCCCAGCTGGGCATTGGAGGCGGGACGCCGAAGCCGAGAAAACTGAGGCTCGATTCAGTCAAGATCGCCCCGGCAATGCCGAAGACCGCCGAAACCAACACTGGCGCCATCGCATTGGGCAGCATGTGCAGAAGAATGATCCGCGCATGGGAAGCCCCAAGGGCACGCAGAGCCAGGACGAAATCGAGCTGTTTGAGCTTGAAAAACTCCGCCCTCACGAACCGGGCCACCCCCGTCCAGCCGGTGAGGCCTATTACGACCATGATGTTGTAGATACTGGGCGGCAGGAAGGCGATGATGGCGATAATGAGGAAAAAGGTTGGGATGGTCAGGAGGATCTCGATGATCCTGCTGATCAGATGATCCACCCAGCCACCGAAATAGCCCGCCAGGGAGCCCAGCAGAATCCCGATCACCAGGGCGATTCCCACCGCCACAAAACCCACCGAAAGGGAGACGCGAGAGCCATGGATCATGCGGCTGAGCACATCGCGGCCGCTGTCGTCGGTGCCGAGCCAGTGCTGCCTGGTCGGCCCGGAGAGGCTTTCCAGCAGGTCGTATTCCGTGGGTGAATAGGGTACCGGCGGCCAAATGGCAACATCGCCGCTTCCTTCAATGTTTCCCTGGTAGAGGAAGGACGAGCCTTTCTTGAGGTCCTTCCAGACGTAGGGTCCGACCGTGTCGGCACCGGAGAAGACCGGCCAGTACCACTGGCCCCGGCAGGAGAGGAAAAGGGGGCGATCATTGGCCAGAACCGGCGCCAGGAGCGCGACCAGAAACAGGACGAGCGAAACCCCGAGACCGGCTACGGCCAGACGCTTCTTTTTGAAATGATGCCAGACCATCTGCCAGTAGGAACGAGGTGTGGCGGCGGTGGGGCCTGCAACCATGCGGGGCTCTCCTTCCCTGCTCTCACTCGAGCTTGATGCGCGGATCGAGCGTGGCGTAAAGCAGATCCGAGAGCAGCAGGCCCACCAGGGTCAGGAGCGCGGAGATGGTGGTGATCGCCATGATGACCGGATAGTCGCGGCTGAGCACGGCCTCGAAGCCGAGCTGACCCATGCCGGGAATGGAAAAAATGCTTTCGATAATGACACTGCCGCCGAACATTGAGGGCAGAAGAAAGGCCAGCAGGGTCACAATCGGCAGGAGTGCATTGCGGAAGGCATGCTTGAAGATCACCAGGCGTTCGCTCAGCCCCTTGGCGCGGGCGGTGCGGATGTAATCCTCGCGCACGACTTCGAGCATGTTGGCACGCGTTAGCCGTGACAGATAGGCGAACCCTCCATACGTCAGGCAGGTGATGGGGAGAATCAGATGCCAGATCCGGTCGCCCAGCCAGGCAAAGAATGACCACTCTTCGGCGCCGATCGACGAGATGCCGTAGACCGGGAGCAGGTCCCAGAAATCGCCTCCGCCCAGGAGCATGATCAGCAGCACCGCCACCCAAAAGCTGGGGAGGGAATAAAGGAAGAAGAAAAAGAGGGTCATGATGCGATCTGGCAGCGTGCCAGGGCGCGTTGCCGAATAGATGCCGCAGGGGATGGCAATCAGGTAAACCAGGAGAATCGAAATCACGTTGAGCTGGATGGTGATGGGCAGACGCTCCGCAATCTTGTCCCAGACCTTGCGGTGGTCCTTGTAGGAAGTGCCGAAATCGAACGTGAATACCCGCTTGACCCAGAGCAGATACTGAATGGGCATGGGTTTATCAAGGCCGTAAAGCTTCTTGGTTTCTTCGATGATCTGCTGGGACATGGTGCGATCGCTCATCTGGCCCTGGGCGCTCATCTGGAGTTTCAGCGCGGCAGGGTTACCCGGTGCCAGCTGTATGATCAGGAAGGTGATGAAGGTAATGCCAAGAAGAGTTGGAATGATCTGTAAGAGCCTCTTGACCAGATAGGCTTTCATGGGTATTGCGTTCCCCTTCTCGTCGGTCTCTGGATGGCGGCTTCCCTCAATCGGTCGCCGCACTCTACCCGCCTGAGTGGCTCCGGTCAAGTGTGTCGCTGGGTCTCAGATCTTCCAGATTCCCGGAATCGGCAGGCCGCATTGGGTGCATGCCCCGTCTCGAAGCTGCAACGTGCGAATGCGGTAGCCCGCCCTTTCGATTACCCGTGACTGGCATTGAGGGCAGGTGGTGTGTTGCGCTTCATGATCGGGCACGTTGCCGATGTAGACGAAGTGAAGGCCCTCATCGAGGGCAGTCTTTCGAGCCGCTTCGAGGGTTGGTATCGGCGTCGGGGGCAGACTCTTCAATTTGTAAAGCGGGGTGAAACGAGTGAAATGAAGGGGTACTCCGGGGCCGAGTTTGGTCCTGATCCAGCGGCTCATGGCGCGAATCTGCTGCATATCGTCGTTCCTGCCCGGTACGATGAGATTGACAATCTCGGTATGGATTTTCCGCTCCGTGAGCTGCATGAGGGTGGCCAGAACGGGTTTGAGGCTCCCTTCGGTAAGGTCGTGGTAGCATTCGTCCGTGAAACCCTTCAGGTCGATGCAGGCGGCATCCAGGATGTGACATAGATCGTTGAGCGGAGCGGGATTGATGTAGCCGTTGGAATGAACGACCTTCAAAAGCTTCTTCTCACGGGCCAAACGTCCCAAATCGAGCATGTATTCAATGAAGATGGTCGGTTCGACGTAGGTTGAGGCAATGGAGCGGCACTGGTTATGGGTGGCAATCTCGACCGCCTGTTCCGGAGAGAGCCGGTAGTTGAGGGTGTCGTCCGGCCTGGCCTGGGAAATCTCCCAGTTCTGGCAGAACTTGCAGCTGAGGTTGCAGCCGGCGGTGGCCAACGAAAAGGAAAGGGTGCCCGGCAGAACATGGTAGAAGGGTTTCTTCTCGATGGGGTCGACATGCACGGCACAGGGATTTCCGTAGACCAGGGAATAGTATCGACCGTCACTGTTCTCTCGCACGCGGCAGGCGCCACGCTGGCCTTTTTCCACCTCACAATAGTGAGGACAGAGTTCACAGCGAATGCGCCCGTCCTCGAGGGGGGTGAAATAGGGTGACAGCTTGCGCCCGAGAAAGCCCTTCTCCAGGGTCTGAGCATGGCTTATCGAAGGCAGGCAAGGCACCTCGAGTGCCTTCAGGCCGGAAAGAAGCATCGCGCATCGTCCGCACTGCAACAGAAAATCACGCCTGGTCAAAGGTTTTACCATGAGCCGCCCTCCTCTTGGGATTGTGATTCCGGCTGACCCTGTCCGCTGGGCCGACCTGTCCCCCCTGTGGAATCAAAATACGTCTGCTGAAAAGGTGTAGATTTCGGTGTCCTTGTCCTTCCAGGCGCCTTTGGGAAGCCCCGCCTTGTGACAGGCGTGCTCCAGGAAGGTGGTGCGATCCCAGCCATAGTCGGTGGCGACTTGGGGCAGGAGGAGACCGGAGGCGGCCCCTCTCTTGATGAGAAGGCCATGTTTTCCCACCTGAATCTCTTCAACGTCGGTGGTTTTTCGGAACGGCGTGAGGACTGAGATCTCGATTTCAAGATCCTTTCGTTCATCGGCTGTCACGGGGCTGAATCTCGAATCCCGAAAGGCTGCAGCCAGGGCCATTTCCGCCACCACTTCGGCCAGCGGTCGGTCGGCGGCCAGGTATCCGATGCAACCCCGCAGTTCGCCGTGTTTCTTGAGGGTGACAAAGGCGCCCCGCAGTTGTTTGAGAGCGTCGGGGAGCTGGGCGGGAGCAGGATGGGGGGTGCCGAGCAGCTTTGCTTCGATGCGGTCTTGGGCAATCTTGTGTAAAAGAGCCTTTTCCTCGGTGTTGAGGCCCAGATCCACCCCGACTTTCGGCGGACCAGCAGCCGATGATCGCTCGCTGGGGCCCGCATCGCGCCAAAATGCGGCTGCCATGTAGCCGACCACCCTGCTCTGATCCCCGGTGACATCCCCGGAGTTGGCCGCCGCCAGGACCTTGCCCCGGGTTGCGCCAAAACGGCGCGCCGCCATCATGACAGTAGCCATCGGGCCGCCCCCGCAGGCCTCGCATCGGTGGCTGTCGAGGTTTTGCAGAAGTCCTTGGGGATCGAAGGCCGTCACTCGGTCGAGCACCACCTGATCCAGCCGTTTGGCTTGCTCGGAGGAATGAAAGTGGGACAGATCGGAACTGGCCACCAGGAGCACCGGTTTATCGCCGATGCAATCGGTCAGGGCTTCCGCCAGCCACTGGCAGGTGGTCAGTTCCTGGTCTCCCATCACCAGTGGGACGAGTCTGGCATCCGGCATGACCGTTTGCAGAAACGGAACTTGGATTTCCAGGGCATGCTCCTTGGCATGGGCCTCGGGAATGAAGCGGAGGCGCAGATCATGTTTCTCCAGCGCCGCGATCAGGTCGTGGTCGAGGGGCATGACCCCTAACGGCGTGCGGAAGCCTCCCCGATCATAAACGGAGACTCCCTCGAACCGGGCCTGGTGGCTGGGGGCAATCACGATGACGGTCGGGATTCGCTCTTGCTCCAGGAGCTTGTAGGCATGCGCGGCCACCTGACCGGAATACTCATAGCCCGCATGGGGGGCAATGATCGCGATGAGTTGCCCGGATGGGGCGGAGGGCGGAACGCGGCGGAGAAAACCCTCGATCATCTGGCGCAATGCTTCCGGAGCCGCTGGGTACCAGGTCCCGGCCAGAATTGGTTCACGAACCTTCTCTGGCGGTGCCGGGGGGGCTCCGGCGAGGACTGGCCAAGTGCTTCCCAGCAGGCCGACGAGGCAGCTGAGGAGGCGAAGCAACCACGAACGGGATCGATTTCTTGTACTCATATGGCTATCCATACTATTCTCACGGCAAGAGGTTGGTATGATGTGAGCGGCTGAACACAGCGCCGCAAAAACCACTGTCCATGATGCGGTAAAGCTGGGGTGGGCAGAGGCGCGGTTTTCTGCGCCGGAACCCGCCAATGAGCTACGATACCATTATAATTGCCCGGAGGCGGGCGTCAACAAACAGAACCCAACGCTGGGTAGATGACGGGCCGGGCAGGGGCCCGGCTCCATGGTGCACAATTGCTGGGTCACGATTCCGGGAACGCCGAAGGAAGACCGGAGGTGGCCAGGGAGACCGGCAGTCAGGCCGACACCGAGAGGGGATTGAAAATGCGGATCGTGCGGTTTCTGGATGATGATGGGAGGGAACAGTATGGCCATGATTTCCATGATGGTCGGGCCGAGTTGCTCGAAGGACAGTTGTTTCACGGTTTCAGAGAATCGGGGACGCGGGTTTCCGTGAGGAAACTCCTTGCCCCCTTGGAACCACCGGCCATCCTCTGTATCGGTCTCAACTACCGGCAACATGCGGCCGAAACGAGGATCGAGATCCCTCGATACCCGGTCCTTTTCATGAAGAATCCGGCTGCGGTTGCCCATCCGCATGATCCCATCGTCCTGCCGGCAGTCTGTTTGAACCAGCCTCAGGTCGACTACGAGGCGGAACTGGCGGTGGTGATCGGCAAGTCGGCCCGAAACGTGCCGCTGGCCGAAGCACTGGATTATGTTCTGGGCTACACCGCCGGCAACGACGTTTCGGCCAGGTGGTGGCAGCAGCACGCAGGGGCCTCCCAGTGGGTTCGCGGCAAGAGTTTCGATTCCTTTTGTCCGCTTGGCCCCGAGCTGGTTACGGCCGACGACCTTCCTGACCCCCAGAATCTGCGTCTGCGCTGTGTCCTCAACGAGGTGGTGATGCAGGATGGGAATACCTCCGATATGATCTTTTCCGTGGCGGAGCTGATAACCTTCCTTTCGCAAGGGACGACGCTCCTTCCAGGGACTGTCATCCTCAGCGGCACGCCCAGCGGGGTTGGGTTCGTCCGGCAGCCGCCGGTCTTTTTGCAGCCCGGTGATGTGGTTTCCGTCGCCATCGAGGGTCTCGGAACCCTGACCAATCCGGTGATACAAGAACGGTAACGGGTTGAAAGTTGCGAATGGTGACGAGGGTTTGGTCGTGGCTACAGATGAAGGGCAGCGGTTAGGGAGGGCTCATGGGCTGGGATGATGACCCGGAAGGGGATGCGGTGCGGCGGAAGCGCTGGACGCAATCCATGAGGTACTACAACAGGCTTTTCTGTCGGGTTCCCGCCGGAAGCGGACAGAAACGACGCCCGGTGCTAATCGTCATTCAGGGCAGGGGAGTTGCGGTGGGGTACTGAACAGGCAAAGCCGGAATCCCTGAGAGCTCCGGCTTTGCCGTGTTTGACCGGTCTGGAATATGCTCTGGCTAGAGCTTTCTCACCTGGGTTGCCTGCGGTCCCTTCGCGCCTTTTTCTTCAACGAAACTGACCCTCTGTCCTTCGCTCAGGGTTCTGAAGCCTTCTCCCAGGATGGCCGAGTGGTGAACAAATACATCATGCCCACTGTCACTTTCGATAAACCCATAGCCCTTGCTGTCATTAAACCACTTTACCGAACCTTCCGCCATTTTTTGCATCCTTCTCTAAATGTAAATTGGTGATCTTTTTCACTGCTTTTTTGGTGCGTTATTTGGAGCTGCCGTGAAACCGAACCATTGATGTGGCGAAAGACCGATTTCCTGCATGACTCAAAATATCGTACTCAACCAGCATGCGCGCATATTAACGGCAAATTCACGAATGGCAAGGAAAAATTTCACGGTCCTGAAAAAAAGTTCTCAGGCTATCGATATCACTATTAAAAACATAATGGCTCCCAGTCTCGATCCCTCATCTCATGCTGTCCCGCTGACAGCCCATTTCCTCCAAACGGGTCAGGATGCGCTCGATAGTCGCCTCATCAGGAGCAAAGGGGAGTCGGGGGACGGTGGGGAGGTTCAGTCGGTGGCTTTCGGCGAAGGGGGTTTCAGCCGTTTTCCGGTTGTAAGCCAGGACCATCAGGGTTTCGAGGTTGACGGCATCGAGGATGTTGTAGGCAAGCAGGGTTTCCAGTGCTTTGCGGTTGTGGTGGCGCCGGTATTCATCCCAGAGGAGGACTGCAAAAAAGCCGTCCACCCCGTCCAGTTCGTTCCTGCCGATGCCCAGTTGCCGTTCACAGCCCTTGAGGCCGCCGCGATAGCCCAGGCTTGCCAGTACGTAGCGCAGGTCGATATGCACCTGGTCCATGGGCAGCTTCAGGGTATTCCGGATGAAGGGGAGGTCAAAGCACTTGCCGTTATAGGTGACGACCACCTGATAGTTCTGAATGTCGGCCTTGAACTGTTCCAGATTATGACCTTGCACGTACCATCGGACGGTCTTGCCGTCATAGAGGGCAAGGGTGGTGATGACATCGAACGGCGAGCCCATGCCGGTGGTTTCGATGTCGAGGTAGGCAACCTGTTCGCGAAAATCGGCAAACAGGCGCCAGTGCTGATCGGAAGGCAGCAGGTCGGCGAAATAGTGTGGATCATGCTGTTCCAGGCGGATCCTGGAAAGATCGAGGTGTTCGGCAAGGAGCCGGCGCCGCTTGTGGCCCATGGTCAGGCGAGTTGCTGCAACCTGGCCGAAGTCTTCCCATGAATGCAGTCCCCGGTTCCAGAAGAGTCGCTCGGTGCGGATGCCAATCCCCGGTATGTGGCAGAAGGTGTTTCTGGTCATGAGCCTAATTGCCTTCTTCGGGGGGGAGCCAACGGTTCAGGGCAGTCCTTAACATATCGATACGGATGGGTTTGGGGAGGAGATCATCCATGCCCGCCGCGAGGCAGGCGCGACGATCATCCTCGGTAGTCAAACCGGTGATGGCGATAATGGGTACGTCTCTTTCAGATTGGCCGCGGATTTCCTCGTCGTTCCTGATAAGGCGAGTGATCTGGCCACCGTTCATATCCGGCATCCGGTAATCCATGAAGATCAGCGCGAAGCGCTGCCGGGCAAGTTTTTCCAGAACTTCTCGCCCACTCCCGGCAACGGTTACCTGGCAGCCCAGGATTTCAAGCATCTCTTTGAACACCTCCTGGTTCACCGGATCATCTTCGGCAAGCAGTACCGGCCAGTTTGAGGCGTCAGGGGCTTCTTCCGGGGCCGCTGCCGTGACCCCGGTGTTGCGGTCAACTGTCGGTAGGGCTTCTTCTCTGGCAGCTCCAGTCGAACTGGGCGCTTTCTCCTTGGCCGCAACCCATCGATTCAGCACTTTTTCCAGTTGCCGCATATTAAAAGGTTTGCACAAATAATCGTTCATTCCCGCCGCCAAGCAGAGCTCACGGTCTCCTTTCATGGCAAGGGCCGTCACCGCGATGATGGGCAGAGTGGTTGTGATACTGGCGCGAATGAGGCGGGTCGTTTCAAACCCGTCCATTCCCGGCATCTGGCAATCCATCAACACCAGGTCATAGGAGTTGTCAGCCAGCTTTTGCAGCGCCTCCCGGCCGCTCGCGGCGATATCTGCCTGGAAGCCTATGGCTTCGAGCATCTCGCGGGTGACATCCTGATTCACTGGGTTGTCTTCCACGAACAGTACGGTGGCTCGAAAAGGAGTCGGGAGAGGCACACCTGGCTGCTCCCCGCTAAGGGCGGGGGAAGTCGTTCGGGTGCGAAGCTGCTTGATCCTGGAAAGAGATTCCAACAGCTTCCGCTGACTGATGGGCTTGGTGAGGCAGTCATCGTAGCGGGCTGAAGGGGTTGGGTCGACATTGGGGTAGGAATCAACAGGTCCGACCAGGATGACCTTGACCGAATCGTCCGGTGCATCGGCTTTCATCAATGCCGCAACGTCCAGGGCGTTCATGTCGGGCAGAGTCATGTCCAGTAGTACCGTGGAAAAAGGATTGCCTGTCGCCACGGCGTGGCGGAATTTGGCGAGCGCCGTCTGCCCATCTTCGGCGGTGTCATGGCGCGCTCCCCAGGAATGGACGAGGTTGGCAAGCGCGTTCCGAGAGCTTTGATTATCATCAACAAGCAACAGGTAGTCATTCTCGAGGAAACAGGCAGACTGATATGGCGGTGGGCTCATTCCAGGAGGCTTCCGCAGGCTTGCGGTAAAAGTGAAGGTGCTGCCTTTGCCCAATTCACTGGTGACGGCGATCGTGCCTCCCATCATCTTGCAGAGGCCCTTGGAAATGGCCAGCCCGAGTCCCGTGCCTCCAAACTTTCTGGTCATGGAACCATCAGCCTGTGAGAAATCCTCGAAGATGCGCTCGCTCGCTACACTATCAATGCCGATGCCGGTGTCTTTAACCTCGAACCGGAGCAAGATCTGGTGTTCCTGTTCCTCCGCCACGGTGGTCCGGACCAGGATCTCACCCTGTTCCGTGAACTTGACCGCATTGCCGACGAGATTGGTCAGGACCTGACAGAGGCGCTCGGGATCGCCGATCAAAAACGACGGCACCTCGGGGGCGATCTCGCAGATCACCTCGAGTCCTTTGCTATGGGCATTGCCGGCGAGTGTTTCCACGCACCGCTCGATGGTGGCATGGAGATCGAATTCATGCAAATCGAGTTCGAGTTTCCGGGCTTCGATTTTGGAAAAATCCAGAACATCGTTGAGCACCCTCAAGAGCGTCCGTCCGGAACGGTTTATGGTCTCTGCGTGGTAACGCTGGCGTTCGTTGAGGCCAGTGCGGAGCAGGAGTTCCGCCATGCCCAGGATGCCGTTGAGGGGCGTTCGGATTTCGTGGCTCATGTTGGCCAGGAACTGAGATTTGGCCGTACTGGCTTCCGCCGCCTGCCGGGCAAGGAGGGTCTGTTGCTGAACCTTTTCTTCCAGATCGCGCTGATAGGCATCCACTTGGCGGCGATAGTCCCGAAGGCGTTCAACCATCGCATTGAAGTCCCTGGCGAGGTCTTCGATCTCATCATTCGTGTGGATGGAGACGGTGTGGTCGATCTTGCCCTGGGCGATCTCTCGGGTGATGCTGGCCAGTTGATTGATGGGCGAAGCTATGCGCCGGGTCATGGAAAAAGTGAGGCCGACTCCCACCAGAATGATCATGCCGGTGAAAATCATCGTGGAGGCCAGCAACATGCTGACCTGTTCCTGCAAAGCCGCCATGTCGATCCCGATCTGGATATAGCCGATCAGGGGAGCATCGGTATGGCTCGGTCGCCGTTCGAGTTCGAGAATCCCGCCGAAATTGTCCTGCCTTGCCCCATATATCGGGGATGTGATATCCATGTAAGGTTTGCCGGTAACAGTGTTGGTAAATTGCTTGAAGCTGAGTTTCTCTTCCTCTTGAGTGGGCTCTTGGAAGTCGGGGAGAGAAATCTGAGTGCGGTATTCCTTTTTCAGGAGGATGAGATGCTGGGCATCTCGAATGACCACATAAGCTATATCGGGGATGGATGACAGGCTGTCGGCAATCTCTATCAAGGCACTTGGATTTTCGGTATAAATGGCATACTCACAACTCTCTGACACCAGGTTGACCATGGCTGTGCCGTAGTGAAACAGTCTTTCATGCTGGCTTGCCCGTTCCTGCCGGATTTGAAAGGAGGCACTTCCCAGGGCCGTGATCAGGATCACTAAGATAGTCAGTAGATTGAACTTGGTTGCCAGCCTGGGTGACCAATACTGTCCCACTGATCTGAACTCCCGCCTACTTGTAGACTTGCTGAGCACTCTGCAGCACAGCCTCGGGGATAGGGATCTTCAGCTGCCCTGCGGTCTTCAAATTCAATACCATGCCGACCTTTCTCGGATGAGCCAGGGGCAGAGCGTGTGCTGGTGTTCCTTGCAGGATCTGTGCCGCCATTTCCCCGCACTGCCTCCCCAAATCCTTATAGTCCCAGCTCAGGGCAAAGAGCGCCCCCGCTTTTACCCACGCGTCGGAGATGCCCACTACCGGGATCCGATTGCGAAACGAATAGAGCAAAATCTGTTTGGCCGTGTGCGGGTTGAAGACCATTTCATCAGGCAGACCCCAGAGCACTTCGGCGCGGGTGACCAGAGAATCCATGGCAATCGGCAGCTCCGAGGGGCCCCTGACACTCACTGCCAGCAGCTCCAGCCCAGCCTCTTGGGCGGCCTTCTCCGCCGGCGCGATTTTCTCTGCTTGAGAAATCCCATGGATCGTACCCACGTTCCGGTAGCCGGGCAAAATCCGGCTGATCCACTGAAACTGGAGTTCAAGCGGGAACTCCATGGAAACCCCCGTAAGGTTGCTATGGCCCTTGAGGAAATCCCTGCCAAGAAAAAGGCCTGCCACAATGGGGATCCCATCCGCATGCGCCGCGGCGGTTTTTGTGGCAAGGGAGCCGAGTGTTACGATCAGGTTCACGGTTTTTCGGTCCAGTTCCGAGAGCACCGTGGTGGCGCGTTGTTCATCACCATTGAGCCGAAATACCTCATGGCGGACGAGAAGGCCTTTGGCGGCAAGGGCGTCCAGAAATCCTTGCAGGGCGTCCTCGTAGGGTACCCCGGGATGGCTGAGGAGGAATGTAAGGTGGGGCGTCGCACCCTCCGCGGCAAGTCCTGCCCCGCTAGCAGCAACAGGCCAGGAGAACAGACAGTAGATGCTGATAAGAATTCTGATTGACCGCATAAGCCTCAAAACGAATAGGTCACTTTTACCCGAAAACTGATACCGTCTTGAAAGATGATATCCTGTCGATGCTCCGCAGAGCCTGGCTCGCCAATCTTCTGATCCAGGGCATTGTAAAGTGTGCCGGACAGGTCCAGTCCCTTGATAACGTTGGCCCAATAGAGGCTGAGGTTAAGAAGGTAGGCGTCATCACTTTCTCTTCCCTCGAGCGTCTTGCGGGGACTGGTGTAGATCAGCTCGGTCCCGAAAAACAGCTTGTCGGTGACAATGGGCACCAGCCCGTGGAATTTCGCTTGATGGACGGGCGAGTTGGTCAATCGCTGATCGGTTTCCTTGTCCTGGGTATCCTGATAGGCGTAGCTGATCCGGGTCTCGATGCCTCGGGGCCATTTGAGGTTCAATTCGGCTTCGAGTCCCCTGGCCGTTAAGCAGCCAGCATTCGCAAAGAATGTCTTGTTATCGTCGGGGTCGGTCTGGTAGCTGATCAGGTCGTCCATGTCATAGTAAAAACCGGCCAGGATGAATTTAAGCCGGCTGCCCAGCAATTGTTCCCAGACCACCTCATAGCTCCTGATGGTCTCAGGCTCGAGATTCGGGTTGCCTTTGGCCGTGAAGCCTTCATCGTAATAGAGTTCGTAGGCATTGGGAACCCGATACGCCTGACCATAGAGCAGTTTCAGGAAGGTGGTCTGGAACGGTTGATAGATCAGACTCAGCCGAGGATTGAGGGAACTCCCAAAGTTGTCGAAATAGTCGTAGCGGAGCCCGGCATTCAGGAGTAGATACCGGGTGATGCGGAACTCGTCCTGCGCGAATAGGGAAGTCGTCCAGGAAGAATGTTTCATATCCTGGCGGACTATCCGGGGCTCCTCGTCATAATTGCACTGGTCCTCCCGGGAGTTGAGGCGGTATTCCCCCCCCACAATCACCTTGTGGTGCTCCCAGAGGTTCTTGGTCACTTGGAATTCCGCACCGAACCATTCCCCTTGAGCCAGGTCCTTGTTCAGATAGGTGCCCAGAAGAGGATTCCGCTCGTCGCGATGAGCTGGAAAGGCGCCTCGATATTCATGGCGGTCGTAATAGCCTCGAACCATGAACTCGAGTTGATTCTCGAAGATGCTTTCATACTTTAGATCCACGAACCCCCGGTCGTCAGTGCTCCTGGCACGCGGGTCATTGAAGATCACAGCCCAGGGGGCGGTTGGGATCTTCTTGTCGCGGGAGTGAAAGGCCCCCGACAGCGTGAGGTCCTTGAAGCCCAATTTGGTGAAGAAGCCGCCGTACCGATCACTGTCGAGATTTTCAGCAATGCCATGGTTGGTGGCGGGCCGATCATACTGTTTGTAGTAGAGGTCCCGGCCGCCGCTGCGGTAGTAGCTGCCGGAGATCAGCCCCTCGAGATAGTTGGAGAAACGATCGCCATAGCTAAGTGTACCCTTGTAGGTATCAAAACTTCCGGCTTCCCCGGACAGTTCCACCCCTTTCAGGTCCCGGCCTCTCTTGGTGACCACGTTGACCACGGCAAAAAGCGCATTGGTGCCATAGATGGCTGAGCCGGGTCCCCTGATGATTTCGACCCGGTCGATGAGGTCCACATCCACCGGAAAATCGGTTCCAACAGGTGCCTGATAATAGACATTGTCGTTTACCCGGTGATAGCCATCAAGGAGCAGCAGGACCCGGGTGTTGTAGTCTCCCGGCCTCCCAAAACCGCGCACTCCGAGGTGCGAGTAATTTCGGTCATAGGTCGTATAAAACCCCACCAGGCTGCGAAGGATATCGGCGATGGTGCGATAGCCGAAAAGCTTGATCTCCCTGGCCGTCACTACCGAAACAAAAGCCGGAGCTTCGCTCGCACTCTGTTCAAAGCGGGAAGCTCCGGACACGGCGGGAATGTCTTGAAACAGCAGGTTTTCATCGGCAATTGCCAAAACCTCGCGGGGTCCTGGCGACTGGGCCGCCCCCGCCGGTGGCAAGGCCAGTGCCAACAGCAAAAAGACCGCGATACCTCTCGAATGATGGTATCCAATTGAGCCGAAAGTGCTCTGGCCAAGACAATATACCCACGAACGCCAGGCAGGGTGTTTCACGGTCATACAGTAAAGCCCCCTTACGGATAGAAATCGATGATGTTATATACTATCGGGTGGTGACGAAATTATCTAGAGCAATATTACGATTATGCACCTGACAAACCGATTCCTCAGCTGGGCGTGCCGAGCCAGGAAGGGAGGAGTTGGCTGGCTTGCTTCATTTCTCGGTCCAGGGCTCGACAGGCGGGTTCAAAAGCGGCCAGAAAGGTCCAGAAGGCTGCGGAATGATTGAGATGCACCGTATGGCACAGCTCATGGACCATGATGTAGCGAACCAGGTGGGGTGGCAGGAATAACAGCCGGTAGTTAAGGCTGATGGTTCCCCGGCTGGAGCAACTCCCCCAGCGGGTCTTCTGGCCACGAATCTGGAGGGATCGAAAAGCCAACCCGGTCTCGCGACTGAGCGTTGCCACCCATGGCACCAGGTGAAAGCGGCCCTGCCTTTGCAGCCACCGCCGAAGCAGAATCAGGCAGCCCTGGTGATTGTCGGTATTGCCCCTCAGCTCGAGAAGGAAAGGGGAGGATTGGCTGATCTCCAACCCTCTCCCCGACCGCTGGGTATAGGAAACCGTGAAGCGCTTTGCGACGGCTTCCAGGACAATCGTTCGCGGGAGGATTACGGAGTGCCCGGAAGCTTGGGTCAGGTCCTGGCGCTCGGTCTCAGAAGCCAAGGCTCTCATTGATGAGAATGACCTTGATCCGGCCCTTGGGAAATGATTTTTCCACGATCGACCAAGCGTTGCAGATGCGGTCCGGACTCTTGCAATCCTCGCAATAGGACGTTCCGACGCAGGGGGTTTTCTTGTCCAGACGCATGGCATTCACGGGTGCGGCGTAGTTCTTTACCCGAAACATGGCATCATGGAAATCGGTCGCAAGTTTGTTACGGCCGACGAGGACGATCACCTGTTTCGGCCCGAAAACGATGGCGGCCACGCGATTGCCGATCATGTCCAGGTTGACCAGTTCCCCCGTTTCCGTGATGGCGTTGGTGCCGGTGATGAAGAGATCGACGAGCAGCGCGCGGCGGCGGCGTTCGAGCATTTCCTCGGGCGGAATGGTGCGGTCATAAGTGTCGATCACCTCCAGCTCCGGCCTCTGTTTGAGAACTTCATAGAGCCCGGTTGCTCCAAAAGTAAGCGACCCGCCCCAGGCAATGCTCTTGGGGGTGAGCTTGGGCAGGATCTCCTCGATGACAATTTTGTGAGCTTCGGAGGCATTTTCCGCCAAATATACTTCAAAATTGTTACTCTCCAAGGCCTTCTTCACATCGGCCAGGCGCCGGTGCCAGTAGTGCTCAATGGGTTTTTCCATGGTCTCCTCCTCCGATTCAAACTCGTCGTTCACCAATCCGTGACGGCAATGCAGTGCCTTAGCATAACATACTCAAGCCCTTGAGGCTGCAATAATATAGCGCATAGGCAGTCACTTGCTGCCATTGGTGGCCCTCGGCGGGGTGTCGATTATCGAGCATTGTGACGATATATCATCAACTGCACCGTTGACACGCTCTGGCCAAGCTGGTGCCGCAGAACTTGAAGTCGAGCCCGACTACAGGTTCATGGTCCTGGCACGCTGGTTGCTTCAGCATCCGGGTAATAGCGGAAGGAGCTTGAGATGGCTAGCGTGATGCACATTCTTTTCGGGTTTGTGGTTGGCTGCATCGGGTTTGTCGAAATATCGGAAAACCCGATCCAGGGTTGTAGCGCCCTACTCCTTGCTGGCTTTGCGATCCTGGCCGGGCTGGATCGGTCGACCGATCTCAATCGGTGATCGCTTCTAAGGAAAGCGATGACCTTCTTTCACGCCGTTCTCGACACTCCAGACGGCTGCCGGGATCTTTCCCCCGGTGGCCCCACGAACGCTGGCCACAACCAGCCGGCTTGAGGTGAGGGCGATCTGGATGCCGTCAGGAGTGATCGCAGCGATGGTTCCCGGTGGTTCGGCGGCTGCTTCGGGCAACAGCCTGGCACCGAAAAAGCGCACCTTTGACCCCTGGAAAACGGTATAGGCACCCGGCTGCGGGTCGCAGCCACGGACCAGGTTGTAGATTTCCCCGGCTGGTTTGGACCAGTCAATGGCTGCTACCCGGTCATCACAGAGCGGTTCATAGGTGGCTTTTGACTCGTCCTGAGGAATTCTCGGGGCGCGGCCGTCTCGGATCAGTTGAACGGCTTCCGTGATGGCCTCGACCCCCATGGGGAACAGATGATTGAAATAGAGTGTGCCGGTCGTATCATCCGGGCCGATGGCAACCTCTTTTTGCAGCAACATGGGACCTGTGTCGATCCCGCCGTCGGGCCAGAAGATGGTGAGGCCGGTGCGGGTGTCCCCCATCATGATGGCCCAGTTGATGGCGCTTCCCCCGCGGTGGCGCGGCAAGAGGGACGGGTGATAGCAGATGGCCCCCCTGCTGGCGGCTTCCAGGTAGCGGGGTGGGATGATATCGGTCACAAAGGCCAGAATTGTCAGATCCGGCCGGAGGTCCCGGTATTGAGAGAAAACCTGGTCATTCTTATAGGAGGCGGGCTGGAAGACGGGAATGTTTGCGGCCTCGGCCAGTTCCTTGAGCGGGTCGGGTCTGCCGCGGGGTTTGTCGGGTGGAGCGTATACGGCGACGATGGATTCACCTTTGGCTGACAAAGCTTCAAGGGTCTTGGAGCCAAAAGCGGCCTGACCGATCAGTACGATGCGCATTGTCTCCTCCTTGCTTGAAAAGTGAAGAGTGAAAAGCAAAAAGCAACGAATGACGGGATCCTGTGCCTGATGGCCAATGGTTACCCCTGGCACGGGTCCTTCTCGTTATGTTCCAGGTCGTGAGTGTATCCCGGGAGCTGGTCGCGTTCTTTGTCTTCCGATGGTGAGGTGAGCAGTTCGGGACGCCAGATGCGCTGCCGGCATGAGGGTTCCTGCCGCAGGCGACAGGGGTCGTAGCCGCAGATGGGGCATTCCTGTTCGATGCAGGGTTCGGCATGAATGACGGCTTCGATGGTGCTTCCGAGATGGGTCTCGAGAATGTCCTGCAGGATGGTAGCCTCTTTGTGAGCGGCTTCCAGGGTCATGTCCCGCGGCAGGATCAGGTGAAAATCGGTATGGATGCGGTTTCCTGCGCGCCAGGCGCGGAGCCGATGAATCTCGATCCAGTTGGGTTTACGATGGCTGGCGATGACTTCTGAGAGTTCCTCCAGCAGTGCCGGGTCGGAGGCATGCATCAGCCCGGAAAAGGATTCGGTCACCAACCTGATGCCGACCACGAGAATGCTGACGCCCACCAGGCAGGCAACGGCTCCATCCAGCCAGTACCAGCCGGTGTGATGGACCAGGAGCAGGCACAGGAGGACCCCGGCGGATGTGACCACGTCCGTCAGAAGATGCTTTCCGTCGGCGACCAGGACCAGTGAATGGGTCTGTCTGCCGGTGCGCATGAGGCCCAGGGACAGGGCCAGATTGACCGCGCTGGTGCCCAGCAGAATCAGCAACCCCATGCCAAGATGGGGCAGCTCCTGGGGGCGACGCAGCTGCGGCCAGGCTGCCCAGAAGATCCCAAGAGCGGCAAAAACGATCAGTGCCCCTTCGAAGCCGGCCGAGAAGTATTCGATCTTTCCATGGCCGTATGGATGGGTGGGGTCGGGTGGTTTGGCTGATAGGATCACGCTGCCCAGGGCAAAACCGCTGGCCACCACGTTGATGATGGATTCGAGGGCATCCGAGAGCACCGCTGAAGAACCTGTCATCCAAAAGACGTAGAACTTTGCCAGCATCAACGCCGTACCCACCGAGAGTGACAGGCTGATTGCCAGCAAACGCAGTCGATATTGAGCCCGTTCCGCTGCTTCCAACGCCCCAGTCCTCATCAGAATTAAAGAAAGCCCATTATCCCTATCCCGCTGAATAACGCGTATGGAACAGTGCCGAACATTTAAGCTGAAACAGCTCTCCATAACAAGCGAAACCATACCCTCCAAACGCCTTTCGCCTCTCATGCCGATTGCCAAGCGCTCTTTCCAGTGTTATGGTCCTGGCGGCCTGAATCATGGCTTTTTTGAAGCCGTGCCGGAAGGTCCAGAACGAGGCTGCGGTGCCTTACCGTAGCGCCTGACCTGGACGCGGCGTTGGGCATTCTTTTCCAATCGGGGATCGGTTATGCACGAGTTGGCCATTGCGGAGAGTCTCCTGGCAATTGTGACGGAAGAGGCTCGACGGCATGATCTCGAGAAAGTCCACGTGATCAGACTGCGGATCGGAGTGATGGCAGGGATTGTGCCCGAAGCCCTGACCTTTTCGTTCGAGATGCTGAGCCAGGATACCGTTGCCTCGGGAGCTGTCCTGGAAATCGAGACGCCTCCGGTAGTGGCTCATTGTTTAGAGTGTGATCTGCGTTTTGACATTGAGAATGGAGTCTTTCTGTGCCCTCGCTGTGGGCGGCCGGATCTCAAGCTGGTGAGCGGAAGAGAGCTTTCGCTGGTGAACATTGAAGGTGAAACGAGGGATGGTGATGGCGGAGATTAAGGTTCCGGTGGTGCGAAATATCCTGCAGGCCAATGAACGGCTGGCGGAGGCGAATCGCAAGCGTTTTGACGACGCGGGCATCTTTGTCTTCAATCTGATGAGTTCGCCCGGGGCAGGTAAAACGTCGTTGTTGGAGAGGACGATCGAAGGCCTGGCCGATCGGGTCAGGATGGCCGTGATTGAAGGCGACCTGCAATCGTCCTATGATGCCGAGCGGATTCAACGGAAAGGAGTCCAGGCCGTCCAGATCAATACCGACGGCGGATGTCATCTGGATGGCAACATGATCCAGATCGCCCTTGAATCATTGGATCTGCAGGCGCTCGACCTGCTGATCATTGAGAACGTCGGGAATCTGGTGTGTCCGGCTGAATTCAATTTGGGCGAAGATGAGAAGGTCATGATTCTGAGTGTGACCGAGGGTGATGACAAGCCGTCAAAATACCCGCTCATGTTTCAGCTTTCGTCGGTGCTCCTGGTCAACAAAATCGATCTTCTGCCCTACCTCGACTGTGACGTGGCCAAAATTCGGGAAAGGGCCCGCCAGCTCAATGGGCGGCAGGACATTTTCGAAATTTCCTGCCGTACCGGAGAGGGCCTGCCGGCCTGGTTATCCTGGCTGGAAAAGAAGGTTCGGGACAAACAACAGAGCAGGACTCGCTGATCAGAATTGTGTCGGCAATCCTGAGCACCGGCTTGACTTCGGAGCAGTTGCCCATGTCCCGATGGGACCCTCTAGACCCGGCCAAAGGTCCGGATGGAACCGCAATGCGCAACCCGCAGCGCGCTATCGGCAACGCGTCGGCTCTGAGCCTGGACCAGGATGCAGGCAGCAGTGCCTCCCAGCGGCGGGTGACGATCCGGGTTCGAGGTATCGTCCAGGGTGTGGGGTTTCGCCCCTTCATTTTCCAACTGGCTGATCGCTACCGGCTTGCCGGTTGGGTGCGAAATCAAACCGACGGGGTTGAAATCGAAGCGGCGGGGTCGGCGGCAGAGATCGAGGCATTTGCCCGGAGCATTCCGGAGGAAGCTCCGCCTCTCGCCCGGGTGGTGCAGGTAGAAGTGATCGAGCAGCCGTTTGCGCCGCTGGACCGCTTTCTGATCGTCTCGAGCCATGCTGCACAATCCCGTGCCACCCTCATTGCCCCCGATGCCGCCACCTGCCCGGATTGTCTGCGCGAGCTCCTGGATCCGTGCGACCGGCGCTATCGCTATCCCTTCATCAACTGCACCAACTGCGGACCGCGCTATACGATTATTCAGGATATTCCCTACGATCGTGACAAGACCACGATGGCGCATTTCACCATGTGTCCTGCCTGTCGGAAGGAATACGACGATCCGCGGGACCGGCGCTTTCATGCCCAGCCAAATGCCTGCTGGGATTGCGGGCCCACGGTGTGGCTGGCATCTCCCAGCGGCGAGACGCTTGCTCGGCGTGACCAGGCGGTGCGGGAAGCGATTCTCCGGTTGCAGGCGGGGTCGATTGTGGCCATTAAGGGATTGGGGGGCTTCCACCTGGCGGTGCGGGCTGCTGACGAGCGCGCGGTGAGTCGCCTGCGGAGCCGCAAGATTCGCGAAGAAAAACCCTTCGCCGTGATGTTCGGGACTCTCGAGGCCATTCGGGACCACTGTGACGTGAGTGAACGGGAGGCGCAGCTGCTGCAGGACCCCAGGCGACCGATTGTGCTCCTTCGGCGCGAACGGGGGCGCGGCCTCAGGGACGGTGACCTCGCTCCCAGCGTGGCGCCTTCCAACCGCTATCTGGGGGCATTTTTACCTTACACCCCGTTGCACTTCCTGTTGTTCCAGGAAAGCCCCTATGACGCCTTGGTGATGACCAGCGGCAATCAAAGCGACGAACCCATTGTCACCGCCAATGCCGAGGCTTACGAGCGGCTGAAGGGGATTGCCGACGTTTTTCTGCTCCACAATCGCCGCATCCTGCAGCGCTGCGATGATTCGGTGACCAGGGTGCTCCACGGCGAGTCCCGGCCCTTGCGCCGGGCGCGGGGCTATGTGCCGGTTCCGGTCTTTCTGGAAGAAGCCGGGCCATCGGTGCTGGGGGTGGGGGCCGAACTGAAAAACACGGTATGCCTCACCCGGGGGAAGGAAGCCTTTCTCTGCCAGCATCTGGGCGATCTTGAAAACCTCGAGACCCTCCATTCCTTTGAACAGACTATCGCCCACCTGGAAAAAGTGCTCGAGGTCACTCCCCAGTGCATCGCTCACGACCTTCATCCGGATTATCTCAACACCCAATGGGCGTCCACGCAGGAACATATCCCGCGACTGGCGGTGCAGCACCATCACGCCCACATCGCTGCGGTCATGGCCGAACGGCACCTTGCCGGTCCTGTCCTGGGGTTGGCCATGGATGGCACCGGCTACGGTCCCGACGGCACCATCTGGGGGGGAGAAATCCTGCGCGTAGCGGGTGTCGGCTTCGAACGGCTGGGCCATTTCCGCACCGTCCCGCTGCCCGGGGGGGCCCAGGCCATCAAGGAACCCTGGCGTATGGCCCTGACCTACCTGTGGAGCCTCGATCCCGAGAATCTTTCACGACGGTTTGGGGACTTTCTGGAGCGGTGGCCCCGGGAGAAAACCAGGATTGTCGTGCGGATGCTCGAACGTAACCTGAACGCTCCCCGGACCTCATCCTGCGGCCGCCTCTTCGATGCCGTTGCAGCCCTCACCGGTCTGCGCTCGACCGTCAACTATGAGGGCCAGGCAGCCATCGAACTCGAACAGGCCATGGCAGAGGATCTCGGCAGTTATGACGGGAAAGTGACGAAGGATGAGGGAACCTGGATTCTCGACCCCCTTCCCATGATCGTCGAGGTGGTTGCCGAAATCCGCAAGGGCGTTTCGCCCGGCATCATCGCCTCCCGCTTCCACAACGGCATGGTGGGGCTTCTGGCCGATGCCGTGTCGGCCATCGGTCGCGAAACGGGCCTGCAACTGGTGGCCCTGAGCGGTGGGGTGTTTCAGAACGCCTATCTTTTTGAGCATTTAGTGAAGGTCCTGGCTGCGAGAGGATTCCGGGTACACAGCCATGTGGAAGTCCCGGCCAACGATGCCTGCATCGCCCTCGGTCAGGCTCATATCGCCCGTCAATGGCTCAAGGAGCGGAATCCGACCCCAGTGACTTGAAGGGAGCAGGCCAATTGAAATATCTCGACGAATACCGCGATCCCCAGCTTGCCAAGAGCCTGCTCGAAACCCTTCAGCGGCGCGGTGCCGGGCTTCGCCCCTGCCACCTGATGGAAATCTGCGGCACCCATACCGTCGCCATCTTTCGCCTCGGCCTGCGGCGGCTCCTGCCACCCTCAGTCCGACTCATCAGTGGGCCGGGTTGTCCGGTGTGCGTCACTGCCAATGAAGACATTGACCGGGCCATCTGGCTGGCGCAGCAGCCACACGTCACCATCACCACCTTTGGCGATCTGGTGCGCGTC
>JAPXSS010000010.1:0-42588 GCA_033812955.1 Syntrophobacteraceae bacterium | reverse complement strand
AATAGCTCCCGCGGGAGAATCTCCTGCGTCATATTGGCGCCAGGGCGACGCATTCCTCCGCACTCTCTATGCCTTGGCCGACTCCCTGGCCGTTGGTCTTGGCTGATTTCCTGGCCGCTGCCAATAGAAGAGATCTTCGACAAGGTGTTTGAGGCGGTCGGCTTGGATCTGGAGATCGTGGACGATCTAACCTACGGCGAGGCATCGGATCTCTTTCGCGAGATCATGCGTCTCAGCTTTCTCGGAGCCGAAGACCGAAAAAGCTCCGACTCTGCCTTGACCTGATCAAGGCAGACATGATGTGGTCTTGCGGCGAGTGCATTCGAGACAGGCTGCAAAAGACGCGGGGCGACGATGGTCAGGGCACTGAGGCTCCCACCCGAACCGGGCGCGAACCGGGCGGGCTCAACGATCAGATCAACCGCGACCTAGAAGCGCTGACGATGGTGCTGGCGGCTCTTTATCCACAAGGTTAGGCCGAAGGCGGCGGTGATCAGGACGATTAAGAAACCGGGGATGTCCGGAAACCAGTAGGAGAGCAGCACTCCGGTCAAGATCACTCCCCAGGCTTGAGACGGCATCCAGTAGCAGACGGCGAGGACGGGGGACAGAGCGAACAGGAGAATGGCGCCGATGCCGAACGCGACGATTAGAGAGTACATAGCATGGCCTCCAATAGAGTAGAAATCATCATTTCGGCAAGGGATGCGGCGTCTGCCGTGTTCCGTTCGCTTAGGTCGGCTACCAAGGCCTATTCGACCACCCTCGCGGAATTGAATGGTCATGCCCGGTCAGCCACATCCTCCATGCTTCGACTCGGCACTACCCTGGCGGGCGGACTTGGTTTCTGCGAGGTGGTGCAGACCGGATTCGAGTTCAATTCGATGATGGAGGATACCCGCCTCGGCCTGGCATCGCTCATTGCCTCCACGATGGAGTACTCTAACTCCAGAGGAGAGGCAATACAAGGGGAAGCCGCATGGACCGCAGCCATGCGAGAGGCGGCCGCCATTCAAGAACGGATGAAGGTCGAGAACCTCTCAATCAACTGGGCGAGGAAATGCGCTCGATTCTGACTGGCAGCATGGAATCGCGCAATACCCGCTTGATGCCGCTCATGATGGCCGCAGGGCTGACCAACGAGAAGATCAATGAGCTGGCCGCTTCCGGGCAGCTTTACAACGAGGTCATGAAGGCCTTCGAAGGATCGACCAGGGGTGCACAGGAAGCCGCCGACAACTTCACCACCAAACTGAGCAACCTCAAGGATGCCGCCCAGCAGGCTCTCGGCACCGCCCTCAAAGGGACTTTCGACGCGGTCAAAAGCTCGATGGACGGCATCAGGCAGGGGGGCCGGTTACCATCGATCAGGAAGCAGGCAGCATCCGGGTAAACGAAGGGTTTGCCGACGCCTTTTCGGTGGTGGACCGGGCGATTGTTTCGGTCATCGCAAACATCAGATCGCTGAACAGTGCCATTTCCGGCTTCGCCGCCGAGCATCCCATTATCACGGAGGTGGCCGTCATGATGGCTGCCGTTGCCACCACCGTCGTTGCGGCTGGTGCGGGTATTCGCACCTTTGGCGGGGCGGTGAAATGGGCCTTTGCCCTGGCCAGCGCCAAGGTTGCATATTTTACGACTGCCGCCGCTGGCATAGTGGGAAGAACGCCCCGATTCGAAGCCAAGCTGCGCCAGGATAAGCAATTCTCCGGGGATAGTGTTCGAGGTCACCCTCATGGGGCATGGGGTTCACCCCTTTTCCTTTGAAAATGGGGAACTCTAATGTGAACTGTGAGAAATGCTATGGAAGTAGTCAGGCAGGTGGTCAGAAAACCTGTCGAGCTTGAACCCGTTCAACGGGTCCGATTGGTCGAGGCGGTTCTGCATAGCCTTAAGGAACTCCGGCAGGGTACCGGGGTGTCTAGCGGAGCAGGATGGTGCCTCCGTCCCCGTCGACTACGCGGCCAATGATCGCGGCCTGGGGGACGCCGTGTTCCTGGAGGTCGGCGAGCAGGGCGTGGGCTTGGTCTTCGGGGAGTGCCAGGAGAAGGCCACCGGAGGTTTGGGCGTCGGCTGCCAGGTCCAGCAGGATGGGGTCGACGGCTTCCGGGTGGAGTACCTGGTGGCTGCAGTAATTGCGATTGGCGTAGCTTCCGGCGGGCACCAGCCCCATCTCGACCAGCTCCCGCGCTTCCGGCAGCAGGGGCACCCGGTCCGCCTCCAGAATGATGCTGACCCTGCTTGCGGTTGCCATTTCAAGGGCATGACCGAGCAGGCCGAAACCGGTGATATCGGTACAAGCGGTGACGGCGTAGGAAGCCATGAGCGCTGCTGCCGGGCCGTTGAGGGCGGCCATGGTCGCGATGGCTGTCCGTTCCGCCGCTTCGGACAGCAGGCCGGCCTTGATGGCCGTGGCGAGGACGCCTGTGCCGATGGGTTTGGTGAGAATCAGGGCATCTCCCGGTTTGGCCCCGGCGTTGGTCAAGACGCGCTCGGGATGCACCAGCCCGGTGACCGAGAGGCCATACTTGAGTTCCGCATCTTCAACGCTGTGACCGCCCACCAGCACCGCCCCGGTGGCATGGATCTGCTCGAGCCCGCCCCGTAAAATCTCTCCCAGAACGGCCTTGGCCATGCTCTTGAGCGGAAAGCAGACGACGTTCATGGCGGTCAGGGGACGGCCGCCCATGGCGTAGACGTCGCTCAGGGCGTTGGCTGCCGCGATCCGCCCGAAATCGTAGGGATCATTGACCACCGGGGTGATGAAGTCGATGGTCTGAACCAACGCCAGATCGGCGTTCAAACGGTACACGCCGGCATCGTCAGAGGTCTCCCGACCAACGAGCAGGTTGGGATCGTTTTCGAGAGGAAGCTGCTCCAAAATCTCCGCCAGGTCGCCCGGACCGATCTTGGCCGCTCAGCCTGCCGCCCGTACCGTTTTTGCCAGTTCCACGGGAGCCGGTTTCATCACATCACACTGATCACTTTATCCGCCAGTTGGAGAGCAATGACGATATCCAGCATATTGGTGGTTTCGCCCACCTGCTTCTTCTCCAGCAGCCCGAAATGGTTCAGGCAGGTGCCGCAGACCAGGATGGAGACGCCGTTCCGGTCGAGTTCCCGGAGGACCGGCAGGGATTCCGAACCCTCCACGGCCAGCTTGACCCCGCCGTTGAGGAAGATGAGACGCCACAGGTCGGGTCCAAGCTCCTTCATGGTAGCCAGAAAATTGAACATCAGCTTGCTGCCGAGAACATCGTCCCCCTTCCCCATGCAATCGTTCCCCACCACCACGGCAATCTTCAGTTCCTGATCCTGCCCGGCATCCGGTTCCGTCACTTCACAGGGCACTGCCGCTGAATCCCTCACACCCACCACTTCAAAATGGCCATCATTTTCCAGCACCCTCACCTGATAACCCATGCGACCCAGGAACCGGCTGACGTTTTCCCGGGCAGCGGCATTGTCCACCAGCACCCGCAATCCTGTTCCGGTACCCTGTTCCACCAGCTCCCGGGTCTTCAGAACCGGCCCGGGACAGGCAAGTCCCCGGCAATCCAGTTTGTCTTCCGACTCTTGCATCCTCATCCCCCACGCCTGTTTGATGGTAATCCGCAGCCCTCCATTTGCCAGCACTGTTCTAAGCGCTTGCCCGCTCTGGATCAAATCGTAAATACCGATAGCTTGCTCCACTCTGCATCGACACCATCGATATCACCCCGGCACGAACCAGGAATCCTTGGCATGGCTGGGCGGGGTGGGTGTTAATGGCGCCTCAGTTCGGTTCGACACAGACGGGTGACCGGAAGAGCTTCTCCGGACGGCAAGCGGCGGTCGATTTTCTGTTGGAAGAAAAGGTTGTGATTTTTTGCCGGGATGTCTTCTTGGCGTGATTTCAGAAGCCAAACGGGTATAATGCTTATTGACAGGTGAGCCGTCGCAACGGGTGGCCTGTTCCGGGCCTCACCCCCAGAAAGGAGGGTTTTCCATGAAACTTGCAACCAAAACTATATGGGCCATGGCACTGCTCATTTTCCTGGCCCTGGCCTGTGGGGAAATCGGCACGACCTCCATTGGCAACATCCTCGATAAGCCCCGTGATTATGCCGAAAAGAAGGTCACCGTTGCCGGTGAAGTAACGGAAGTATTCAGTTTTTTCGTAATCAAGTATTTTGTCGTTCAGGATCAGACGGGACAGCTCACCGTCGTATCCGACAAGGCACTGCCCAAAAAAGGCAGCACGGTAAGAGTGACCGGAACGGTCAAGGAAGCCTTTTCGATTGGCGATCAGCAACTGCTCGTGCTGATGGAGGAACCCGGAAAATAGGGACCGGCCCGCAGTGCCTGGCGCATGCCGACAGGGGTGATCGAGGTGGAGTGATCATGGCAGGGAGGCTAAGGGGGTGAGGCGAGCTGCGAGGGGTTTGAGATGCGGTGCGCTGGCCGGTGCCTGCTTGCTGGCGATTCTGGAGGCAGCGCCGGTGGGTGGCCAGGACAATGCCACCGCCCCGACGACACAGGACTCATCGGCCGGCTCCAAGGCGGTGCTGCTGCCCGATCCTGTGCTCCCGGCTCCGGCCTCGCCGGGAAAGCCGGAGGAACGGCCCGCGGACCCGTTCCTTGCCCGTGAAAAGGTGAAGGAAGCGCTTCTCAAGCAGGACTTTTCCTATAATGAGAACAAGCTGGTCGATCCGTTTGCCAGTTTCCTGGCCCCGGCTGAAGTTCCGAGTACCCGGCTGCCACTCAGCGAAGAAGACCTCGATCTACCACCAGAACCGAAGCGGCCGCTCACGCCCCTCCAGAAAATGAATCTCGGGGAGATTGAAAAAGGCCTCAAGGCGATTGTCTGGGGCGAATTCGGGCGCAAGGCCATGGTCGAAGATTCGGCCGGACGAGGCTATATCGTGAGCGTCGGCACCCCGGTCGGGGAAAAAGAGGGGATCATTACCGATATTTTCAACGACAGTCTCGTGGTTCAACAGCAGGTCTGGGACAGCAGGCTGAAACGGTTGATGCCTCAGAACTCGGTCGTGAAGCTCAAAAAGCAACCTCCACCAAAGTAGAATTACTTTCCGCGCAGCAGGGACACCACCAGCATGAGCGCCCCGGCGGTGATCGCGCTGTCAGCTGCGTTGAACGCGGGCCAGTGGTAGGCGCCCACATAGCAGTCCAGAAAGTCAATCACTTCCCCGAAACGCAGGCGGTCGATGAGGTTCCCCAGCGCCCCACCGACGATCAGGGCGTAGGATGTCCGGGTCCAGCGGTCTTCCGGGCGCAGTTTGCCGTAGGCGAACAGCAGGACGATGACGATAAAGACCGTCAATCCCATGAACAGGCCCTGGCGGAGGGCGGGGTTGGCTCCCGCAAAAATACTGAAAGCCCCGCCCGGGTTCCTCACGTGCACCAGGTTGAAAAACCCCGGAATGATTTCAAGGCTCGAATGAAGCGGCAAATACTGGAGGATCAGAAGTTTGGTCAGCTGATCCAGAACGATGATCCCGCCGCTGATAAAGAGCAGATATGCCATAGTCACTCCTTTGGCGCTGCCAGTGCCATCACCTTTCCCGCGAAGAACACGAAGGGTACGAAGAAATCATCCCTTCGCGGGTCTTCTGTCATCCAGCCACGACCCCCTGACAGCGATCGCAGAGGGTGGGGTGATCGGCGAACCGGCCAACCTCTTCGGATCGCACCCAGCACCGTTCGCACTTGTGGCCCGGGGCTAGAGCGATCTCTACCTTGAGCCCCGGCAGCTCGACGCCCTCCGTCGCCTTGGCCAGGCTCGAGGCGGGCGCAAAGGTTACCTTCGAAACAATGAAGACCGACCGGAACAGTTCTTCCTGGCCGGAGAAGGTCTGTTTCAGGTCCTCCGGGAAGGCGAGTCTGACCTCGGCATCCAGCGGATGACCGATCGCCTTCGTCTGGCGAGCTCCTTCCAGGGTGCGGGTGACATCGCTGCGGATCTTGAGAATGGTTTGCCAGCGCTGGTTCAGATCATCGTCCCGGAGGCCGGCATCGATTTCCGGAAAGCTTTCCAGGTGGATCGTGGCGCTGGGTCGATGGGGAAGATGCGACCAGGTTTCCTCGGCGGTAAAGGAAAGCACGGGCGCCATCAGCTTCAAGAGGGCCGTCAGGATCTGGTAGAGGGCCGTCTGGGCAGAACGGCGGGCGGTGCTCCGGGTTGCCGAGGCGTAGAGGCGGTCTTTCAGGATATCAAGGTAGAAGGAACTGAGGTCCACCACGCAATAGTTGTGCAGGGCATGATAGACCCGGTGGAATTCGAAGCGGTCATAGGCCTGGCGCACCCTTTTGATCAGGTCCTGAAGCTGGATGATGGCAAATCGATCCAACTCGTCCAGGTCGCGGAAGGGCAGAGCGTCACACGCCGGATCGAAGTCTCCCAGATTGCCGAGGAGAAAACGGCAGGTGTTGCGAATGCGCCGGTATGCTTCGCTCAACCGCTTCAGAATATCGGGCGAGATACGAATATCGTCGCGATAGTCTTCCGCCGATACCCACAGGCGCAGGATTTCTGCACCGTACTGCCTGATGATTTCTTCGGGGGCGATCACATTACCGAGTGATTTTGACATCTTGTAACCCTGGCCATCGACGACGAAGCCGTGGGTGAGCACGCCCCGGTAGGGCGCCCTGTCGCGCGTTCCCACGGCGGCGAGGAGGGACGAATGAAACCAGCCTCGATGCTGGTCGCTCCCTTCCAGGTAAAGATCGGCCGGGGATCTGAGGCTTTCCCGCCGTTCCAGCACGGCAGCGTGAGAAACCCCCGAATCGAACCAGACATCGAGGATGTCCATCTCCTTGCGAAACTCGTCGCCGCGGCATTCCGGGCAGACCGTGCCGGGCGGCAGCAGGGCTTTGGCCTCACGATCGAACCAGCAGTCCGCGCCTTCCTTCTCGAACAGTGCCACCACATGCCGGAACACTTCCGGGGTGGCAAGCAGCCAGCCGCAGTTCGAACAGGTGAAGACCGTGATCGGGACACCCCAGGAACGCTGCCGGGAAATGCACCAGTCCGGGCGATTCTGGATCATGTTGTAGATCCGCTCCTTGCCCCAACCGGGAATCCATTCAACCCGATCGATCCAGTCAAGCGCCTTCTGCCGCAGGCTGTTCCGGTCCATGGTGATGAACCATTGTTCGGTGGCGCGGAAGATGACCGGTTTTTTGCACCGCCAGCAATGAGGGTAGCTGTGCTCGATATCCGCCTCTCGCATGAGGCGCCCCACTTCGCGGAGTTTGCCGTTGACCGCCTGGTTGGCATCGAAGACGAACTGCCCTGCAAAATACGGTACTTCTTTGGTAAAGCGGCCATCGTCATCAATCGGGGAATAGACCTCGAGGCCGTATTCGAGTGCTATCTCATAGTCTTCGCGGCCATGCCCCGGGGCGGTGTGGACGCAGCCGGTACCGGCTTCGAGGGTCACATGGCGACCCAGGATCAGAACACTCTCACGCTCGAGGAAGGGATGGTGACAGGCAAGGCCGCGCAGGTCGGCGGCCCGGAATTGCCGCAACACCTGGTACCGGTCGACTCCAAAGAGCGGCATGCAGCTTTCCACCAGGCCTTCCGCCAGAATCCAGATTTCATCGGCCACGGCGACCGCCACGTAATCGAAATCAGGATGCAGGGTAATGGCCAGGTTGGCAGGAATGGTCCAGGGGGTGGTGGTCCAGATGAGGACATACGCAGGCTTGTCGTCAAATTCCGGGAAGAGCGTCCGGCTCTTGTCAGTCAGCGAAAATTTGACATAGATCGAGGGTGAGACATGGGGATGATATTCGACCTCGGCTTCCGCCAAAGCCGTGCGACAACTGGCACACCAGTAGATCGGCTTCTTGCTCCGGATCACGCTCCCGGTCTCGAAGAACCGTCCCAGTTCCCGCGCGATGGTTGCTTCATAGTCATAGGCCATGGTCAGGTACGGATCATCCCAATCGCCGAGCACGCCCAGCCGTTTGAACTCCTTGCGCTGAATATCGATGAAGCGTTCGGCGTAGGCGCGGCAGTGACGCCGGATCTCGACCAGTGTCATGGACGCCTTGCGAGGCCCCAGTTCGCGATCCACCTGATGCTCGATGGGCAGCCCATGACAGTCCCAGCCCGGCACGTAGATTGCGTCAAACCCGCTCATCTGGCGGCTCTTGACAATCATGTCCTTGAGAATCTTATTGAGAGCCGTACCCAGGTGGATGTTGCCGTTGGCATAGGGAGGACCGTCATGAAGGATAAACCGGGGTCGGCCTTTACTCTGTTCTCGCAGCAGCCGGTAAAGCTCCATCCCCTCCCACCTGGCCAGGATCTCGGGCTCCCGGCGGGACAGGTTGGCCTTCATGGGAAAGTCGGTGTGAGGAAGGTTCAAGCTCTCCTTATAGTCCATGGTCGCATCTCCCTATGGGTAGGATTCTAACGCTCCCGGTATTCCTCTGCGGGGACGGCGGGAATCCTCGCAGGCGGAGGGGTCGAAGTGGTTTTCGGTCTAATTCAAAGCGTAAGATTTTACCAGCACCCTACGGCCCTCTGTCAAGCGCTTAAGCGAATGTGCGGCGGGCTCCCTTCCCGGACCGGCACCCGGCAGGCGCCGCGACCTTGCCTTAACCTCGACACTCTGCTATTCCTCACTCGACAGCAACGTGCTCCCTGGACCTCGCTGCTTGTCGGAAACCAGGTCTATGGGAGCGTCCGGGAATAAGCGTTATGGTCCCACAGGAACGCAGGGTTGACTATGCCCACCGAGGCTGTGCCCATGGTGGGCCGATGGTGGGCACAGCCCACCCTACTTGGTTTTGGACAGTCACCTAGGGAGAACTGGATGACGGTTGCCGAAGAACTCGCCCGGTTTGTGGTGCAAACATCCTATGAAGACCTGTCCAAGGCCGCCAGGGAGCAGCTCAAGATTCGGGTTCTCGACAGCTTGGGCTGCGCCATCGGGGCGCTCGGAGGCGAACCCGTCAGGCTGGTGCGGGAGCAGCTCGAGGATTTCGGCGGCAGTGGGCTCTGTGGCCTGATTGGCGGAGGACGGAGCTCCCCGGATCGCGCCGCCTTCTACAATTCGGCCCTGGTCCGATATCTCGATTTCAACGACAGCTACCTGGCGCGGCACGAAACCTGCCATCCCAGCGACAATCTGGGGCCGGTGCTGGCCGCCTGCGAATATGCCCGGACCGGCGGCAAGGAACTGCTCTGCGCCCTGGCCGTGGCCTATCAGGTGCAATGCCGGCTGAGCGACGAAGCCCCGGTGCGGGCGCGCGGTTTTGACCACACCACGCAGGGCTCCTTTGCGGTGGCGGCGGGAGTCGCCCGCGGGCTTCAGCTCGATTTCCAGCGCACGGTCAATGCGCTTGCCCTCTGCGGCACAGCGTTCAATGCCCTGCGCGTCACCCGCACCGGCGCGCTCTCCTACTGGAAAGGGCTGGCCTACCCCAATACCGCTTTCACCTGTACCCACGCCGCCTTCCTGGCCATGCGCGGCGTCACTGGACCACAGGAAGTCTTCGAAGGCAACAAGGGCTTCATGGAAACCGTTTCCGGCCCCTTTGCGATCGACTGGGCGCAGGAAGACCTCGAACGGGTGACGCACACCATCGTCAAGAAGTACAATGCCGAAATCCACTCCCAGAGCGCCCTCGAAGGCCTGCTCGAACTCCAGATGGAACATGGCTTTTCGGGTCAGGACGTGGTCCGCCTCGAACTCGACACCTTCGAGGTGGCGTTCAACATCATCGGCGGCGGCGAAGAAGGGGACAAGACCGTCGTTCGCACCAAGGAAGAAGCCGACCACAGCCTGCCCTACCTGGTGGCGGTGGCTCTGCTGGACGGGGAGGTGACACCCGCACAGTACCGACCCGAGCGGATCCAGCGGGAGGATGTGCAGACCCTCCTGAAGAAGATTTTCGTTCGGACCGATCCTTCCTGCAGTGCCCGCTTCCCCGGCGAAATGCCCTGCCGCCTGCGCGTGTTTCTGCGCACCGGGCGGGTGCTCAAGCTCGAAAAGCACGACTATGAAGGCTTCCACACCAAGCCTCTATCCTGGGACCGCGTTGTGGCCAAGTTCCACCGCCTCTGCAAGCCTTGCATCGAACCCGATCTGGAGGTGGAACTCATTGAAACGGTGAGAGAGCTGGAGCTGGTCCGGGTGGAATACCTCGTCTGGCTCCTGGAGAGAATCCGTCGCGGTAGCCCAAGCCTAGGCAATGGCGGTGGTGAGCGGTGACCCGGACTTCCGGCGCATGGAATCGCTCATCGATCTTATGTGCTTAAGTGATTGTGAGCGAGGAATCGAGCCCCCAGCCCGGCGGGCCGATCGCCGTTCCATCGATTGGCGGCGGGTGACCGTGATCAACATTCTGGTTTCGGACCGGTTGTCGAGGAGTTTGAAGTGATCAGAGGCTCTCCATCCTTGTATCGGGTCCGCCCGCGCCACCTGTGGGCATGGGGTCTGCTCATTCTTCTGGCTGCCTCGACCGTCTCAGCTCAGCCCGAGGAAGTGATCCTGCCTCCTCCGGACATCATCGGACCTCCTCCTCGGGAACTCCCTTCGGCCGTCCTCCAGGAAGAACAGACCCAAAACTATCTCAAGGCAATCATCACCAGCCTGAACGCCAAGCTGGCTCTGGTGAGGGAGCAGTCATTGTGGCGGGAAAACCACTGGAATGCCGTCCTTCGCAATCACCTCATCGATCTCAGCATGTGGTGGAAATTTGCCGATCTCACCACCTGGACCCTGCGCACCTTTGGCGATCACAAACCGGTCAGACAATTCTTTTTCTTTGCCATGCCCTTCCTGGAATGGATGGTTGAGCCATTCGTCATCCTGGTGAATCCGACACTGCCGGAGGGCTGGCCGGAAGCCGACCTGGATCGCCTGACCTGGGTCATCAAGAATAAGCAGGATGAGGGCGTGGCGGTCAGTATCGGCCATGTGAGCGATGCCTCGCAGTCGGAAGCGGAAGCCAAGCAGGTCCTGGCCTTCTACCAGCTGCTCATCCGCCACCTGGCAGCGTGGGAAGGAATCGAGGCGGTCAATCTGTCCGTGTTCCTGTCGGCCTTGGCGCATGGCCTGGATAAGCTGCACGGGGACACTACACCCGAGGCCGGTCTCCACGAAGCGACCGCCAACAGGGTGAAGGCAGCCAGGGCCGCCCTGGGGCAACTGCTCCAGGCTGCCGATGAGGTCAAAGGAAAAAGCGTCTTCATTCGCCTCGAAACGGCGGGATATGCGGACGAGAAGGCGACGCTCGCGATCTTCAAGGAGGTGGCGGCGGAAAACCCCGAAATCATCAGGAACCAGGACGGCAGCCTCCGTCTGGGAGTCGTCATCCAGGCCTGCCGGAAGGATGTCTGCAGGGACCTGGAGGACCTGCTCGAATGGGCCCGCAGACACACCGTACGGGTGCCGATAAGGCTGGTCAAGGCATCTTTTGCCACGCACGAACCGGACCTGACCCCTGCGACCGGAGATGCCGGGGGCCTCGCCTGGAGTTCGAAGGAAGCCATCGATGCGAGCTTCGAGAGGCTCAGCGAATTCCTGATCCTCCATCGGGAGCATTTCCAGATCGCCTTTGCCACCCATAACCTTCGTTCCATTGCCCGCGCCATGGCCCTTGCAGGCTCCTACGGCCTGGGCAGAGCCGACTTTGAATTCCAGATGCACCTGGGCCTGGGGGATGCCATCAAAGAAGTGGTGACAAGTATGGGCTATCGTCTGCGGGTCTATGTTCCGATTGGGGCCTACGCTCCGGCCCTGGCGTATGCCGGGAGCTGTTTCAGAAAATTGGCAGACAAAGAAGACCCGCTTGCCAGGGCTTTAAGTAGCGCCACCGACCACCTGGAAGGGCCGCCACCGCAATTTCACCGCGCCGAAGGCAGTACCGAGGAGGCCTGTGTCGAGGCACTGGTGGCCGGGGCCCGCGCCGAAGCGGCCAAAACGCCATAGCCCATCTTGATTTGCTTCGTTTTTCCGGTAACCGTTCTGGTAGCCTACGCCAAGGACCAGGAACGGATCCGGTCCCTCGGCGTGGCAGTGGAAAACAACCGCAAGGCCGTTGATCTGTCAACCCGACAGTATGTTGCCGGCAAGAGCGATTTTCTGAACGTGCTCGTGGCCCAGCGCTCGCTCAACACCACGGAAGAAGCCCTGGTGCAGAGCACCCGCAGTCTGGCCATCGACCTGATTGCCCTTTACAAAGCCTTGGGCGGCGGCTGGGAGGACGAACCAGGCGGGCGGGTGCTGGATTGAGGAACGGGGATATCAGATTCGGACAGCACACGAAGGCTGCGAAGTGATTTCTTCGTGTGCCTTCGTGTGCCTTCGTGGAAAAAAAGAAGACGGTCAAATAAGCCGCCGTGGTGCCGCGGCAACTCCCTACTTCAGCTTTCTGGCCAAGAAGAAACCGTCGGGATCGCATTCTTCCCGCAGCAGCTTCAGATCGTGCGCCCCCGGTTCCTTCATCTCCTGCAGGTCCGGAGAAATGAGCAGCTCAAAGCTGACCTTCTTCTGGATATCTTCGGCGGTTTTTCCCGGTCCCACTTCCAGGAGCATCATGCGATGGGTCTCGTCGTCGAACCCGAAAAGGGCCTCATTGGTGATGACCCGGTAGGGGCCGGAACCCATAACTCCCGAATCTTCCCGGAATTTCGGAGAACCGTCACCATAGCCGATGCTCGTCAGAAAATCGACCTGATTGACGAACCGCCTGGGCTCCAGTGCCATGATGATGATTGATTTTTCGCAGTTGGCCGCCATCGCTCCAGCCCCACCGCTGCCCGGAAAGCGGGTGGCTGGCTGGACGTAGGTGCCTCCTTCAAAGGTCGAATTCACATTGCCGTACATATCGATCTGGGCTCCCCCGATGAAGGCAAAGTCGGCGTGACCGCGCTGGGTCAGCTCGAACACCGCCGCCAGACCCTTGAGGAAGCAGGCCTTGCGGCAGGCTCGGGTATCGCCCACGGAAAGCGGCATGCCCATTTCGAGCACCGGGGTCAACGGCCCGGCTTCAAAGATGATCCCGAGGCCGGGAGCGTGGGTGAGCTGGGCATGGATGGAGGCGATGATCGGCAATCCCGTGCCCACAAAGACAATGGTGTTGTCCTGAAGGACGCGGGAACCGGTGTAGGCAATCATTTCAAACGGAGTATAATCAGGCATTACACGAACCTCCTAAGTTCAGCAAGGGATGTCAGGAGAGGATGATCGGCTGGCCACCGTCCATATCCTTGATCTTCTTGAACGTCTTATACGGAATCTTGCTGAGGAAATCATCGTACGTTTCGCAGCCGAAAATGTAATGGTCATAGTATTTCTTCAAGACATCCTTGTTGCCGGTTTTCCTGAATTCTTCCGAGACACTGCGGAACATGAGGATATGCTCCATATCGAACCAGTAAAAGCCGTAGCAGGCCCCCGGGTAGCTGGCAAACCGCTGTTCGATGACCGCATCCACGGCGGTATAGGGAATTTCGGTCAGGTTCGGATAGGTGCGGATGTTTTCGTTGGAGATGATCTGTTCCGCCGTGGTGATGGTGTGGCAGGCCGCCATGGCAATTTCCGGACAGGTACAGTGGGCGCCGAAAATCCGGCAGTTGCCGTACATATCCGCGGCAGTTACGTTCAGGATGCCCACATCCGGATAGCAGGCCGGGACCAGGTAGGCATTCCGGCCGGTGAAGGGACTCTTCACCATACAGCCGCGATTCACCAACTCCATGTCCGAACCGCCGTGGTCGCGTACCGGGATGAATTCGATGCCCATGGCCGCGGCTTTGAAGCGGGCCGTCATGCCGTAATTGGTGTAATCATCCAGCTTGATCATGCCGTTCGCACAGAGATGGCGCAGCAGCGGGGCAATCCCGATGACCTCATAGCCCCACCAGGCCAGCTCCACCCTTTTGATGGAAAGGTGCTCGGGGTAGGCCAGCATGGCCCCGGCAAGCAGTTCGGGACAGATTGAATTGGATTGAAACGAGAGCGTCAGGTCCTTGGCGCCCTTGCGAATGATTTCGTGGACAATGGCCACCGGCGGGCGGGTGTTGACGAAGCCGCCAAGGCCGATGTTGATGCCGTCTTTGATGTACTTTTGGACAGCTTCCTTGAGGGTGGTCCGTTTGTCAACCAGGCCCTTGGGCTTGTTGACCATGGTCTTGCGTGCTTGTTCAGGGGATGCCCCCCACCACTGGAACGGTGCCTCGGCGACCTGATTGAGCACCTCGTCCCCAAGGTTCGACACATTCCTGATCAAGGATCCAACCTGTTGATTCATCGACAACCTCCTAACACCGTGTTCAGATCCACTGTTCACTTCCGCCGGTGGCTCATCCCAGGGGGCTCAGGGCGAGCGTCCCAGAGGTGCGCCGGTTGCAGGAGTACGAGTTTTATTTCACAAATGGTTCTTCATACTCGAAAGCTTATAGGGACTCAAGGTTCGATTTGGGCAATTAGTCTGCACGGCGGCGGAAAATACCACGAAAAAACCCTGAAACTTCTAAAAGCGTAAGCTTCAGAGCCTGTTCGCAAAGATTTGGCGAAATCTGTCAGTACGTAAAATTTGTGCTTTATTGCTCCTGTGCCTGGGCAGGCCTTGACGCGTTTGGGCCAAGGAGTGCAGCCAGGGCATCGATCAGCACCCTGCACTGGGCATCGGTGCCCACAGTGATGCGGAGGAATTGGTCGATGCGCGGCTGACGGAAATGGCGCACAATGATGGCCCGGTCGCGCAACTGCCACGCCAGCTCCTCTGCATCCCGCGCAGGATGACGGGCAAAGACAAAATTGGCCACCGACGGCAGTACCTCGAAACCCAGGCTGCACAGTTGGGCCGTGAGCGCCTCCCGCGTCCGCATGATGGCCTGGCGCGTTTGCTTGAAATAGGCCTGATCCTCCATAGCCGCTACGGCCCCGGCAATCGCAAAGCGATCCAGGGGATAGGAATTGAAGCTGTTTTTTACCCGTTCCAGGGCTTCGATGAGAACCGGGTCGCCGACTGCGAAGCCCACCCGGAGACCGGCCAGCGAGCGGGATTTAGAGAGGGTCTGCACCACCAGCAGGTTGCGGCAGTGAGGTACCAGGGGCACCGCGGATTCCCCACCGAAATCCACATAGGCTTCATCCACCACCAGCACCGACTCGGTGTTTCGCTCCAAAAACCTTTCGATGGCTCCCAGAGCCAGGCCTCGGCCGGTAGGCGCATTGGGGTTGGGAAAGATGACCCCCCCGTTCGGCTGTTCGTAATCCTCCAGGCGGATCTCGAAAGTCCCGGTAAGCGGCACGGTCTTGTGAGCCACCCCGTACAGGCGGCAGTAGACCGGGTAGAAACTGTAGGTGATATCCGGGACCAGGAGCGGCAGCGGGTGCTTGAGCAGCGCCTGAAAGGTATGCGCCAGCAGTTCGTCGGACCCGTTCGCCACAAAGACGTGCGCCGGGGTCACCCGGAAATTGGCGGCCACCGCTTTCTTGAGCCGATCGGCGTTGGGGTCGGGGTAAAGCCGCAGGGTATCGGCCGCTTCGGCCCGGAGAGCCGCAATGACATGGGGGGATGGTCCATAGGGGTTTTCGTTGGTATTCAGTTTGACCAGGTTGGCCACCTTGGGCTGCTCTCCCGGTACGTAGGGAGTCAGGCCGTGAACGATCGTACTCCAAAAGCGACTCATATTCGGGCTCCAGTATCCTGTCGAGTTTTCCGAGCGGGTTGAGTAGGTGCTCCAGCATGGCTGGCACTCGAGCTCTTCTTTTATCCACGAAGTCACCCGAAGTCACCCGAAAAACGCGTTGCCGTGATCTCCTCGGTGGCAATCCAAACTTGATTGACACCACGGGGTCCTGATCGTATTCTCTACCGCACTGGTTCATGCCTGCGAGTCAAGAGGATACCGCTGACAGCGCGTTTCAAAGGCCCTAGGTGACTTGCTCTAGCCCACACCTTGCCTATCAGGAAAGCGAAAGCATGCAGCCTGTCCCACATAACCCATCAACGCGTCCCTTTGCCCGGACCTTATCGAGGAGGGGTTTCCATGAATACGATGCATAGCATGGTCACATCGAGGTGCGGCCCGTCTCGGCGGATCGCATTTCTCTGGCTGCGAATGAACGGGATGGCCCCTGCTGCCCTGATAATCCCACTGCTGATTGCTGCCATGCCGGTTAGTGTTTCCAAGGCGGATGCGCCAGCGCCCCCGGAAAAGGCCGCCATTATAGTTTATGGCCTCAAGGAAGCACCAATGAGTGTCGGAGAAAAAGCGTGGATTCTGAACAGCGAGGAAGTACCCCTGGTTGACACAACGGATCGGGTCATGGCCCGACTGGCGTTTCAAGCACCCATATCTGTGCTCGAAAAGACCGCCAGGGGAAGCAGAATAGTGGTGTCCGGCTGGCTCTATTTCCCCTTTCACAAGGAAGCAAAGGATACGGAAGACGGGAGGGTCGAGACACCCTGGCGTGGTGCGGACATCCTCGAAAAACCCGACCGTTCCACGAGCAAAACAATCGGCACTGCCAATGGTAATACTCACTTTCATTACCTTCGCCGACTGTTGGATCAAGACAGCCACTATTACCAGGTGGCACTCGAAGGCTATCTGCCCGAGGACAGTTTCACCACGGACTACCGGCGGACTGCAATTCCTGGCACGATCGCGGGAAGAGTCACGCGCAAGGGAAATCCTTCCGGCGGCTTGGAAATAGCCCTGGTCAACTGGAGGACCAAGCCGGCACTTACCGACTCCGACGGTAGATTCCTGCTGAAGGAGGTTCCTCCTGGATGGCATGCTATTTGTTGGCGAAGCCAGGGTTCGAACTCGTGGACGTATTTCATGATGGGAGGAAGTGGGAGAGGTATGTTGAAACCCGGTGGGCATCTGGATCTGGGAGAGATCGACATCGGCGAGTGAGGTCGTCGGTGTTGATCGGCTTCGCCAAGCTCGGCCGCTACATGGGATGAAAGCGGGGTCTTCGCTGGTTGTTGACCTGCCTGTTTGGGCTTGCGGCTGAACGAGATTCCAAATCCACAACAGGGGGTAAGCAGCTATGGAACCGGATCTGCTGGGTTTCTTTCAGGATCGCATGGCAAGAGCCTATGCCGAGCAGGTTTGGGCGGTGGCGCTGGTCGGGAGCATGAACGGGTTCGTCATAAACCAAGCGCGGACTCTCCTGGAGGCACTCAAGCCCGCTCCCATGGTGTGGGGAATACGAATCATCACCATCCTTACGCTTCTCTTTATCTGGAGTCGACACGCCATCTTTCTGCATTACGACGGCCTGGCAAAACAGATCCTCGCTCTCCACTCTCCCGCGGTTTCAACGGGCCTCAGCAATTTTCAACAAGTCGCAGCCATCACCGTGGGCTGGTCTGGTGTGGCTCTTTATTCGCTGTTGGTTGTCGGCATGGCCTACGCTGCGCTTCGCACTTTGAGAACCCTGGAACATAGTGGCGGCGCCAGCCCGGAAAAGGCACCCGGAGGCTCATAGGCTGGCGTCATCGAGGCTGCGGCAACAGCGGCCGCAGGCGACACCTTGTCAAGATGGGGAGCGGTGCTGGGATCGATCCTCTCCCGGCCCAGGTCCCTCGTATTCTCGAACACCCTCACCGCTTCTCACAATGAAAGGGCCTCCGTGAGGTGATTCCTGATGTTCCTGTTAATGTTGGGAAATGAAGGCATGGCGGTGGCCGGCAGATATGTCGTGGGCGAGGATCATAAACTCTCGTTCGTCATTCACCATGAAGGCACTGCGGATGAAGTTGTTACCGTCGATTTTTCGCTGCTTGACGGAGAACTGACGGTGATCTTTGCCGGCGCCAAAAGGGAAATAGAGTACTACCGGAAGGAAAAATGAGAGGGATGGCTTGAACGTCATCAACCGTTCGGAAAGGAGCCGCAACATGCTCAAGAGGCAAGCAGGGCAAGGCCTGCTCATCCTCGTTATGGCAGCCTTCTGGTCAGGCACCGCCTTGGCTGCGGCACCGCTTTTCCCGTTCGAAGACCCGAACACTCAGCTGTGGGGCTACCGGAATGCCCGGGGCACAGTGATCATCAAGCCTCATTATACGGTCGCCCAGGAATTCTCGGCCCACGGCATTACTGCGGTTGCCGATGCTACCGGCTGGAAGATCATCAACCGTAAAGGCAGGGTGCTGGTCCGACCGTTTCTGTTGGACAACGGTCCGGATCCTTTGCAGGAAGGCCTGGCCCGATTCAGGGAGGCAGGAAAGGTCGGATTTTACAACGAATGCGGCAGGGTCGTGATTCCTGCGCGCTTCCCCTTCGCCGGCCAGTTTTCGGAAGGCCGGGCGGTCTTCTGCCAGGGCTGCCGGGAACAGCCGGAAGGCGAACACCGCGCCATTCACGGCGGATTGTGGGGCTTTATCGATAGGAAAGGAAAGGTGGTCGTTACGCCGAGGTTCGACAAGGCTGAAGCCTTTCACCAAAGAAAGGCCAGAGTCATGCTCAACGGCCGGTGGATTACGATCGACCGACAGGGCCATCGGATTGGTCGGTGAAGCGGTGCTCGCCCGGCGACGTGGAAGTCATCAACCTTCTCATCAAAACACCTGGCATCAGGCTGGTCGCGGCGATTACCGTCACCTCACCCCGCTTGCCTATGCCGTGCGGCAGGATCGCTGGGACCTGGTGGAACTGGCTGGCGGGGGCAGGCGCAAGTGTCAATGTGCAGGTCGGCGACTTCGACGGCAACACGCCGCTCCATCTCGCCGCGGAAAGAGGCGATGCGATCAGCGTTCAGTGGCTGCCGAGCATGGGGGCCGACCCGCAGATGGCAAACTTCAGGCAGTTGACGCCACTCGAGGTGGTCCGCTCCTCGGGAATCACCAGCTTCCTCCGGCAAGAACGCTAACCGCCGTACTGACAGTCCATTTGCCGAGGTTGCGGCTGCCTTCAGCCTCAACAAGCCGGAAACAGAGCATAAAACCGGCTCACCACAAGAACAACCTTGACAGAAACCACGTTGCATGTTAGGAAAAATCGTGAGATAGCAAGCCCTTATCGTTCGTAAAAGTCAATTCTTGGCATTCATCCACCAGGATCCCGTCTTTTCATGAGGTGAGCTTTTCGCGAGGCCATGGGATCACTGCGAGGGGACGCTGCCAGGCAAGAATCTTCCGATTTTCCGGATGGAACAGAACGCCAGGCGGCGTGACCGTGATGCCGTCAGGGACTTCTCGGCATTATCCCCTCAGCCTATCGGAGGAAGACGGGATGACGAATCGTCTTCGAGTTGTTTACATGACCCGGGAATACCCCCCTCACATCTACGGCGGGGCCGGGGTTCACATCGAACATCTGGCGAGCCATATGGCTCGCCTGGCCGAGGTCCAGGTGAAGTGCGTTGGAGACCAGCAGGTCGCTCAGCCCCATCTCAGCGTCCAGGGCTATCCTTTTGAAGACGGGTTGTTCGACGCCAATCCCTTAAAAGTGAAACAGGCACTTGTGGTGCTTCTGACGGGAATGCGGTTCAATGCGCTCCCCATCGATGCCGATGTGGTCCACTGTCACACCTGGTATGCGGCGTGGGGGGGAATCCTGGCCAAGCTCTGCTACGGCCTCCCTCTGGCGGTCACCGTCCATTCCCTGGAGCCTTTGCGGCCGTGGAAACGGGAGCAGTTGGGCAGGGGCTATGACGTCTCCACTTGGCTTGAAAAGACGGCGCTGGAGATGGCTGATCGGGTCATCGCGGTTTCGGAGAGTGATCGTAAGGAGATTCTATCGCGCTTTCAGGTGGCTGACGACAGGGTTCGGACAATCCCCAACGGGGTCTCGCCGGAGGTCTATCGGCCCGTTTCCACGACGGTCTGTCTGAGTCACTATGGGATTGACCCCGCGACTCCCTACGTGCTTTTCCTGGGGCGTGTGAGCCGCCAGAAGGGGATTCACCACTTCCTGAGGGCCTGCCGGCACATCGACCCCCGGGTGCAGATTGTCCTTTGTGCCGGCAGCCCCGACACTCCGGGTTTGGCCGAGGAAATCGAGGCAGGCTGGGCTGCGCTTCGAGAGGAGCGCCGGGGCCTCGTCTGGATCCATGACATGATCCCCCGCCAGCACGCCGTCGAGCTCTACTCCCATGCCGCCGTGTTCTGCTGTCCGTCGGTGTATGAACCCTTCGGCATCATCAACCTCGAAGCCATGGCCTGTGAGACACCGGTAGTGGCCAGCGCTGTCGGCGGGATCAAGGACGTTGTGGTTCATGGGGAGACCGGGTTCCTGGTTCCGTTCGAGCGGCACTCGCCCGATGATGCCGAACCGCGGGACCCGGAGCGGTTTGCCCGGGAACTGGCCCATTCCATCAATCATCTTCTCCGGGAGCGGGAGCTTGCAGCCACCATGGGACGAAAGGGTCGGCAGCGGGTGATCGACCATTTCGGATGGGATCGCGTGGCTGAGCAGGTCCTGGCAGTCTACCGGGACATGGTGGCCGAAAAACCGAAGGAGAATCCCGGGAGAAGCGTTTCCTTTCCCACCTAGCTCGGAGCCTGCCTGTTATCCTGGTGCAGATGTAAAAGCTTCGCCTCCCCGTGGCTTAAAGGGGAGGGACGCTACTTCTGGCAGGGCGCCAGGAATTTCATTCGCCTGAATCCGGAATCCTGCCCCGCTCAGATCTATCGTGTCCGGCGCAAGATCGAGACGGAAAGGGACTTCGACTATTTCATCTGATCTTGAACATCGCTCTAGACTCGCTCCGGGAGCGTTGTCGCCTCGCTGGGCGCGACTGTGGACGCCCATTAAGAAGGATATTCAATGATGAAAGATCCCCTCTGGTATAAAGATGCCATCATCTACGAACTGCATGTGAAGGCGTTCCTGGACAGCAGCGGCGACGGTATCGGGGATTTCAAGGGGCTCATGAGCAAGCTCGATTACCTGGAATACCTGGGGATCACCGCCGTCTGGCTGCTGCCCTTCTATCCTTCGCCGCTCAAGGACGACGGCTACGACATCGCCGATTATTGCGGCATTCATTCGAGCTATGGGACCCTCAAGGATTTCAAGCTGTTCGTGCGTGAGGCTCACAAACGGGGAATCCGTGTCATCACCGAGCTGGTGATCAACCACACCAGCGACCAGCATCCCTGGTTCCAGGCCTCGCGACGCGCCAAGCGCGGCTCGGCGCGCTGGAATTATTATATCTGGAGCGACACGGATACCAAGTATCCCGAAACCCGCATCATTTTCACCGATACCGAAACGTCCAACTGGGCCTGGGATCATCTGGCGGGTGCTTACTACTGGCATCGCTTTTTTTCGCACCAGCCGGATTTGAACCTCAGCAATCCGGCCGTGGTCAGATCAATCATCAAGATCCTGGATTTCTGGCTTCGCCTGGGCGTGGACGGCTTGAGGCTGGATGCCGTGCCCTACCTCTGCGTACGTGAGGGCACCAACAATGAAAACCTCGAGGAAACCCATGAGGTCATCCGGAAGTTTCGCCGGCACGTGGACACCCATTTCGAGAACCGGATGCTCCTGGCGGAGGCAAATCAGTGGCCCGAGGACGTGGTTCATTATTTCGGCAGCGGCGACCAATGCCACATGGCGTTCCATTTTCCGCTCATGCCCCGCATGTTCATGGCCATCCGTCAGGAAAACCGGGAACCCATCACGGAGATTCTCAAGCGGACCCCCGAAATCCCGGCAAACTGCCAGTGGGCGCTGTTCCTCCGGAATCATGACGAGCTGACCCTCGAGATGGTCACTGACGAGGAGCGCGACTACATGTATCGCGAATACGCCAAGGACAGCCGTATGCGCATCAACGTGGGAATCCGCCGCCTGGCCCCTCTCGTGGACAACAGCCTCCGGCGTCGGGAACTGCTCCACAGCCTGCTCTTTTCCTTCCCGGGAACCCCCATCATCTATTATGGGGACGAGATCGGCATGGGGGATAACGTCCACCTGGGCGACCGCGACGGCGTGCGCACTCCCATGCAATGGTCCGCCGACCGGAACGCCGGGTTTTCCAAAGCCGATCCGGCCCTGCTCTACCTTCCGGTGATCATGGATCCGGTCTACGGCTACCAGGCAGTCAATGTCGAATCCCAGGAACGGACTCCCTCTTCCTTCTTCCATTTCATCCGGCGCATGATCGCGCTCAGAAAGCAGTACAAGGCCTTCGGACGCGGAACCATGGAATTCCTGTACCCCGAGAACCGCCGAGTCCTGGCCTACCTTCGCTGCTATAACGAGGAGGTGATCCTGGCCGTCGCCAACATGTCCCGTTTTGTTCAACCCGCAGAATTGGATCTTTCCAGGTTCCAGGGGTGGACTCCGGTCGAGATGCTGGGAAGGGTCGAGTTTCCGACCATCGGCGAGCTTCCCTACTTTGTCACCCTGGGACCGCACGCATTTTACTGGTTTCGACTGGTCCCACCCGTCCGACCGGTGGAAATTCGCACCCGTGCCGGCATCGATACCGTCACGCGGCCGGTCATCAGTCTCGAGTGCGGGATCGCCAGTCTGTTTGAGCCGGAAAACCTGGTGCGGCTGGAGCACGACGTGCTCCCTCAATACCTGGTCCAGCAAAGGTTCTTCAGGGGTAAAGGGAGGGATCCGGTGCGATGTCGGATCCTGGATTGGTCGAAGCTGGGCAGCGGTTTCCAGTTCGCCCTGGCGGAGGTCGCCTACGCCGACGGCGGGAAGGAAGTGTACGCGCTGCCCCTCAAGCTCTCGAGCGGCGCCGAAGGGCAGAGGATTCAGCAACACCTTCCCGAAAGGGTTATCGCCTCCATTCGGACTCCCCGGCAGACCGGCGTCCTCTACGACGCCCTCGTCGAGAAGACGGCCTGCACCGACCTGGTTATGGCCATCGGCGACAGCCGCCGCTATCCCACCGCCGTCAACGGAGAGCTGGTGGCCCGCTCGTTCCAGGATCCTGCGACCGCGTCCCGGTCACGTCTCAATTACGCGAACCTTCGCCATCTCGGGGCAGAACAGAGCAACACTTCGGTGGTCATCGACAACCAGCTCATCCTGAAGCTCTTCCGCCATGTGGAACCGGGTTTGAATCCTGACATAGAAATTGCCTCCTACCTGACCGATAAAACCGATTTCAGCCATTTTGCCCATGTGGTCGGCTATATGGTGTACCGCTCCAGCGAAGGAGTCGAATCCACGGTGGCCCTTCTCCAACGGTTTGTACCGAACGAAGGGGACGGCTGGCTCTTCACGCAGAAGGCACTCGACGGCTTCTTCGACCGGGTCCGGGTTCTGCCGATGGATGCCCCCCCACCCAAAGCCTCCAGGGGATCCTTCTGGGAAGCGGTGGGAAAAGAGGTGCCGGAAGCGCTTAAGCCGCTCTTCGGGGAGTATCTCGAGGAGGTCAGGAAGCTGGCTCTGCGAACGGCTCATTTCCACCTGGCCCTCTCCAGGGAAAAGCACGACCGGCAGTTCACGCCGGAACCGCTGGGAGGCGACCATCTGGAGATCCTGGCCGAAAAGTTTTCACAGCAATGCCATCATGCCATGGACCTCCTGAACGCCAAACTGCCGGAGCTGAGCGGTGAGACCTTACATATGGCCAACCACGTGCTGGAGAAGTCCCCGTCTCTCCTGGGCGTTTTCCAGAAACTACATGATCTGAAGACAACCGCCATGCGCATCCGATGCCATGGGGACTACCATCTGGGGCAAGTTCTCCGCAGTGAAGGGGATTTCGTGCTCCTGGATTTCGAAGGCGAACCGCTCAAATCAATCCGGGAACGCCGTGAAAAGCAGTCACCGATGAAGGATGTGGCGGGAATGATGCGTTCGTTCAGCTATGCGGTCTACAGCTACCTTCTCAACCACACCCGCGAGGATGAGGCAGGCTTCCACCATCTGAAACCATGGGCCGAGATTTGGGAACAGTGGGTGTCGGTCGCCTTTGTCGACACCTACCTGCAGGCCACTCAGGGCCTGCCTTTCATTCCCCGCCACCCCGAGGTGCTGGAGTTGCTGCTGCGGGGGGTTCTCCTCGATAAAGCGTTGTATGAATTGCAGTATGAAATCGGAAACCGGCCAAACTGGCTTCCGATCCCGCTCCATGGAATCCTGAGTTTTCTCGAGGCCGGGGGCGCCAAGAAGGAACCGTCATGCCCGAGAGCCGGTCGCAGTTGCTGAGCGACTATGATCCTTGCCTTGACTCCCATGCCCCGCAGCGTCCAGGATGGACCGTTCACCTTGTTCCGGAGATAAAACCGATGCCAGCCCCCCCAGTTGCCTAGCGCGAAATGCTGTGCAGTGACCATAAGGTGGGATACAAGCGGACCATTTCGCTCGATCTCGTGCTATAAGGAACGGGGATTGATTGTGAAGGCTGGCGAAGTCGGCCAGAGATCGGTTTGGATCGCTGCGGGCCCGCGTTCTGTGGCTGCATTCCTTCGAGGAACCGTTCTACAGTCCTCAAGAGATGGCGGCACTGGCCTGGAGAACGCTTTGCCAGACGGGTGAGGCCCAGTTCATTGGGGCCGTGTGCTGTCTTGTTCTTCGTAAGACCACCGGGCCCGCCGCAGAGATGCAGGTCCATGGAACGTTCGGGAGGGACATGGTTTGAATTCTGAGGACCCGGCTCGGACCGCTACCGGCGATGGTCGCTGGCTGGCGGTCTTCTGCCTTGCCCGGATCTTCTTCAGTTTCATCTTTGTGAGCTATTCGGCGGCGCTGCCGCTGCTCAAGAGCGACTGGGGCATGACCGCCACTCAGGCAGGGATCGTTCAGTCCGCGTGGCATCTGGGCTACCTGGGGTCCTGCTTCATCGTCGGCTTTATGGGTGACCGTTACGGTGCCAAACGCACTTTTCTTTGGAGTGCGGTTGCAGCCAGTAACAGCGGCCTGGTTTTCGCCCTGTTTTCGTCCGATTTTGTCTCCGGCGCGATTCTCTACGGCTTCGCCGGGCTCTGCTCGGGCGGCTCCTATACGCCGGGCCTCACCTTGATTGCCGAACGCTTTGCTCCGCTCCAACGGGGCCGTGCGATGGGCTTCTTTCTGGCCGCCGGCTCCCTCAGCTACGCCATCTGCATCGTCACCACAAGCCTGCTTTTTCCCCTTGGCGGCTGGCGGCTGGCGTTTCTGGTCACCTGCAGCCTGCCGACAGCCGGCATGGTGCTCTCCTGGTGGGTGCTGCGTGCCACCCCCAATCTCATTCATGCGACTCCCGGCGGCCAGAGCATGTGGCGTGCCATCCCCACGGTGCTCAGGAACAAACCGGCCCTCCTCTCGATGCTCGCCTACACCTCCCACTGCTGGGAACTGCTCGGCATGTGGGCCTGGCTGCCCGCCTATCTTGCCGCCGCGGCCCAGGCGGCGGCCGGGGAGCTCCAGGAAACCACCCGTGCCATCGGCCTCGGGGTGCTCCTGTCGGGCCTCACCTACCTGACAAGCATGCTGGGCAGCCTCATCGGCGGCAGCCTTTCGGACCGGTGTGGACGCACTTTGACCCTGCTGTTCTTCTCATCCTTCAGCCTCCTCTTCTCCTTCACCTTCGGCTGGATGCTCGGCTGGCCGCTTGCCGTGCTCTTCATCGTTGCCGCCTGCTACAATCTCGCTTCCATTGCGGATTCGTCCATCTACTCGACGGCCCTGACCGAACTCGTGGAACCTCAGCACATCGGTGCCGCCTATGCGCTCCGGTCGGTCATGGGATTCAGTGCCGGGGCGATCAGTCCGTGGGTCTTCGGGCTGGTGATGGATGTGGCGCAGGGGCCATCCTGGTCATCGGAAACCCTGGCCTGGGGACTGGCCTGGACCAGTCTCGGCCTTGGCGGCCTGCCGAGTCCGCTCATGAACTGGTGGCTGCGGCGACAGCCGGAAGCGGCCCTGATGGCGAAGGGCCGCCGCTAGGAGATCATGGTGAGAGGGGAAGACGGGATCATCCTGGCGGTTGCAGCCACCCTCGCAGTCATCTGCTTTGGCGCGGGGATCATTTGTACTCTCGGCCAATCCTTGCCGGATCAGCTCGCTCTCAGCATCATCTTCGGGATGATCAACTATGTGCTCGTCATCGTCTTCTGTTCCGAGTTTTTTGGACCTCTTGAAGCAACCCTTGCAGCGGTCTACTCGATCCCATTGTTCACCCTCCTCGTTCCGCTCATACTCTATCAGTGTTGGGGAACAAGGATCGGGGGTGTTTTCCAAAGAGGCTCCTTGTAGTATCAGCACTCGCCGCGAAAACGAGGGACAGGGGAGGAGCCGACGATTATGATCATCACTACCAAGAGCGGCAAAGCCTTTGACACCGCAAGGGATCTGACCGCCCCGGAACGGCACATTCTGCAGAAGCTTTTCATATGGGAGACGATGGCCACAAGCGTCGAGCAGTTCCGGGAAAAGAAAAGGGATGCTTTATCCAGGGGATGGAACGATTCCGGCCCCATCCCGGAGAGTGAAGCGTTGAAAATGATCGTCGCTGACCTGGAGCAGAAGGTAGTCCTTCGCTTTTCCATAGCGACATCGTGACGCTGACAGCAATCCAACAAGAGGCCTCGTCGGGATTGAACGACAGATCCCGATTTTGCCCACCCGGGCCGCCTCGGGCACCATGCCCTTCTCAATTCACTCAAAGCATCCCGGATAGGGGCTTGAAGCCTGCCGCTATGACGATGAGGATGGAGAATTCGGAGCCCTGCTGGAGTGGCGCTGGACTTCGCAAGGTCGCGTGGCGCGGGTGTTGCCAAATGGTGGGTGAATGGGTATGATGGACCCTCTTCTTGTGTGGGGGGATTTCGAAGCTTCGCCTCAGTTGAGGAAAACCGCCCGGCACGTCCTGAAGATGGCACACAAAGCCTGGTGGCACCCTGTTTTCCAAGCAGCCGCCAGACCGCTGGTCACAGCTCTCCGATCACAGTTGCTGGAGCGATCCGGCCAAGAGGTCTCGAAAAAGAATGGGAAGCGCGCTTAAGACCTATCAGGAAATCAATGAGAAGATCCGCAAGGGGCAGGCCGTGGTCGTGACCGCCAAGGAGATGGTCGGCATCGTCAGGCAGAAAGGAGCCGCCCAGGCTGCCAGGGAAGTCGATGTCGTCACCACGGGCACCTTTTCGCCCATGTGTTCTTCGGGCGCTTTCCTCAATTTTGGCCACACCACTCCACCCATCAAGGCAGCCAAGGTCTGGCTCAACGATGTTCCCACGTGCGCGGGACTGGCGGCGGTTGACGTCTACCTGGGAGCAACGGAGCCTGTTTTCGACGATCCGCTGAATAAGATTCGTCCAGGTTCCTTCGAATACGGGGGTGGCCATGTGCTGCACGATCTCGTCAGCGGAAAACCGGTGCGCCTGCGGGCGGAAGCTTATGGGACGGATTGCTACCCCAATCGTCGGGTTGAGCGGACCATCACCCTGCAGGACTTCCCTTACGCCGTCCTGTGCAATCCCCGCAACGCCTATCAAAACTATAACTGTGCCGTCAATCTCTCCGCCAAAACGATCTACACCTACATGGGGACGCTGAAGCCGCGCATGGGGAATGCCAACTATGCCACCTCCGGGGAGTTGAGTCCGCTTCTGAACGATCCCTGGTACCGCACGCTGGGCCTTGGCACCCGCATCTTTCTCGGGGGGGCTCAAGGTCACATTGTCTGGCATGGGTCCCAGCACAATCCCGACGTGTCGCGCCTGCCGAACGGGGTGCCGGTGGGCCCGGCCGGGACCCTGATGGTCCTGGGGGACCTCAAGGCCATGTCGCCCCGGTGGTTGCTGGGGGTCAGCATGCAGGGCTACGGCTGTTCTCTGGCGGTCGGCATCGGGGTGCCCATTCCCATCCTCGACGAAGATATGGCTCGCTATACCGGCGTTGCCGACGAAGATATCGTCACCCAGGTCAAGGATTACAGCTTTACCCGCTCGGACCCGTTGTGCCAGGTCAGCTACGCCCAGCTCAAATCCGGCACCATCATGGTGGAAGGCCAGGAAGTCCCTACCGTCCCGCTGTCGAGCACGGTTCGGGCCCGAGAAATCGCCTCAATCCTGAAGGATTGGATCCAGCGGGGAGAGTTCCTCCTCGGGGAACCCCAGCATCCCCTGCCGACAACCTTCCGACAGCCATGACGAGCGGGAAAGTAACAGGCGTGGGCCTCCTTTCGGGCGGTCTGGACAGCACCCTGGCCGTAAAAGTCTTGCAGGAACAGGACGTCGAAATCCTCTGTGTAACCTTCACGACCCTGTTTTTTGGCGCCGAACCCGGCATCCAGGCGGGCCGCCGGGCGGGGATCGAGGTTCAGGTGCTCGATATCGGGGCAAAGCACCTGCAGATGTTGAAAAATCCGGTCTACGGCTTTGGCCGTCACATGAACCCGTGCATCGACTGCCATGCCCTGATGCTGCGAGAGGCAGGCCGGTTCATGGAAGAGCAGGGTGCGGACTTTCTGTTCACCGGGGAGGTGTTGGGACAGCGCGCCATGAGCCAGCGCCGGGATGCTTTAGGAAAAGTCGAAAAGCTTGCCGGCTATCCGGGCCGCATTCTGCGACCGCTCAGCGCCAGGTTGCTGCCGCCGACCCTGGTGGAGACCGAAGGGCGCGTTAATCGCGCACGCCTCCTCGACCTTCAGGGCCGTTCCCGAAAACCGCAAATGGCCCTGGCGGAGGCATACGGCATCACCGACTATCCCCAACCCGGCGGCGGGTGCATCCTCACCAAAGAAGGATTCGGCAACAAGCTTGCGAAGCTGCTCGAACTATTTCCCGATCCCGGGGCAAGAGAAGTGGAGCTGCTCAAATGGGGGCGTCATTTTCTCCTGCCGCAGGGCGGACTGTGCATCCTCGGTCGTAACCAGGCTGACAACCGGCGGCTGGAATCTTTGGCCGTAGGGAGCGATATCCTGCTCCGTTCCGGCAGCCATCCCGGCCCGATCGGTTTGTTGCTGCCTGCCACCCGGTTCAAGGAGGATCGGGAACTGGCGGAAATAGCCGTCATTGCCTACAGTGATACCCCGCTCGCCAGCCGGGGAGATGTTACCTGGCGTTATGGCGATCACCACGGAACCTCCACTCATATCAACCCCGGGAAAGAGTTCCTCAAACAGTACCAGTTGTAGGGTTCCTGCAGAAGGTGGTTCGGCGGGAAGCCGGACAGGCATCCGGGTGATGGTCGCGTCTGTTCCCCTACCCGGAACGTGAAGCACGGAACCCACGATGCAAGGGCCCGTTGTTTGAAGCGACGGCTGGGGCTGCCCCTTTACCGCTGCCGGGCGGCGAAGGCGCAATACGGGCGAAGCGGGCACTGGTCGCTTTTGGGCTTACGCGCCTGGCAAAGACGCCGTCCATGCTGGATCAGTTGGTGGGAGAATTTGATCCAGCGGTCGCGGGGGACCAGCGCCATGAGATCCCGTTCGATCTTGTCGGGATCAGTATTGGCGGAAAGTCCCAGACGTTGGGCCACCCGTCCCACGTGGGTGTCCACCACGATGCCCGGAACGGCAAAAGCGTTTCCCAGAATGACATTGGCCGTCTTGCGGCCGATTCCGGGAAGCTGGACCAGGGTTTCCAGGTCAGCCGGAATACGACCTTCGAAACGCTCGTCCAGAATTCGACAGGCGGCTTGAATGTTCTTCGCCTTGTTGCGGAAAAAACCGGTCGATCTGATATCGTTTTCCAGTTCCTCCAGGGGCGTCCCGGCATAAGCGTGGGGGGTCGGGTACTTCTTGAAGAGCTCAACCGTCACCTGATTGACTCGCTCATCGGTGCACTGGGCGGAGAGTACCGTGGCCACCAGTAGCTCGAGCGGCGTTTCAAAAACGAGAGAACACCTGGCGTCAGGGTAGAGCTCGTCCAGGATGGTGAGAATGGCCTCGATTGGGGGCGGTCCTGCCGGGGATTCCAGGACCTTCGATTTTCCTTTGGGTGCTGCCATAGCATCATCTTTTCAGGGCAAGGGGTGATCATTCTAAGCTTTTTGCCAGCCTCCGTCGGAGTCCGTTCTGTATTTCAAAGTTCTCGGTTGATTTCAAGGAAAAACCTTTTATATATAAGCCAATTTGATCCCGCCAGGGTTTGGGGCCGCGGCGGGAAGAGCGAGATGATTGAAGAACGCAGGCAGAAAGAGTCGATCTACTTGGAGACTCCAGCTGAGGAATGAAATGGCGCTGCAACGATCGCGAAGTACCTATATCAGGGGGATCGGCGGAAAAAGACGGATGCACAACCACATTATAGTATGCCCTTTCTGCGACAATGGTCACCCGATTCCGGTAGACTTTGACTCGATTCACCGATGTGCGTGTGGAGCCTGCTTCAAGGTGTGTGGCAACCATGCGCTGGAGATTGGAGTCGGTGATATAGCCGAGCATTTGTGGGATCGCGAGGAGCTGGATTTTGTCCGTTCGATACCCATTGAATTCTGTAATATCGTGATCGAGAAGGACTTCGACCGTCTGCTGGACCTGAAACAAACGGCCGACCCGCTCGGTATCGAACGCTTCTGCAAGTATGATATCAACCTCCATCTGAGCCTGGTGTGGGTGAAGCGGCTCTTCTGATGGTGGTCAGGGTGTCGAGGCTTGACAGGTGAGGGGGGTAGCTGGTAGTTATGAGCCGCCATCGAGACTTGGAGACGGTTTCTTCCGCACCACTGCTGCTCACCCGAAGACCGGCCCGATAGTCATCTGAAGTTAGGATCACAGCCGCTTTCGGGGCGGGGGGGGGTTCAAGGCTCAAGAGCCCCGAGGAGAAGCGGGAAAGCCGTCTAGCAGGGGGAGTCAGGAGAAGGCACAAGCGCCTGGGGATCGCGGCACCATACGACACTGCAGGTGAGGGGCTGCCTGGATGAAGGCGCCCCTTTCGTTTTACCGCTGGGTCCGGTCTTGCATGATGGGGAAAAGCAATGGGGAAGACTGGCAGTGAGATCGTAATGAATGGCGAGGCAATGGGCGAAGCCTTGGCTGCGCTTGCTGACGGCATCGTGGACAGTTCTCAGGAGCGTCAAGAACCGGTACTGGTCGGCATCCATACGGGCGGAGTACATCTTGCCCGCCGTCTGCAACAGGCTATTCTCGAAAGACATGCCCTGTCGGTGCCCGTCGGCACTCTCGATATCAACCTTTACCGCGATGACTGGACCCGTCTGCACACCCATCCGGTGGTCAAAGCAACCGACCTGCCCTTCACCATCGACGACCGGGAAGTGATCCTGGTTGATGATGTCCTGTTTACCGGTCGAACCATCCGGGCGGCCCTGGACGCCCTGATGGATTATGGTCGCCCGCGAACGGTCCGCGTCGCCGTGCTGGTCGACCGTGGTCACCGGGAACTGCCGATCTTTGCCCAGTTCGTTGGCTTGCTGCTCAATACCACCATTGACGAGCAGGTGAATGTCCTTCTGGCCGAAAAGGACGGGATCGATCAGGTCGTCACGGAACGGGCTTCAGCCTGAACAAAGGTGGTTTTGGGGTGGCTGCATCAGCCTGCAAAGCCAAAAGTGAGCTTTTCGGCCGCGGGCTCGGCCAGCACGTGCTGCAATCGTGCCATGTTCAAGTTGCCGCCCGTCATCACAGCCACCACCTTTCTTCCCGCCAGGCGGTCCCGCACCTTGAGAGCCGCCGCCAGGGTCGCTGCGCCGGCCACTTCCGCCAGGTTATGAGTATAACGAAGGGCTATCATAACCCCTCCCAACAGCTCCGCTTCGTTCAGAAGAATGACGTCGGTGATGCGGTCTTTCAGGATCAGGTAGGGGACTTCAAAAACCGAGCGAGCCGCCAACCCCTCGGCCACCGTGTCGGCACTGTGAACGACAACTCGTTTGCCCTTGCGCCAGGCTTCGTAAAACGACGGCATGAGCTCGGCCTGCACTCCGATCAGCTCAACTTTGGGATTGATGCCTTCCACCACTTTGGCCAGCGCGGAACAGCCGGTTGCCCCGCCGATGGGCATGAGGATGACATCCACCTCGGGTAGTTCCTCGAAGATCTCCAAGCCCATGGTGGCGATGCCGTTGATGAGTGCTGGTTCATTTCCCTGGCGCAGATAGTACATACCCGTATTCTCCGCCAGTTCTTCACAATAGTCCTGGGATTCGTAAAAATCCTGTCCGTGTTCGATCAGTTGGGCGCCATAGGAGAGGATCTCGGCATTGATGTCGGGATTGTTATTTTCCGGGACCACGATATTGCAGAAGATGCCCCGCTCCTGTGCCGCCCAGGCCACTGCCAGGCCGTGGTTGCCGCTGGTGGCGGCGATGATCCCCTGTTTTTCGATCTCCGGAGACGCATGAGCCATGAAATTAACCGCCCCTCGCACCTTGAAGGAATTGGTGGGAAGATGGTTTTCATGCTTGACATAAATGTAGGCGTTGAGTTCTTCCGAAAGCCTCTTGTAATAGGTCAGGTGGGTTCGTTTGAGCACCCGCTCTACAATTTGTCGGGCTTTGAAGATTTCGAGCATATTCACGCGGGGGATCAAGTCGTCATAATGATGCTTCATGGGTTCTCCCTGTCTTCAATGGCTCCGTGGCTCCTTCAAAAGGTTGTCTGCTGCTCCCGGCCGAGGTGAGGACGCAGCGCACTTGCTGCTTATGTCCATCTCAGGGTCCCTGATGATATACCAGAATTGTGAGAAGCGCCAGAGGTTGAGGTGACGGAGATCGAGGCGACCCTGGTGAACTGCCTGCCAAGGATCCTTCGAAGAAGGACTTCAGTGCCCGCTCGATGCCCCATTTTCCCATTGCATCCCTCATCGGGGGCATGTTAGAGTGCCTCCCATGATCGAGCGGGAGTAGCTCAGTTGGCTAGAGCATCAGCCTTCCAAGCTGAGGGTCGCGGGTTCGAAGCCCGTCTCCCGCTCCAACCCTTCAAGCGCCATCAAGCCGATTAATATACCCAATCTAAACCATTCCGGAATGAAGGCTTGAAGGTTCTGCCAGCTTTCACGTCAATCCGCGATGAGCCGTATTTTTTAACGATCTGAATTGATTCAACGTACGTGGAAATCAAAACTTTTGACTGGCAAGCTGCCAAGTAAGAAAGCAAAAAACCGAACTTCACCATTGGAGGAAAATGTGTCCGCTAGTGAAACCCTTGAAAACGATCAACCGGCAGCTGGCTACTCGCAACTTGTCACAGCAGGATATGAGGAGCTGCTGACCACCCTGCGGGCAATGGGCGGGGTGCTGGTGGCCTTTTCCGGAGGGGTTGACAGTTCGCTCCTGCTGGCGGCCGCTCAGAAGGCTCTGGGGGAGGCGGTGCTGGCGGTAACCGCCGTTTCGCCCATCTTCTCGCCCAGTGACCTCGAGTCGGCCCGCCTCCTTGCCAGAGCGCTCGGCGTCCGCTGGATCACGCTGGAAACGGACGAACTCGCCGATCCCCACTTCCGGGCCAATCCCCCCAACCGCTGTTACCTCTGCAAGAAGCGACTCTTCACTCGGCTGCTCGCCGAGGCTCGCCGACAGGGCTTACCGTGGGTCATTGAGGCCACGAACGCTGACGACCTCGCTGATTATCGCCCCGGCCTCATCGCGCTGCGGGAACTCGGGATTCGCTCACCCCTGCTCGAAGTCGGCTTGGGGAAGCAGGCCATCCGCCAACTGGCGCGAAGTGAGCGCTTGCCGAACTCGGATCGCCCGTCCTCTGCCTGCCTGACGTCCCGCATTCCTTATGGCGAAACGATCACCCGCGAGCGCCTCGAACGCATCGCGCGGGCCGAAACCGCCCTCCGGGGATTGGGCTTTCGCCAGGTGCGGGTCCGCGACCACGGAGTGGTGGCTCGCATCGAACTGATGCAAGACGACCTGGAGCGGTTGCTCGCCGCCGATCAGCGGGAGGAGGTGATCGCGCCCTGCCGGATGGCTGGCTACCGTTATGTGACCCTTGATCTGCAAGGATACCGGACCGGTTCCCTGAACGAGACGCTTGAAGCGGTGCGGTGAGAATGATGGAGACCGCCTGACGGCTTGTGGTACAAATAACTGCTGGGCTCTGACGGGAGGCAGGCTATGCCCTGCACGATTCGTGGCACCGTCCCTGCGGACGTGCCCGAACTGGTCGAGATCATCAGAACGGCCTTTCGGGACGTGGCGCTCCGTTTTGACCTGACACCCGAGAATTGCCCCAGGCCTCCTCCAACTGCCGGCAGTCATGGATTGAGCACGCATTGGGAAAGGGCGCTCGCTATTTCATCTTGGATGCCGATGGCGGTCCTGTCACCCTGGAGCAGACAAGTTCCGATTCCCAGTAGGTCTCTGTCAGGATGACAAGGAATAACCGGCCTGATAGGGGCAGGAACGGTGCATTGGCTTATACCGTCCCTCCCTCCGAACCAGGCTGGCGGATCTCCCGCATCCGGCTCTCCGGTTTATGGTTTTACCTTCTCAAGGACTGAGGCAATGGATTCCGTCACCAACCACCCTCTGCACCCCGTCACTGCTTTTTCGCTGTCCACCCGGCGTGGCGGGCTTCCGGAGTCTCCTCTGACGGGCATCCCGTCAGCTTCCGGTCCGGAGTTCACCATGAATGAGCTGGCTCGTCGAGACGTACGGCCGAATCGTGTGGACTGGATCTTTGCTTTCGGTTGCTCTACACTCCGCCGCGCGGCGACGCAGTTACCGTTAGTTGCCGGGAGTGGGCATCTCCCGGAGGGGACTCTCACCCCCAAGGCACGCCTGCTCAGAGACGCACTCATTCCCGCAAAGCTCAAACGGGAATCCGGTTGTTTTTGATCCCCGGACCACTGACCCTAACCTGCGACAGTCCGGGTACGGAACCAAATGCTGCAAGTGTTGTCCACATGAGTGAAACATGTAAACCGCGGCCATTACCCGAATCGCCGGAAACAACCTGGATCCGGGCGTTTCTCGACGGCGATCGGTGGGGCTTTGACCAGCTGGTCCTGCACTTCCAGGACCGGGTGTTCAACCTGTGTTATCGGATGCTGGGAGACTACAATGAAGCCAGTGACTGTGCTCAGGAAACCTTCGTCAAGGTCTACCGCTCTTTGCGGGATTTCCGGTTTGAAGCCAGTTTTTCCACTTGGCTCTGCACCATTGCCGCCAATACCTGTCGCAACCGGGTCAAGTCCCTTGAATACCGAACGCGAAGGAAAATGGTGCGGATCGACCACCTGGCGGACCCGTCAAACCCTGGACACGCCTTACTGGAACTTCCAGACCCGGCACCGTCAGCCCTTGATCAACTCACCCGCCAGGAACAGGAGGCGGCGCTCCAGCAAGCGATCGCAGCCCTTCCCGAGGATCACAGGACGGTTGTCATTCTGCGGGATATCGAAGGGCTTTCGTATGAGGAAATAGCGAAGGTCACGGGTTACCCACTGGGTACGGTCAAGTCGAAGCTGGCCCGCGCCCGACAGCGGCTCTGCGAACAAGTGAAAGGGGTGATCTGAGTGAACTGTTCGCAAGTAACCGAATTATTAATCGAATACGCGGATAATCAGCTCGATCCTGTCACCAGGATCGACTTGGAACAGCATCTCGCCCACTGTCAGGCCTGCTCCGCCGAATGGGCTGCCCTTCGGGCCTACTTCGATGCTATGGACTCGCTCCCCCGTGTCCGGGCGCCCGCAGATTTCTTAACGAGCGTCCACGCAAGGCTGGAGCAGCCCGGCTGGTTCAAGCGTCTTATGAGCTGGCTGTTCATCCCCATGAAGCTCAAGCTGCCCTTCGAGGCTGCCGGGCTCATTGCGGCGTCGCTCCTTGTTGTCCTGTTGTATCGTGGCACGGAGCCCGAAAAGTCCCAACTTGCACCAATCCCTCCGGCTCCGCCGCTTCAGGTACCCACTGCATCCGCTCCTCCACGAGCGACTGCACCCACTTCGCCGGAGCAATCCTCACCAGCTTCACACCCGCTTTCCGCCTCTCGCCCCGCTCCTCTGGCCCCTCCCCACGCTATCCCAAAGCCCGTTGAACTGGTGCTGCAGATGAAACCTGTCGCCGACCGGGTGGCAACAGTACCATCCGTCCAGATGCCACAACTGCCAACAGCGAGAACACCCACCACCGCTCCCCAGGCGGAGCAACAGGTTTTAGCAAGGAAGGTCGCGCCAGTGCCTTCCCCGGCACTAGGGCGAACTGAGTCAACCGGACCATCGAGCCCGGCAGCGACCCTCTCCCGGATCAAAGAACTGGTCGAGAAGCTCGATGGTGCGATCTTGCCAGTCAACGATGGCAGCAACACCCAGCTGCCGCAGGTGGTCACCGCCGAGATTCCCGCCCGCAACTACGACTCGTTGGTGGCGGAACTGGACCATCTCGGCCGGTTGGAGAAACCCGCCACCAAGCCGCAAGTCCCTGACATGGCAGGGTTAATTCAGCTTCAGATCCGGCTTGTTCTTCCGAGGTAGCCTTCGGCGTCGGCCCTCCCACTTTTTCCGGCCGCTGTGAGCGCCTGCCACGAAGCCAAGAACGCTCCTCGGCTCTTTAATCAACGGACTGTGCCGAACAAGCGCAAGCAACATGACTTTTGCAGCCAGAACCTTGAGACTTCTTAAGAAGACCGGTATAAAAGCTTGCCGGTCAAGAGAAGGCAGACAGCGACCAGCGGCTGGCTGCCAGGGAAAACCAATTACGGAGAACCTATCATGCATATGGATCGCAACATTTTCAAACTGGGAACCTCAGTCGAGGCGACTTCTCTCTACATCCTCCTTTGTGCGCTGACGGAGGAAAACCAGTCCATCACCATCGAGCACGCCAGTCGCCAGTGGAACGGGACCCAGGAAGGTCTGCTCAAAGGCGCCGTCGAACTGATGGAGCGCGGGGTCCTGGTTGGAACGTACCCTCTCACCCGGAATCAGCCGCTCTTTGTAGCTCCCAGCAGTCAATGGCGCTGAAATTCAGCCCAGGAAACCTTTCACCTTCTTGGCATCATCAAAGAGGGCACCATTCTGGTAAGTGGCAATCAGCTGCAGATAGTTGGTGACGCTCCGCAGCATGCGTTTGTGCTCTGTTTCATCCAGGGTCTTGATCACCTTGGCGGGGGAACCCACAACCAGGGAGCCAGCTGGAACGACAAGGCCTTGCGTGACCAGGGAACCAGCGGCGATGAGTGAGCCTTTTCCGATCTTCGCCCCGTCCATGATGATGGCCCCCATGCCGATCATGCACTCATCTTCGATGAGACAGCCGTGAACGATGGCACCATGACCGATGGTCACGCGATTGCCGATTTCGAGCGGATAGTCAACCGGGGTGCCGTGAAGCGTGGCATGATCCTGCACATTGGTCTCATTCCCGATGCGGATGTAGTGTTCGTCGCCCCTGACTACGGTATGGAACCAGACGCTGCTCCTCGATCCGATTACGACATCGCCGATGACCCAGGCGCTTGGGGCGATGAAAACATCGTCTGCGAATTGGGGGTAGATATTGTTGTAGGGGAGAATGTTGTTCATCTCAAATCGGCGCTCCTCTCGTTGGGTGGTTGATATCATTTTCGGGACGGCCCCACAGCCCAAGCTGACCATTGCCGGGGGCCGCCCCTTCCTGTACAGATGGAAACCAGCAGGGAGGCCGGCTCCTCAACTTCGCGGTGACGACGGGTCGGAGATGGCCCCGGTATGGGTTGCCCCGAGTTGCCTGCACCCGTATCCTCGGTCTCTAGCGGCGCTTCAGACCCAGCATCTCGGCAATGGCGCCCGCGGTATAGGTAACAAAGCTTGCCAGCGCCTCGCTTTCCAGATGCCTGCCGGGCAAAGGCCGCGGCACCTCGTCCGGGAACGCAACCAGGTGAGGGGCGTTCTGAAGCTCCGGCCTGGGGCTGACCTCGAAATCGGGTTCGAAGCTGTTTGTAAAATACTTCTCCTGGAAGCCCGCAAACTTAAGGGCATGGGCGGTTGCATCCAAAATCGCCACGCGATTGGCGGGCACCTTGCCCTGCGCGACTGCCCGTCGAATGCCAGCTAGGGATTCGCCGCCCTGAGTGCACGCAATATGACCGTTGCGATTGACGGTGAGCATGCTATCCATGATTTCCTGCTCGCTCACCTCAACCACCTCGACCGCATTCCCTCCCGCCACCTGCCGGTAGCGTTCCACCAGTTCAATCACGCGCGGCATGGACACCGGATTGCCGATCATCGCCGCCTGCGCCACACTCGGGCGCACCGTCACCGGCTTAAAGCGGCGTTTTGCCGCGGATGGCTCGAGGTAATAGCGAAAGACCGGATTAGCGTGTTCTGACTGAACGCCGATCACCATGGGCAAGGCGGGGATGATCGCCAGGTCGTGGAGCTTTAAAAAGCCTTGCAGGACGGCGGTGATGTTCCCCGCATTGCCAATGGGGACCACCACCACGAGGTCGCTCACATCATAGTCGAACGTCTGAGCAATTTCATAACTGTAGGATTCCTGGCCCAGTATTCGCCAGGCATTCTTCGAGTTCATCAGCGCTACTGCGTATTGCTCTGCAAGGTGCTCAACGACTTTCATGCAGTCATCGAACACCCCGGGAATCTCGATGACCATGGCACCGGCTCCGAGAGGTTGCCCCAGTTGCTGAGCGGTTACCTTGCCATGAGGCAGCAGGACTGCCGACTTTACCCCGGCGGTGAAATAGGAGGCATAAAGGGCAGCGGAGGCGGAAGTATCCCCGGTTGAGGCGCAAATCGCAAGCACGTCCTCCAACCCTTGATGGCTGATCAGGTAGTTGAGGTAGCTGAAGGCGCTGGCCATCCCCCGGTCCTTAAAGGAGGCGCTGGGATTCTGCCCGTCGTTCTTGAAGAAAAAGGGCCTGCCAACCCAGTGTGCGAGCCGGTCGTTGCCCGCCACTACCGGAGTGTGACCCTCCCCAAGGTAGACGACAGCCTCCAATGGGATGACCGAACCAATCAATTCATGGTAGCGGTAGATCCCTTTCAGTGCCTGGTTGTTCAGCATCCCCCGGTAATCGAAAATCTTCCGCCACAACGGGCCGGGAATCGATCTCAGTCTCTCCCATTCGGCATCCTCGATCAGGAGCACACTGCCGCACTCCGGACACGTATAGAGCAGCTTGTCAATGCCGTAGGTCCCGTTACAGTGAATACACCTATAGACGTACCTGCCACCCGCTCCAGGCATCACATAGGGCAGCATTTCCCCAGGAAAATCTTCAATTCTCATGACCCGATACGCTCCTTATCAGGAAGATCCCGAAACGAGTCGCTGCACCTTCGTCAGACCCATCGGACGCAAGGGCTCCGATGCCACCAGGCACAACGGCCGGACCGACCTACTACCCCTCACCGCTTCGGCCGCTTCAGTGCATACAGTATCTGGCATCCCAAGGCGGGAATCAAGTCATCGTTGTGCACCTGCTACCAAAAACCTGCCTTCATTAAGGGTGTCTGGACAACACAAAGCAAGCTCTTCGCTCACAATCAAGGCGTGTGGCATAAAAGACACAGGGTTTGTGCTCTTTCTGCCACGCCAGCGGGGTACCTGGTAGCCAGAGACTCAGGTGAACGCTTCCCGCATTCCACGCAAACCATCACCCCATGTGCCTGCCGTAACATATCGGGATGGTTTTGTGCGCGATGCCCTTGCCTCTGGCATGGTTAGTGCTTAGGTACGATGTCGCTGAGGAGGATAAGGGGCTTGAACTTAATCTCTATGGTGCAGCACACGGTCTTACAGGAAGTGTCCTGCAGGGGTATTGGATTACATTCGGGTGCCAAAGTAACCATGCGGCTACGGCCTGCGCCGGTGAATTTCGGCGTGAGGTTCCGGCGCATGGATCTTGGGCATCACCCTGCAGTTCGAGCGCATGCCCATCAGGTTGTGAACACCTCGCTGGCTACCAGCATTGGTTCCAATGGCGCAACGGTGTCCACCATCGAGCATTTGATGGCGGCGCTTTATGTCGGCAGTGTCGACAACGTCTTGATTGAACTGGATGGTCCCGAGGTCCCCATTTTTGATGGCAGCGCCGCTCCCTTTCTGGAGATTTTGAAGGACGCCGGTGTCAAAGAACAGAATGCTCCACGCCAGTGCCTGATAGTGACCAGACCGGTCTGCCTCCGCGAGGGGGAGGCTTTCGTCAAAGCGACCCCTGCCAACCATTTTCAGGTTCGCTACTCCATTGATTTTCCCCACCCCTTGGTGGGCAAACAAACCCTGTTGTGGTCCTTTGACACGGCCTCGTTCGGGCAGGATATCGCGCGTGCCAGAACCTTTGGTTTTCTCAAAGATGTGGAGAAGCTTCAAAGCATGGGACTGGCTCAGGGCGGCTCCCTGGCAAATGCGGTCGTGTTTGACGATTTCCGGGTTTTGAATCAGGATGGCTTCCGCTATGTGGATGAATGCGTTCGCCATAAGATCCTCGACTTCATGGGGGATCTAGCCTTGGCGGGAAGACCCTTGATCGGGTGCTTCGAAGTACACAAGGCGGGGCATGCCCTCCATAACGCCTTCATCAGGAAGTTGCTGTCCCTCCCTGGATACCATTTGATCCCACCACCCCCAAGCCCTGCTGCCGCTTTTTTCCCCCTCCAGGGCCACCCGCCTATGGTGGGAGCCAGTCCTGCCTTCGGCTAGCGCAGGCTGGCAATTGTTCGCTCATCAAGAGGCAATTATCCCCCCCCCCGGCACTCTCCCATTCAGATGCGTCGCTCTTCACGGAACCAATCGGGCCAGCAGTTGGCCCACCTCAACAGCCCTGCCTCTCCCCCCCGAAGAATTGCCCGAATGGCTTCCCGCCTGCTGCTCGGCGGCTGACAGAAAGCGCTTGTCAGGTTTTGGCGCTTTCGCTACAATTCTTTCTACTTGACTGACCATCTTCGACTGTTCATCCTAACCATATGATATCATGATCAAAATATTGTCATACATGATTTGTTGTTACTGGCTGATGGTCGGCGGCTTGCCCGTCTCCTCGGCCTTGGCGAAAAATAAGGCCGAGATTGTCAAAATCGAAATAGGGGAAGACTCCAGTGTTCTGAGGGTCAGTTTTTTCATCCAGGATTGTTTTACCCCGAGTATGGAGGAAGCCATCCGCAGTGGTGTTGCCACCACCTTTCGCATTCGCACTGTTGTGGAAAAACCCGGTGCGCTCTTCTTTGCCTCCGTGATTCAGGATGTCGTCCTCGAGCACACCATCAAATACGACTATCTGAAGAACGAGTATCAGGTTCAGCTCCCGGGCACTGCCGGGACAGCGAGGGTTACCAGGAGTTTTACCGAAGCCAAGGAATGGATGAGTACGGTCCGAGATTTGCCTCTGCTCCCTCTTTGGCGCCTTGAAACAGGTCAGCCTTATGAGTTGCGGATCAAAGCGGAGCTCTCCAAGGTCGAACTCCCTCTCTTTTTCCGTTACATCTTCTTTTTCGTGTCGCTGTGGGATTTTGAAACCGACTGGCAGGTCGTCACCTTCACCCTGTAGGAATCCTTCCGGAAGGGTACCCGAGCATGAAATTCCCCGGCTTCACCTTTTTCAAGGACCGCCGCAGCAAAGAGCGGTTCTGGGTTGTTCTGCTTTTCCTGCTGGTGATCATATTTGGATTTCTTGAAGGATGGTTCTTCCAGCTCCAGCCCGACTTGCCCTTGTCGGGCAATATCCTCCTGTTTGCGCTGATTAACCTCAACGTTATCCTGCTCCTGCTGCTCGCCTATCTGGTGCTGCGCAACATTGTCAAACTTCTCTTCGAACGGAAACGCAATCTCCTCGGCACCAAACTCAAAACCCGCCTGGTGGCGGCTTTTGTGGGCTTGAGCCTGATCCCCACGCTGCCGCTGTTCTGGCTGGCAACCCAGTTTATTTTTTCGAGCCTCGAGTACTGGTTCAGCCACCGGGTGGAACAGTCTCTGGTAGAATCAGTCACTTTTGCCAAGGAGTATCTGGAAGAGGAGAAGAAGGAGTTTCTGGCAGACACCCGGCTGGCGATCGATGAGCTCCCGGCCGTCCTGGCCCAGCGCGAATCGACCGTTGGCGATTGCCGGGGTCTTCTGGCACCCCTGCTCCAGCGCCATCACCTGGATCGTCTCATGCTGCTGGGGTCCGGCGGGAAGCTGCTGTGCGAGGTGCAACGCCCCGACGCCCCCGAGTTCGAGCCGACTGCTTTCAAGAACGTTGCCGCATCGGACACCGACGACTTGGCTCACGTCAGGACCATCACCTTCGACAAGAAGCGGGAGGCTCTCGGGGTACAGCTGTATTACCCCTTTGACGATCCCTCATCATTTAATGCCGTAAGCAAGGTCCTGGCATTCAAGGTTTTTCCGGAACACGTTACGGACCGGCTGAGAGCGGTGGGGATCGGCTACGAGGACTATCTGCAGCTCAAACTGCTGCACAACCCCCTGAAGCGCAGTCACTTCATCACCTTTTCCATAATTACCCTGCTCGTGGTGTTCGGTGCTATCTGGTTTGCGTTCTTCTTGGCCAGAAGCATCACCGTTCCCATCGAGACCTTGGTATCGGCCACCCAGTCCGTGGCCGACGGCAATCTCAGTCTCCAGGTGGATGGCGACCGCAAAGACGAAATCGGCATGCTCATGGCATCCTTCAACAACATGGTGCACGACCTGCGGGAGGGTCGGGAGCAGCTTGACCGGGCGTATGGAGCTTTGCAGCAGAGCCTGGCGGAACTGGAGGACCGTCGTCGCTACATGGAAATCGTGTTAGGCAACATTGCCGCCGGGGTGGTGAGTGTCGATGCCGACGGGGCAATTGTGACCATGAACAA
>JAPXSS010000009.1:0-43623 GCA_033812955.1 Syntrophobacteraceae bacterium | reverse complement strand
CCTCCATGGGGGGTCGGCCAACGATGGTAGCGGCATAGACCGGGTGTTTGCGATGAGTAATGGCGGTAACGTGAAAGACCGGATAATCGCCAACCAGGGAGTAATAGCCGGTGTGGTCTCCGAAAGGTCCCTCAGGGCGCAATTCTTCAGGATCGACGTAACCCTCCAAGACAAACTCGGCTTCGGCCGGAACTTCGAGGTCAACCGTCAAACACCGCACCATGGGGACTGGCACCTGCCGGATGAAGCCAGCCAGCAGCATTTCGTCAATACCTCGAGGCAAAGGCGCAGTTGCCGCGTAGGTAGTGGCCGGATCAGTACCAATCGCGACCGCTACCGGCATGCGTCTTCCTTGTTTCCGGTATTCCTGAAAGTAATGCGACCCATCTTTGTGGATATGCCAATGCATCCCGGTGGTGCGGCGATCATATACCTGAAGCCGATACATCCCGGCGTTGCGGCGCCGCGTTTCGAGGCTCCGCGTGAAAACCACCGGGAGCGTGACAAACGGTCCGCCATCCTGGGGCCAGCACTTGAGCACCGGCAGTTTTGTGAGATCCACTTGATCATCCAGCAACACCACCTCCTGACAAGGGGCGCGCTTGACCGTTCGGGGCAGGAACCTCATCAAATCAAGGCCAAGAGGAAGCAGGCGTAAACCGTCTCTAAAGGTTTTGGGCGGCTCCACTTCCAGAAACCGGCGCACCCGAGCGGCCAGAGCATCGAGATGACGAACCCCGAGTGCCAGGCCGATGCGTCGTTCACTGCCAAAAGCGTTGGTCAGAACGGGAAACGGGGACTGAACAACCTGTTCGAACAATAAAGCTTTTCCACCCCCCGGACTCTTGGATGCCAAATCTGTGATCTCGGTGATTTCGAGCTCGCTGGAAACGGGCACCTTGATGCGCTGCAGTTCACCCACTGCCTCGAGGCTGGCAATAAAATCCTGGAGGTTACGATAATATCTCTTCATAGGTCTTTGTTCTCGATGTTCTCGATCCAGCTTCAGCGCGTCCATGTATCAAGGGCTACCGCCGCCAGGATGAGCAGAGAGATGGCGCTGTTGATGTGGAAAAAGGCCAGGTTGACTCGCTCCAGCCGTTCGGGCCGCACCAGTTGGTGTTCCAGAAAGAGGAGCAGCCCAATGATGGCCAGGAATACGAGATAGACGCCTCCCATGTCGAAAACCCCATAGACGATGAGAAGCAGGAGGAAGGATAGAGTGTGCAGCAGCGAGGAAAAACGCAACGCCTCGGCAACCCCCCGGCAGGCCGGGTATGAAAACAACCGCTGTTTGCGGTCGAATTCAAAATCCTGACAGGCATAAAGGATATCAAAGCCGGCGATATAGGTCATGAGAGCCATGGCCAGTGGCAGGATACGCAGGTCGATGGATCCGGTACTGGCCACCCAGGCCCCGACCGGGGCGAGACCGATGGCAAACCCGAGCACCAGGTGGGAAAAGGAAGTGAAACGCTTGGTGTAAGAATAGCAGAAAAGAACCAAGAGGGTAGGGGGGGCAAGGGCCAGACAGAGGTGGCCGAGCATGCCGGCACTGAACAGAAAAAGCAACGAAGAAACAAAGATCAAAAGCAGCACGGAAGAATGTTCAATATCCCCGACCACCAGTGGCCGGGTAGCGGTGCGCGGGTTGCGGCGGTCAAAATCGTAATCGACGTAGCGATTGAAACCCATGGCGGCTGACCGGGCTGCAGCCAGGGCCAGAACAATCCAGCCCAGGGTCGAGAGACTCACCGGCTGTTGGCGATGGGCGAGAAGCACCGCAGCCAGGGCAAAGGGCAGGGCAAAGATGGTATGAGAAAACTTGATCAGACGACCGTATGTATGCAGGCGGTTGAGCAGGGCTGACAAAATCTGCACCCCCTCCTTGAAATGAGTCTTTAGCAGGCCCGGTGGGCACGCTTCTCCTGTTCATCCACGCGGATTTGTATTAGCATAATTGCCGTAGCGAGAAAAGATGGCGACTGCGATTGCTTTGGGATGGCTGCAACTCTGATCCGGGAGGAGCTGAGCTGGTGGTGGGAATTGGCAGTGAAAGCGGGGACAGGCCCCTGCGGAGTGATCTCCGCAAGGGCATGGAAGTTGAGCTCGACATCGAAAAGCTTGCCTTCGGAGGAGCAGCCCTTGGACGGCTGGATGGTCTGGTGGTGTTCGTGGATCAAGGCCTTCCCGGTCAACAGGCACGGGTCAGGATCACCAGAAGGAAACGCCAGTTCGCTGAAGGGTATGTAGTCGAAACCATCGCTCAGTCGCCTCATTATGTTGAACCATTCTGTTCCCACTTTGGTGTCTGCGGGGGATGTCGGTGGCAGCATCTGCGGTATGAGGAACAGTTGCGGTGGAAGCAGCAGCAAGTGCTGGAAGCCCTGCAGCATTTGCCGGGGCTGGAAAGGGCCGAGCTGTTGCCTGTGGTTGCTTCACCGCAAACCATCTGGTATCGAAACAAGATGGAATTCACTTTCTCCCAGCGGTGCTGGCTGATGCAGCGAAAACCTGACCCAGAGCCGGCCCGTTATCCTGCCAGCGTCGCTCTTGGCCAGCACACTCGAAAATCCTTTGAAGCTGTGGTGAACCTCGAAGAGTGTTTTCTGCAATCGCCGGAGGCGGTGGCATTGCTGAGGGCGACTCGGGAGTGGTGTCGGGAGAGTGGCCTGCCTGCCTACAATACCAGAACACACCAGGGATTCTGGCGGTTTCTCGTTGTCCGTGAAGGAAAGCGTACGGCTCAACGGATGGTTCATCTCTTGACTTCCAGTCAGGGAGGCCATGCCGCCGTCATCGAAAGACTTGCCAGCCACCTGCAGGCTGGTTTTCCTAACCTCACCACCTTCGTCCATTCTGTCAGCGACAGCAAAGCCCAGGTTGCCTCCGGCGATGTGCATCGCTGTCTGACCGGTTCCGGTTTCATCGAAGAGCGTCTCGGCTCCCTTCGCTTTAAGATTTCCCCACAGTCTTTTTTCCAGACCAATCCTTTTGCGGCAGAGCAGCTCTACCGCGCCATCTTTAAGCTGGGAGCGTTCAGCGGCAGCGAAACAGTCTGGGATCTCTATTGCGGAACCGGAGGTATTGCCCTTTTCCTTGCCCAGGGCGTGCGCCGGGTAGTGGGCGTCGAGGTGAATGAAGAGGCGGTGCGTGACGCCCGCGAAAACTGCGCCTTGAACGGCATTGGCAACTGCACCTTCATTGTGGGAGACCTCAAGGATGTCGTCAGCACCATAAGCCCTTCAGCAACCGGCCAGAAAAGGCCGGAGGTGATCATCACCGACCCTCCCCGGGCCGGCATGCACCCACGGGTCCTCCAAGCGCTCCTGGCTGCCGCTTCCCCCTGCATCCTGACAGTTTCCTGTAATCCAGCTACGCTTGCCAGGGATCTCGTGGTCCTGCTCGAAGCCTACCGTGTCGATGCGGTGCAGACATTTGACTTCTTTCCTCACACCCCGCACATCGAATGCCTCGTCAAGCTGACGCGGAAATGAACCGGGCCTGTCTTCTGCAGAGAAGCTGGAGACTCCCATGCAACAGGCCGGGGCGGTATGGATGCCGAAAGGAGGAATGGCGGAATGTTGGCTAAGAACCGGACGAAGGCGTATCCAGGGGATTGGGGGTAGGACCGGCCCATGTTGTCATTCAAGAAGCAACCTCGCTGGTGGCGCACCTGGAAAGCGCCCGTAGCGGTCCTGGTTGGCCTCCTGTTGGTCGCAAGTGGCTATTTTGCCTACTTCTACATCGAGGTTACGCAACGGTTCGACTCCCGTCGGTGGAGTATCCCGTCGCGCATTTTTTCTGCAACCGTGCCGCTTTATCCCGGCCAACAGCTCTCCCTCTCTCACGTAAAACAGCTGTTGGAAGAGCGAGGTTACCAGGAAGCGATCAAAGAGCCGCTCCAGGCCGGGGAATACAAGATTGGCCGAGATACCGTGACCGCATATCTGCGGGAGTTTCAATTTCCGGGTCGTGCCCTGGCGGCGCAACGAGTCGATTTCACCTTTCAGCAGAGCACCCTCGTCAGCGTGAAGAGCGGTCGGACCGAGATCGCTTTTCTCGAATTGGAACCGCTTGAAATTGCTCGACTGTTTGGCCCGGACCGAGAAAGCCGCCTGCTGGTCAACATCACCCAGGTGCCGACTTACCTGGTTGACGGGGTGCTTGCCATCGAAGATCATCGTTTTTATGAACATCGGGGAGTCGACTGGAGGGCAATGCTGCGCGCCTTGTACACCGATATCACTGCCGGTCGGGTGGTGGAGGGAGGCTCGACCATTACCCAGCAGCTGGTGAAGAACTACTTTCTTGAACCGGCACGCACATTCCGGCGAAAGTTCCAGGAAGCTACCATGGCTGTTATCCTGGAAGCGATCTACGAGAAGCAGGCGATTCTCGAAATGTATCTGAACGAGATCTACATGGGCCAGCGTGGCAGCGCGGCCATTCATGGCATGGGTGAGGCCGCACGCTACTACTTTGGCAGGAACGTGGACGACCTGACGTTATCCGAATGCGCAACCCTGGCAGGAATCATTCGCGCCCCCAGCATCTATTCACCGGTGCGAAACCCCCAAGCCGTACTGGACCGGCGCAACCTGGTGCTCAAACGGATGCTGAACCTGGGCATGATCCCTGACCTGGAATATGAAAAAGCGCGGGGAGAACCCCTTCGCACCGCTACTCGGTTGCTCCCGAGGAATATTGCTCCTTACTTCGTAGATCATGTTCAGCAGCAGCTCCGTGAGCTTTATGAGGAAAAGGTACTGGCCTCGGAAGGGCTGACCATCTATACCGCACTTCACCCGGAGATGGCTTTGCTGGCTGACAGGGTCTTGAAGGAGGAATTGGCCTGGTTGGAAAAGGATATCTCCGATCATAATGCAACGCTCCAACCGAGTACCCTTCAGGCTGCAATCCTGGCCGTGCAACCGAAGACCGGCTCGATTCTTGCCTTGGTTGGCGGGAGAAATTATGGGCCCGATGTTCTGGACCGTACTCAAATGAGCAGACCGGCGGGGTCCGTGATTATGCCCCTGATCTATTTGAGTGCTCTGGATCAAATGACCCCGGCTTCCTGGCTGCTTGTTGAACCAAGGACATCTGAGGACTCTGAGGCAGACCTGATCCCCATGGACCACGACAACCGATATCACCGCCGAATCCTGTTTCGGGACGCTCTTGAACAATCCAGCGAGGCAGCTACCGCCGACCTTGCGGTTCGGGTCGGAGCTGAAACGATATCTACCACGCTGCGTAGCTTCGGGCTGACAGCGCCCCTAACAGCTGTTCTGCCATCAGCTCTGGGAGAGTTTTCAATAACGGTGATGCAATTGGGCAGGGCTTTCTGCGCACTGGATAACGACGGCCAAATACCTTATCTGCTTGGAGTCAAGGAGGTGGTTGCGGAAAGTGGTGAGGTTCAGCAACGGCGCCATGTTGAATTCGTTGCTGCTACGAGCGCTGCCAGAGCCTGTTTGATTACCAATATTTTGCAAGGTGCGGTGCGGCGGGGAGCACCTGGCGAAATGAGCAGCGCCGGCCTCGAGTTCCCTCTTGCTGCCCAGGCCGGTTTCTCTCCGGAAATGCGTGACGGGTGGTACGTGGGTTACACTACCGATCTCCTAATAGTCGTCGGGCTTGGTTACGACGATCATCGCCCGCTCCCTCCAGCGGCTCGGCCAGCCGCCGCACGGCTCGGCCTGAGGTTCATCCACCAGGTTCGTCCCTGGATATACCCTCAGGAATTCCCCATTCCTCCGGGAATCGCCCAACGGCTCATCTGCCTTCAATCCGGGCAACTGTCCACACCGCGCTGCCGGGAAAGACGCCTTGAGATTTTTCTCGAAGAGCATGTGCCCAACGAGTATTGTGTGCTTCACAGGTGATACTGATGGGTGGCGGTTATCAACAGAGGAGTAGACCGATGGGAGCGCTTGCCTTACGGACATCCCCAGCGAAGTGCGGATTCTGCTGGATAGCATTGCTTGGTGCAGTTTTCCTGATTGCCGCCTGCGGCCCCAGGAAGTCTGTCGGCATTCCCTCGGAATGGCATTCTCCGTCCCCTGTTCAGTCTGCCCCGGCGACCAAGCCGGCAGAATCGGCAAAGCCGCCAAAACCGGCGTCAATCATCAAGCCACAGCCCCTCATCAAGGAAAGCGATCTGATGGCACCGCAGGAAGCACCCGTGAGCCAGCCTGGGGGAAAGGAATCTTCCCCGTCCTCGCCTCAGCGGCTGGCCTCCCTGCACCTGGTTGAACAGGCCAGGGCTCTGCTGGCACAAGGAAAGGCGGATGCAGCGATCCCCCTTCTCGAACAGGCCATCCAGGTCGATGTCCACAATGGGGAGGCTTTTTTTGCCCTGGCGCAGGCATGGCGAGCGAAAGGGGCACGGCAGAAGGCTCTGCAATTCGCTGAGAAGGCTGAGATTCTCTCCCAGGACGACCCCTCGAAACTGAAACAGGTCTATCTGCTACAGGCAGACCTTTACAAAGAATTAGGAGATAATGCCAGGACTGACGTTTACCGGAAGAAAGCGTTCACGGTCAAATAGCACGTCAGGTTGGGATGCGTCTTGCGGAAAGCATGACCATTGCCAGATCCGGGAGTCCATCAACTCTGCCACCAAGGTTTCTTGGGTTTGATTCCGGTCTTTTCGCCAGCAGGCGAAATTCCTTCCCGAGATTCTCCAGGGCTACCTGCAGCATCTGCTTCCAATGTCTTTAACTCCAATGCCTCCAATCGACTTCGAAGCTCATCCACACTTCTCTCCAACCGGTGCATGGCTTCTTCCTTGGCTTGCAGCATCCCTTTGAATTCCAGGAAGAACTGATTTTGCTTTCGAAGCTCCCCCAGTTCGAGTAGTAGCTGTTCGTAGCGCTCCCTGCTCAGGGTCACGGTGTCCCCAGCTTGTCCTGTCCCCAAGGTCTTTCGCGGTACCGGATGATTATGTCCCTGTCCCATGTCTGTGGCGTTGCCCAGGCCCTTCACTTCAGCAAGCAGAAGAAGGGTCCGTGTCCCTTCCTTGATTCTTGTCAGACGCCCTTTAGCAAGGTAGCGCTGGATGGTCTTGGTTGTCACTCCGAGCAGCTCAGCGGCATCCTTTATGGTGATTTTCAGTCGTGTCATCTGTCCCTCAAAAGTTGGTCCCTTGCCGGCAGGGACAGATTATGACATGCTTTTGCGGGTGCACCAAGGAGAAAATCGGTATAGAATTGATTTGGTGACTCTGGTGGAAGGTTCGTCGGCCCTGCGGAAACAGCAAGCGCGAGGTTGCGAAAGGCCTTTGAAGTGTACTTGACATCATTCATCCACCGAAACGAACTCTTCAATATTGCAGAACGCTGGTTCTGCGGGCATTTGGACCCCAATGACGCCCTGCGGTTGACGCAGATCTTGATTTCGGACGGCTTTGTCCTGAGAGAAACCCTGGAAGCTCTCACCAAAAGGCTGTTGCTGCGGATCTGCCCGGAAGCTCCGGCACAGAAACGGATACACTTCAAAGGGGAACTCCGCGAAATCATCTGCCGTGGCAATGGGGCCTTGGGCGATCGTGAACGGGAACTCTTTTCGCAATACCACCTGAACCCTGATTTTTACTACCGAGAGGCGCCCATTAACGGGGTCATGTGCCTGGGGCGGCAAGGGCAGCTGGTCGGGCTCTACCGGATCAAACGCCCTCGGCGCATCGCAGAGAAGGCAAACCGCAAGATTGCCAACTGGATTTTCAGTGTGGTCCAGCGTCGGGCTCAGGAAATGGCAGCAGAAAGGGCAAAGAGATCGGGCATTCCCCTGGAACTGCTGGTAACGCCGGAATCAGAGATGTTGACCGAGTTTGTTCAAGCAGAACGAGCGATAGCTCAGAACTTCGGTGGGGAGAGAATCAAGTTCGATGCGACCGCTCTGACTATACATGATGTTGGCGGCATCAAGATCATTGCTGAGGACGAACAGCTGCTGGAACTGGAAGATACTCTGGTCAACGATCCGAGTCTGACGGTTTTGGACAAGGAAACCCACCACGGCAACTACCGGGCGAGAAGCCTGATTCTCGAATCGGCCTGGGATACGGAGCATGTCATCCGAAGATTCATGGACAGTCGGGCCTGGGCACGCTACACCAACCGGGGAATTTCAGAAGCAGAACTGAAGCGGGGACTGGAATCCCTTCTTGGAGATCCCGAACCAACCATCTGCATGGAGTTGATCCTTTCCAACTTCCCTGACCTGGTCGAATCGGAGCTGGGGAGCAGCATCCATGAAGAGCGGATTATCGCTCAGCGTGACAGCAGGATTTACAGAGGCTATGTGCCCATGAATGTGGAGTTTCTCCTGGAGTACCTGTTTGCGGTGGGGTTCAGCCCGCAGACTCAGATCGACCGTCTCCCCATCAAACTGTGGGGAAGATACCTGCCGGAGACCTTGATCTACCACGTTCGTAAGCTCTATCAGCTCCCTCAGCAGGACTTCTTCTGCTGACGACCGGAACCCTGATCCTCATTTATGCCAACCGTGCGGAACCTGATCGGTTGAGCACCGCGCCACCTGGGGGAAGAAATGCGCTACCAGCGCATCACCGTTGAGGCCCAGGTGAAACCGGATCCAAAGGCGACCATCAGCAGGAGGTCTCCCTGCTGAAACTTGCCCTGCCGGTAGCTCTGGTCCAGCAACAGGGGAATCGAAGCCGCTGTGGTATTGCCGAATTTTTGAATGTTGTTCAGGAACTTCTCCTGAGGCAGACCCAGACGGTCGGCAACGAGTTGATTGATCCTGAGATTCGCCTGGTGAGCGATGAAATACTTGATTGCTTCCGGCTGCAACCGGCATTGCGCCAGAGCATTGGAGATCAGTTCGGCCATCCGGGTTACCGCGTGTTTGAAAACCGTTTTCCCATCCATATGCGGCCAGATTTCACCGGCTGCAAGGCTGTCATGGCTCATGAAGGGTTTGCGGGAAATGTCCCATACATCCATGGAAAGGACCTTGGCAAAACGGCCGTCGGCGTGCAGTTCTGAATAGAGGACGCCACGGTGCTCTTCGGTGGATGCGGTGAGCACCACGGCTCCTGCCGCATCCCCGAAGAGCACGCTGACGTCTCGGCCCTCATCGGTAAAATTGAGTGCACTGGAGTGAACTTCCGAGCCGACGACGAGTACCCGCCGATAGGTGCCCGCCCGGATGAGGGCATCACCCAGTGCCAAACTATACAAGAACCCGGTACACTGATTACGGATATCCAGGCAGCCGATGCCGGGAACGCCCAGCTTCGCCTGGAGAAAACAGCCGGTACCTGGAAAATGATGATCGGGACTCAACGTGGCAAAAATGATGAAATCCAGGTCTTCGGGTTCCAGTCCGGCATCCGTTAACGCATTCTGGGTCGCATGCAGGGCGAGATCAGAACAATACATGCCTTCATCGGCAAACCGGCGCTCTTCAATGCCGCTTCGCGTTCGGATCCATTCATCACTGGTGGTCATCATCTTCGCAAGGTCATCGTTGGTCACCACTCGGGGTGGGACATAGCTTCCAATGCCGGCAATCACACTGCGTGTCATGGATTCCTCCTAAACCCTGTCTGTTGGCTCTGGCGGGGTCTTCCCCGAGGTCTCGACCCCATGCTTTTTTCTCTATACCAGCACCGGAGAAATGTCACTCACAATCCGGTGCACCCTTTCAGGAATCGCTGCTTGAGCCGCGGAGAGATTTGGAATATGCTTCGTGCCTTCAAAGCAGGATGAAGTCTGTAGATGCCACCCCGGGAAGAATTGGTGGCGCCCCGAAGATTGGAGAAACGCAGGAAAGGGGATCACCGTCATGATCAGGACGGAGGAGCAACGAATCAAGCTACCCAAACCGGCAACGAGCGGTTGTTTTGGCTGCGGTGCCGATAATCCCATGGGCCTCAACCTTGCATTCTATCGAGTCGGTGAAACCGTTCGTTCCGATCTGATCTTGACCAGGAACCACATGGGCTGGGAAAACCTGGCTCACGGCGGGATCATTTCGACCATCCTTGATGAAATCATGGGTTGGACGGTCCTTGTTTTCCGGCGAGTCTTTTTCGTTACCCGCAAAATCGAGATCCAGTATTTGCGCCCCGTTGAGCTGAATGTCTCCTTGACAGCCATCGGAAAACTTGAAGCCGATGCCGCACCCAAAGGCTGCAGTGCGGTTGGCTGGCTGCTGGATGCGGATGGCAGGAGACTCGCAGAAGGTCGGGCGCAAATGACCTACCTGTCCGGAAAGCGGCTGCCGATCCTCCCGCCAGCCTATCAGGCCGAGATGGAGCAGCTTTTCGTGCAAATCCAGGAACTTCTGGACTGATGCGAACGGTTCTCCTGTTTGCTCTCCCCGAAGAGCATGCATCGTTCAGAACGGCCACAGGTCCCTGGTGCCTGACCTGCCAAACCCCTTTCAAAACCTTCCTCTGCACTACTTTATCCCACGACCTGGTTCTGGTGGAGACCGGCATGGGGCAAGAGCCGCTGTGCAGGGCACTGTCCTGGCTGTTGGAGCTCCCTCACCCCGATTTGATCATTTCGGCTGGCTTTGCTGGCAGCCTCAGTGAGCATCTGTCAGTGGGGGACGTTTGCCTGGGCGAAGCGTTTATGTGTTTTGATGAAGACTACGGGTTGCACCGGTCCGGCGAGGTTGCCCGAGCAGCGCTCCCGGACGCCGCTTCCAGGAACCACGATGGTCTTGCGAGTGTCATGGAATGCAGTCCGCTGGCGACCTTTCACCTCAAACGCGACAGCGAGCATCCGCGGCAATGGCTGCCGCTTGCCGGGCGCCATTTGTTTCATCAGGCCCGGATCATAACGGTCACGCGGCCACAGCAGAAAGCATTACTCGCTCACCGGTTCGCAGAGGGGACGTCACTCATGGACATGGAAAGCTACTATGCGGTCAGGTTTTGCTTTGAACGCCGGATCCCGGTCCTTGCTATCCGGGTAGTGAGCGACGGCCTCGAGGATGAGCTCGACTTTGACCTGGGGGCTATCAGCGATGACCAGGGGAAGGTGAGAGTGGCTCGGGTGCTGGCATCGGTCATACGGTCGCCACGGCTGATGAGGAGCTACTACCATGCCTGGCGGCGCTCCCGAACAGCAGCCCGCAGCCTTGGGAGCTTCCTCACCGGAGTACTTGCGCTTCCTGAAAGAGATCTCGAAGGCCTGGTCAGATCCTTATCCTACTATGCCGGCTGAGTCCGGAAAGTCCCGGCAATGGTCTTCCAACTGAGTCGGCGTCAGATGCTGCTGTTTGTAGCTGGTAAAGAAGCAGACCAACAGGCTCGGAAAGAAAAGAATCAGACAGCCGACCATCCCCATTAAGGTCTCACCGATCCAGAAGGTCACGGTGAGGTTGAAAGCCAGGACTGAGATGTAAAGTACCGGCCCAAGCAGCCTGACCCGGGGAATCGAGCCAAGCCGTGAGCGTCGGCCGGGTTCCAACCTTGGCAGACGGTCGAAGAGTTGCAGGGCCGCAACCATGACCAGCCCCACCAGCAGCCAGCCAGCGAAGTTGCTCAGGGGAATCCCAAAGTACAACCCCGGTTCCCGATAACCATAGATTTGGCCCAGAAACCAACGATCTCCCTGGTAAGCCACCGGATCGGTGATGATATCGAGCAGAACAAAAAGGCAGGCACCAAGAACAAGCGTCTCAGGAGAACGCCGAAGGCGGCGGGTTTCGAGAATGACAACTCCTTTTGGGCCGAAGTGAAAGGGGCTGAGAATAAACAATGCCATGGCATAGCTGCAGTAGGCCAGAAAAACAAACGACAGGGAATCCATAAAGGGCACCCCGAAAACCCACAATTCGCGATCTACCGTCGCCGGGATGTAAAAATAATCCCCGTAGGGAAATCCCCAGTGAATCGAGGAGAATTCAGAGAGCCAGGCCACCCAGTAGCCGGCTGGGATGAAGAGCAGAGTCCTACGCCACCCGAGATGGGCGCCGGCGGCTGCCAGGTAGACCGCGAGAAAGGCAAATACATAAGGGCGAAGCAGAACCGTACCCAGCAGGAGACGACCAAACTCAAGCATAGAGGTTCCACCTGATCATCCGCAGCAGGTCCGGTCCGCTCATTTGCAGCACCACCGTAGGCTCAAATCCGCAGTGTACCATGCACTGGGCACAGCGGGGATCGCGGCCGGAAACGTAGTGGTCCCAGTCGGTATTGTCCAGGAACTCGCGATAAGACGGATAGTGGGTATCGGTGATGAGGTAGCAGGGGGATTTCCAACCCTGGGTGTTTCTGGTCGGGTTTCCCCACGGGGTGCATTGCAGTTGCCGCCCCCCGGCCAGAAAGTCGAGATACAGTGGATTACTGATCAACGGGAAGTGATCGCTCCAGCGCCGTATTTCCTGGAATTTCTGGATGATTTCTTGACGGGTGAGAAAGACCTCACCGGTTACGTCTTCGTAGCTGAATCCCGGAGCCACCAGGATCCCATCCACCCCGGCCGCCGCCAGTTGCCCGAAAAGCGCTTCGAGATCCGCCAGATCCGTTTCCCGGTAGATGGTGGTGTTGGTGCTTACCCGAAACCCTTTCGTCTTGGCGGCCAGCAATCCCGCAAAGGCCTTCCGAAACCCGCCCCTGCAGCCGATGATTTGATCATGCACTGCTTCTCCGCCGTCGAAGTGGATGTTCCAGGTGAAATGGGAAGAAGGACGGAACCGGTCCAACGATTCCTCCAGCAGGAGCCCATTGGTGCAAAAATAGATGTGCTTGTCGCGGGTGAGTACTGCCTCGACGAGCTCTGTCACCTCCGAGTAGAGCAAGGGTTCCCCGCCGGTGATGGTCACCACCGGGGCGCCAGCCTCATCCACCGCTTTGAGACAGTCGGTGAGGCTCATTTCTTCGAGAATCGTGTCCCGATATTCACGAATCCGCCCGCAGCCCGCACAGGCGAGATTGCACCGATGGGTCGGCTCCAGCATGAGTACCAGCGGAAATCGCTCTTGTCCCCCGAGCTTTTTGGCAAGCAGATAGCGGGTCATGGAAAGATAGAGACTGACAGGAAATCGCATGATCACCTCAGTCGTTCTCGGATTTGGTTTTCGACAGATAGCCAGTGTTGTCATGCCTGTGTCACGTTGGCGCATAGCCGTGGTCGCGAAACCATGCGACCGCTTCCGCCAGAGCACCTTCGACCGATGTCTGTGGCAGGTGCAGTTCGCGCACTGCCTTGCTCACGTCAAAAAACATGAATTTTCGCGCCATCTTCACCCCCTCGTAAGGGATGAACGGTTCCCGCCCGGTAAATCTCGACAGCGCCTTTCCGAGATAGGCCAAGAAAAGAATCGGGCGATAGGGCAGGCGGTAGCGTGGTGCCGGGATTCCCGAAACCTTTTCCAGTAGCCTGAAGATTTCCGCCAGGGTGAGATTCTGATTGCCCAGAATGTATTTTTGCCCGATCCGGCCGCGTTCCAGAGCCAGCAGGTGGCCTTCGGCCACATCGCTCACGTGAATGAGATTCAAACCGGTATCAACATAAGCCGGCATGCGCCGATTCAGGAAATCCACAATGATCTTGCCAGTCGGGGTGGGCTTCAGGTCTCCAGGTCCCACCGGGGTGCTGGGGTGAACCATCACTACTGGCAAACCCTGTGCTAGAAAACGTTCAACTTCCCGCTCAGCCAGGAATTTCGAGCGCTTGTAGTGCCCGATCATGTCTTCGAGACAAACCGGGGTGGTTTCATCGGCCGGCTTGCCGTCCGTTCGTAAACCGAGCGCGCCCACACTGCTGGTGTATACCACCCGCTCCACCGGCTTCAGGAAAGCTGCCCGCATCACATTGATCGTCCCGGTTACATTCGTCTCGTAAAGCTCCTCAGGATTTCGCACCCACAGCCGATAGTCGGCGGCCACGTGAAAAACAACTTCAGATCCCGACATGGCCGCTTGAACCTGCTCCAGATAGCGGATGTCACCAGTGCGCCACTCGATGTCGGCATCTTCAAGATAGGGGGCTGGTGACTTGGGACGCTTGAGCGCCCGAACTTGCCACCCGTTCCGGAGCAAATGAAGCGCTAACTGGCTCCCGATGAAGCCCGTCACGCCGGTAACAAAGGCAGTGGCCATCCCAGAACTCTTTCCGTTTCTCGTGATAGGCAGTCCTCGCTTCCTATACCAAAATCCCACCAGCCCTGCAATGTTATCTCAAAGATGAAACGTCATGCCCAGCGTTATTGAGAGTCTTGCAGCGATTCGTGGCTGATGGTGCGCGATCTCGATGGCGTCTTTCGACCCCAAGAGCAGGGAGTGGACCGGGGAGCCTTTGAAGCCCCGGCACCGTGAGGCGAGACCGCCGTAACCTTTCTGTTGACAGTGAAACTATCCTCGATTAGAGAACGATTACGATGAGGATGCGGCTTTGCGTACGCCGGATCGCGGGTGGGTGTGCCGTAATGACAACCGTCACATGGAAGGAGGGAAACATGAGAGGGAAAAGGATTCTGGCTATTGTGGCTCTGCTGGGTGTCGCACTGGGCGGCATTCCCGGCCTCGGTAGTGCTCAGGAGGTCATCAAGATCGGCGCCTATCTGCCGATGACGGGTGGTGTTGCCGCCTACGGCGACATGGAGTGGTCCGGGATTCAAGTTGCCAAAGAGATGGAACCGCAGGTGCTGGGCAAGAAAATCGAGGTCGTGCTGGTTGATACCAAGAGTGACAAGATTGAAGCCGCGAATGCCATGTCCCTCCTGCTGGAGAAGGAAAAGGTTGTGGGCATCCTTGGCGAAGCCATCAGTGGCAACAGCATGGCTGGCAACCCGATTTCCGAAGCGGCCAAGATCCCTACGGTGAGCCCGACGGCAACCAGCCCACTGGTCAACCAGGGAAAGAAGTATGCGTTCCGGGCCTGTTACATCGATCCCTTCCAGGGCCAGGTGGCAGCGCGGTTTGCGCGCAATGAACTGAAGGCCCAGACGGCTGCTCTGATCATCGACCAGGCTCAGGACTACTGTGTCGGCTTGGCCAACTTTTTTGAAAAGGAATTCGAGAAACAGGGCGGCAAGATCGTCTCCAAGACCTACATCCAGACCGGGGACCAGGATTTTTCCGCACAGCTGTCGGCAGTACAGGCCAGCAAGCCCGACACCATCTATGCCCCCAACTACTATACGGAAGACGCGCTCCTGGCCAAGCAGGCCCGTGATCTCGGAATCAAGAGCCCGATCCTGACGGGCGACGGCGCTCAGGATGAAACCCTGATCAAAGTGGGCGGGGCCGCTGTAGAGAACATGTATTTCACCGGCCACTTCCACAAGCAGGCGGCAAGCACTGAGAGGGCGAAGGAATACATCAAACGCTACGAGGAAAAATTCAAGAAGGAAGCCGGTGCTTTTGACGCCCTCGGAGCTGATGCCTACTTCCTGCTGGTGGACGCAATCAAACGTGCGGGCTCCACCGACGGCACCAAGATTCGGGATGCCCTGGCCGAAACCAAAGACTTCCGGGCGGTCTCCGGCACCATCACCATGGGTGAGGAAGGAAACCCCATCAAGAGCATGGTTATCAACAAGGTAGAGGGTGGCAAGTTCGTTTACGTTACCACGGTCAATCCCTAGATCCGGGGCGATGGGGACAACCGGAGCGGGCCTCCGGTTGTCCCGTTGCGGTGTTTGATGAGACCAAGAGACAGGAGAGCAGAGTGCTTTCCTGTCTCTTTTTTTCCCGGCGAGGACTTTTGTTTGCCTTGGGCGTTGAAACTGGTGCATAAGATTTCTATTTGCTGATGTCTCCGGGATCGAGGTGGGCGTGGATGCGACAATTTTCTTCCAACAACTGATCAACGGCATTTCGCTGGGCAGCCTGTATGGTCTGGTGGCTATTGGCTATACCATGGTCTACGGGATCCTGCGATTGATCAATTTCGCCCACGGCGACCTGCTCATGTTTACCGCCTATGTGGGGATCTATTCCGTTTCGCTCTTTACCTTTCCCTGGTATGTGAGCTTCCCGCTGGCCATTGTGGCTACCGGTCTGGTAGGGATCCTCCTCGACCGTACCGCCTATAAACCGTTGCGAACTGCCCCCCGCATCTCGCTCCTGATCTCGGCTATCGGTGCTTCCTTTCTGCTTGAGAATCTGGCCCTGGTGATCATCGGCGGGGTACCCAAGGCGTTCCCTCGGCCGGAACTTTTTGACAGGGTTATCGTCTTCATGGGGTTGCACATTCAGGTGCTCACCCTGTATACCCCGTCGGTGACGATCCTCCTGTTGCTCGGCCTGCTGTATATTGTCCACCGGACGAAAGTCGGAAAGGCGATGCGAGCGGCGTCCAAAGACTTCGAGACCACCCGCTTGATGGGAATCAACCTCGACCGGGTCATCGCCGTGACTTTTCTCCTGGGATCCATACTGGCAGCAGCGGGCGGCTTGCTGTGGGCCATGAAGTATCCCCAGGTCAATCCCTTTATGGGCATTGTCCCGGGCATCAAGGCTTTTGTAGCGGCGGTCCTGGGCGGAATCGGGAACATCCTCGGGGCGGTGATCGGGGGGTTTCTCCTGGGGCTGGCCGAGATCCTGATCGTTGCACTGGTGCCGCAACTGGCCCAGTATCGGGATGCGTTTGCCTTCATCATTCTGATCCTCGTACTGTTGTTCCGTCCGACCGGAATCATGGGAGAAACGATTACCGACTGATGTCGAATTTTGAATTGCGGATTTTGGCTCGAGGGTGAGAAGGGCAGGGATGAGATTATGAATAGGGATATGCTGAAGATCTGCCTCAATCTAGCTGCCATCGCGGGGTTGTTCTATATTCTCTACCTTTTCAAAATGCACGGCAACGAATACCAGATACGCATTCTGAACAATATGGCCATCTTCATCATCCTGGCGGTCAGCTACAATCTCGTGAACGGTTTCTGTGGCGTCCTGCATTTGGGGCCCAACGCCTTTGTCGCCATCGGGGCCTACACCTCCGCCCTGCTCACCATGTCCCCCGCGGAAAAGCAGCTCAACTTCATCATTCAGCCGCTGATCTGGCCGCTGAGCGTGATCGAGCTCCCCTTTTTCCTGTCCCTGCTGGCAGCCGGGGCAATGGCCACCTTTTTTGCCTACCTCATCAGCTTCCCGGTTTTCCGCGTGCGCGGCGACTATCTGGCCATTGTGACGCTGGGATTTGGTGAAGTAGTCCGGGTTATCTGCAATGCTCTTCAGAGCGTCACCAACGGGCCGCTCGGCCTCAAGGGTCTGCACCCTCACACCACACTCTGGTGGACCTGGGGGGTGGCAGTGGTGACAGTAGTGCTCGTGGCACGGTTGATCGATAGCAGTTGGGGAAGAGCCATGAAGGCCCTGCGGGAGGATGAAACGGCGGCACGCGCCATGGGGATCGACCCGTACCGGCATCTCCTGCTTGGGTTTCTCGTCAGCGCCTTTTTCTCGGGGGTAGCCGGCGGCCTCCTGGCGCACCTGATTCGAACGATTTCACCCACCCTGTTCACCTTCTTCCTGACCTTCAACCTGCTCATCATGATCGTGGTCGGAGGTCTCGGCAGCACCACCGGCGCGATCCTTGGCGGTGCGCTTTTCGCTTGGGGCGGGGAAGCCCTGCGGGTGGTGGAACGGCCCATGGACTTCGGCCTGTTTACGATACCAGGCATTCCCGGGATGCGGATGGTGGTTTTCAGCATCGTCCTGCTGGTGGTGATCATCTTTGCGCGGCGCGGCATCATGGGCCGCAGCGAGTTCAGTTGGAACTGGTTCATTCGGCGGCCACGGTAGTGACAATCACTATCCACCGAAGTTATCCCAAGTCACACGATGGCTTCGGTATGAATTGAGACTATTCCGGGACTCCATCAGGCAGCCGGAGGAAGATGAGGATTTCTTTCGTTTCCTTGGTGTGACTTCGCGGACCTTCTTGGATTAGAATAGTTTTTGTGGTTTTTTGCTCAGGTCTTCCTGCCGGCTGACTTCATTATTTGGGCGGGCTTGAATCGAAGGACGATTATCCGCGTGAATGTACTCTTGAGAGTTGAACAACTGCAGATGCAATTCGGCGGCCTTACGGCAGTGAATAATTTTTCGCTCACGCTCCGCGCCGGCGAGTTGATCGGCCTCATCGGGCCCAATGGCGCGGGTAAGACGACCGTATTCAACATGATCACCGGGGTCCTGACGCCGACTGCCGGGCGGGTGAACTGGCGCGGTGCCAACATCACGCGCCTTGCAGCACAGCAGATTGCGGCCCGCGGCATTGCCAGAACGTTCCAGAACATCCGCCTGTTCAACGACATGACTGTCATCGAGAACGTCCTGGTTTCCTTTCATTATGATCTCGAGGCACATTTCTGGGAGGCCATGCTGGGGCTTCCGCGATATCGTCGCGAGGAGGCGCGCATCCGTGAGGAAGCGGTGGCTTATCTGGACGACCTGGGATTGGCTTACCTGGCTGAGGAAAAGGCTGGGTCACTGCCTTATGGTCAGCAGCGTCGCTTGGAAATCGCTCGCGCTCTGGCTACGAGGCCGGGGCTGCTCCTGCTCGATGAACCAGCGGCGGGAATGAATCCCCAGGAAACGATGGAACTCGCTGATTTACTACAGGATTTAAAGAAGAAGCACGGTCTCGCCATATTCCTCATCGAGCATGACATGAAGTTCGTGATGCGGGTCTGTGAACGGATCAAGGTCCTCGTTTACGGGACTTCCATCGCCGAAGGGACTCCCGCCGAAATCCAGACCAATCCCGAGGTGATCAAGGCGTATCTGGGGGAGCAAAAGGATGCTTAGGGTGGATTCTCTCCAAGTCTACTACGGCGGCATTCACGCCCTCAAGGGAGTGAGCCTCAAGGTCGAAGCAGGACAGATCGTCACCCTCATCGGGGCCAACGGCGCGGGAAAGAGCACCACGCTTAGAGCCATCGTTGGCCTGGTGAAGCCAAAGGCGGGTTCCATTCGGTTTGGTGAGCAGGAACTGGGGAAGATGACTACCCACGAAATCATCCGTTGCGGGATTGGTGTGAGTCCGGAAGGACGTCATGTATTTCCCAATCTGACAGTCCTGGAGAACCTCGAACTGGGGGGCTATCATCAGAGCCCCAGGGATTTCCTGTCCCAATGTGAATGGGTCTATTCGCTCTTTCCCCGGTTGCGCGAGCGCCAGAGACAACTGGCGGGAACGCTCAGCGGAGGCGAACAACAGATGGTGGCGTTGGGACGGGCCCTAATGAGTCACCCGAAACTGGTCCTGCTGGACGAACCATCGCTGGGGCTGGCACCGCTGGTGGTTGAGGAGGTCTTCCGAACGATCCAGACCATCAACGACCAGGGAGCCACCATCCTCCTGGTCGAACAGAACGCCATGGCGGCGTTGCATGTGGCGGACTATGCCTATGTGCTGGAGACGGGAAGAGTTACTCTGGAGGGTCCCGGCCGGACTCTCCTGCAGGACGAGCGCGTCCGCAAGGCCTACCTCGGGGAGTAGAAGGCACGATTCATGCGACAGCTTAACCCTTTCGAAGAACGCTCCGAGGAAGCGCTCAAAAGCCAGGCACCGCTTGCCGAGCGCATGCGTCCGAGCAATCTCGATGAATTTGTCGGCCAGGCCCACCTGCTGGCTCCCGGCAAAATCCTGGCTCGGGTGCTGGGTAACGAACGACTCCATTCCTTCATCCTTTGGGGTCCTCCCGGATCAGGCAAGACCACCCTGGCGCACCTCATCGCGCACCAAACGGATACTCATCTCATTGCCATGTCCGCTGTCATGGCCGGGACCCGCGAGATTCGCGCCGCCATCGAGGAATCCCAGGGGGTCTGGAGCCGCCGCAGGAAGCGAACCTGGCTCTTCATGGACGAGATCCATCGGCTCAACAAGGCTCAGCAGGACACTCTACTGCCTCATGTGGAACGGGGAACCGTGCTGCTCATCGGTGCCACGACCGAAAACCCTTCCTTCGAAGTCATCCGGCCGTTATTATCGAGGGCTCAGGTACTGGTTCTGAATCCGCTTGCGGCGGCTGACCTGCGTCAAATCGTTACTCATGCCTTGACGGACGGGCGGCGGGGGTTGGGTAATTATCCTGCGCGCCTTTCCCCGGAGTCTGAAGACTACCTTTTCGCAGCCTCAGGGGGAGATGCCAGGATCCTTTTGAACGCCCTGGAAATCGCCGTGTTAACCACATCACCCGGACCGGACGGGGTGCGATTTGTGGACCGTCGGACCATGGAGGAAGCCCTGCAGCGCAAGGCGGTCCATTACGACAAGGGCGGCGAAGAGCATTTCAATCTTATTTCCGCTCTTCACAAGAGTGTTCGTGGCAGCGATCCGGATGCGGGGCTCTACTGGCTGGCACGAATGCTCAATGCAGGCGAAGACCCGCTGTACATTGCCCGGCGCTTGGCACGGATGGCACTGGAAGACATCGGCCTGGCCGACCCCATGGCCCTCGTTGAAGCCATCGCCGCGCTCCACTCTTATCAGTTACTGGGAACTCCCGAAGGCGATTTGGCGCTGGCGCAAACGGTGGTCTATCTAGCCCTGGCACCCAAGAGTAACGCCGTCTACACTGCTTTTGACCGGGCTCTCGAGGTGGCGGGGCAGACGGGAACAGCCCCGGTCCCACCCCATCTTCGGAACGCCCCCACCGCACTCCTGAAGGGACTGGGCTACGGCAGGGGCTACCGTTATCCTCACGACGCACCGGATGGGTGGCTCCCGGCCCATTACTTTCCCGAAACCATGACTGCACCCGTTTTTTACCACCCCACGCCCCGCGGTTGGGAAGGGCAGCGGCGGGAAATGCTGACCAGGCGACGTCAAATGGTGACGAAGCTCGAAGAACCAGGAACCCCAGACCCGAAATCCCGATCGCGATCCCCATGAAAGTACTGCAGGCCCGTCCAAAACCAATCGAGGGCATCAAACCGTTTCGTCTGGTCAAGTACCTCTCCCTCACCAGTCTGATGGTCATTTTGGTCTGTACCCTCATACTTTCCGGTTTTATCTCCAAGCGCGCCAAGGAAATCCTGTTTCATAAGAGTGAGCAATATGCCCTGCTGGTGGCAGAGAATCTCAACCACCAGGTTTTCTACCAGTTCACCCTTCCCACTCTCCTGGCCGAAAGCTCCATTCGCCTGAGCAGAGCCACTCAATACGAACGCCTCGACCGGGTGGTACGGAATACCATCCACGGATTCTCCGTCGACAGTGTCAACATCTACGACCCGGACCAAATTCTCACCTTTAGTACGGAACCCGAAAGGGTCGGCACGCGAGGGGATGTGGGCGAGGAATTCAAGCAGGCCCTGGCGGAGCAGTCGGTTTCGTTTCTGACTAATGAAGAACAACCTTTCCTGGGAATCGAATGGAAGGGTGGCACTCGCAAACTGAAGACCTACATGCCCATGTGGGAAGAACGTCCCATGAGTTGGAAACGGGGAAAGATCCTGGGCGTTTTCGAGATCACTCTGGATGTAACCAACGACTATGCGACAGTACGCCGTTTCCAGTGGATCGTGGCCATGAGCTTCCTGGCTTTCGTGACCGTCCTGTTCACCACCATTCTCCTCATTGCCCGCAGGGCCGAGCGAATCATCACCAAGCGCGCCGCCCTGCAGCGGAAGCTCGAGGAAAAGCTGAATCAGACCGAACGGATGGCAGCCCTCGGAGAAATGATTGCGGGGGTTTCCCATGAAATCCGGAATCCCCTCGGGATCATTCGCAGTACCGCCGAGTTGCTCCACGCTCGCGCGGACAATGGCCGGCAGATCCGCTTCGCCTCAATCATCGTCGAAGAAGCCACACGTTTGAATGATATCCTGACCGAGTTTCTTGATTTTGCCCGTCCCAAGACGCTTCGTCCCATGAAATGCCGCCTTGAAGACGTCCTCGAACGGAATCTCAAGGTGGTGGAACCTGAATTTCAGCGACTTGGTATTCGGGTGGAACGCCAATACGAGACCGGTTCTTTTGCCATTGAAGCAGACCCGGACCAGCTTTACCGGGCCTTCGTCAATCTCATGGCCAATGCTCTCCAGGCCATGCCGGCCGGGGGCACCTTGACGCTCCGGACAATCCTGACCAACAGCCGCTCCGGACCACCTCAGCTGGAACTCATCGTTCAGGACACGGGACCGGGAATTCCATTGAAGATTCAGAAAAAAATCTTTAACCCGTTCTTTACCACTCGAGAAAAGGGCACGGGCCTGGGGCTGGCAATTGTACGCAGCATTGTTGACAGCCACCACGGTGAAATTGAGGTGGAAAGTGAAGAAGGGAAGGGCGCTGCGGTGATCATCCGGCTGCCTCTCTACCAGCCCCCTTCAGAAGCAGAGGGTGAATTGATCGAGGCGGGCAGTGAGGCTTAGCCAATTGCCCGCGAGGTGCGGTGATAGGTTCGACGACTGAGTTTGTTGCACTGCCTTTGAATTACACAGTACGGAAGAGTATGGAAAGCATCCTTATTGTCGATGACGAAAAAAACTATTTGCTGATTCTCGAAGATCTCCTCACTGAGGAGGGTTACGAGGTGGTGACAGCCGAATCCGGCGAGCGCGGTCTGGAAACAGTCTCCGAATATGACCTGGATGCGGTGATAACTGACATGAGAATGCCGGGCATGGACGGCATGGCATTGCTCGAACGGGTGCACCTCCAGCATCCCGATCTCCCCATTATCATGATGACCGCCTACGGGTCGGTGGAAAAAGCCGTCGAAGCCATGCGCAAAGGAGCATTCGACTATATCCTTAAACCCTTCAAGAATGAGGAGTTGAAGCTCACCGTCCGCAAAGCGGTCGACCACTATCAATTGATCAAGAGAAACCGTTATCTCACCCGTGAATTGCAGGAACGCTACCAATTCGGGAGCATTATCGGCAAGAGCGCTTCCATGCAGCGCATCTACCAACTCATTGAGAAAGTGGCCCCTTCCAAGGCGACGGTGCTCATCACCGGCGAATCGGGCACCGGCAAGGAATTGATTGCCCGTGCCATCCACTTCAACAGCCCCCGGTGCGACCAGCCCTTCATCACCGTGAATTGTGGTGCTCTGCCTGAGAATCTGTTGGAAAGTGAACTCTTCGGGCATGAACGGGGAGCCTTCACGGGTGCCGTGAATTTACGGAAAGGGCGCTTTGAGCTGGCCCACGAAGGGACTCTCTTTCTCGATGAAATCAGCGAGATGTCCCCGCCTCTTCAGGTCAAGCTCCTGCGTGTGCTACAGGAAATGGAATTCGAAAGGGTGGGCGGGAGCCAGACCCTGAAGGTCGATGTGCGCGTCGTTGCCGCATCAAATCGGAATCTGAAAACAGAATTGGCCAATGGCAGTTTCCGTTCGGATCTGTATTATCGTCTCAATGTTGTTCATGTGCATCTACCACCGCTGAAAGAAAGAACCGACGACATTCCACTGCTGGTGAATCACTTTCTGGCAAAATACGTCCAACCCGATAACCGTCCCCAGATTACCCTGGAGCCGGAGGCTCTGCGGTTGATGCTGGATTACTCCTGGCCGGGCAACGTGAGGGAGCTCGAAAATGTGATCGAAAGAGCGCTCATTCTGGCCAATAACGACAAGATAACGGCCAGGGACCTTCCCCAGGAGGTTCGCGAACCGAGCCCGGTGGCCATAGCCGCCAGTGGTCGAGAAGATCTGAGTGATGCAGACCAGCTCTTCCTCACGAACGCTGATCTGCCCCGAAAAGCAAGCTCCAGTGAGCGGTTCTCTCAGTGGGGCGGTCTGAACCAACGTCAGGCCAAAGCGATTGAGTTCATCAAGAACCATGGCTATGTTACCAATCGGCACTATTTGCAACTGAATGAGATTTCCGAACGCCAGGCCCTGCGAGAGTTGACGGAAATGGTCGAAGCCGGAATCGTCGATCGGATCGGAAAAGGGCGGGCCTGCCGCTACATCCTGGCAAGAAAAGGGTTGATGTGATGTCCGGATGTTAGGTTCTTGAGGTGGGAGGTCGGTCGGAGGGAATCGGCGCCAAAGGGTGTAGCGGGCGTGCCGCATCCGGCAGCGGCGAATCACATGGCTGCCGGCGGAGGGCGGCTCGGGCCAGTTCATCGCAGCGCTCGTTTTCGGGATGCCCGGCATGCCCTTTGACCCAATGCCAGTCAATGCTGTGGAACTGACCAGCTTCATCGAGAGCCAGCCACAGGTCCCTGTTTTTGACCGGAGTGCCAGTGCTGGTCTGCCATCCGTTTCTCTTCCATTTGTGGATCCAATTGGTGATGCCGTCCTTGAGATAGCGCGAGTCGGTGTGGATCACCAGACGGCAGGGCCGCTTGAGGGCGAGGGCGCGGATGGCTTCCACTACCGCCGTCAGCTCCATTCGATTGTTGGTGGTCCAGGATGCGCTGCCGGAGAGTTCCTTTTCCGTTTCCCCACAGCGTAACAGCGCTCCCCATCCGCCCGGCCCGGGGTTTGGCGAACAGGCTCCATCGGTGAAGATCTCAACAATCTGATATCCCATGTCCGAAATCACGAGAAAGGTGTCAGCCGTTTGCGGATCAGCAGCTCAATGGTCGTTGATGTGGGCTTTTCCATAACCTCTTTCAGCTTGGTTAGCGGTATTTCGGCCCGTGCCATGGCCTGATGGCCGCCGGCCCGGCCCAAATGACCAAAGCCCTGGTGGATCACCTTTCCGGCATCGCGTCTGCCGTCGTTGCGCACCACAATAATGAGATTATCTTCCAGCACACCGGAGACGATACTCCACGAAATATCGTGGATTTTCAAGAAGAATTCCGCAATCACTACCAAAATATCGGCCGTCGGAACGGCGTCAAGATGTGCGAACAGGCGGTCTCTAACGACGTGTTTGCGCTCCACGGCCCTTTGAAAGAACTTCAGGTCTTGAATGGAAAGGTCTGAAATCTCCACTTTTCTCAATATGTTGTGATTGGCAAGGGGAAACAGGTAGCGGAAAGCTTCGATGTCCTCCATGCTGGTCTGCCGTTCGAAATTGCGCGTATCGGTCTTGATGCCGTATAAGAGAGTGGTGGCCAGGGCTTTCGAGGGTTTGATCCGGGCGGCCTTCAAATAACCGGTCAGGATTGTGGAAGTGGAGCCAAAATCGGGACGGATGTCGGTAAAGGCCGCTCCCCCCGGAACATCGGTCAGGGGATGGTGGTCAATGATGGCGGTATAACGAAAGGCCTGGAAGAATTCGTTGTGATTTGGCTGGCCGTCGACCAGCACATACTTGTCATAATGTTCGAGCTTGTTGCGGTCGAGCAGCAGCAGCGGCAGCCGCAAGACTCTGGCCAGAGTGAGATTGTTGAGGCGCCGGATGGGGCGGATCATGCCGATGGTCGTTGCCTGCACCTTACGCCAGAGCAGCCGTTTCAGGGCCAGGGCCGAAGCGATGGCATCGGGATCGGGATCAATGACAATCAGGACGTGATCCTTGGAAGAAAACAGGGCGCAGAATCGTTCGATGGCCTCTTTGAGGGAGCGGTGTTTACCCATGGCTTTCTTCGGGGTTTCGGCTTTATGTTCTGTCATGATGCATGCGTGTATGCAGTATGACCGGAATGGAAAGTGGGTGTGGAAGAGAGCCGAAAAAAAGGGTGGCTCACGTCATACCACCCAGGCTCGGTTTGCATTGGAGCGGGAAACGGGATTTGAACCCGCGACTTCAACCTTGGCAAGGTTGCACTCTACCGCTGAGTTATTCCCGCTCGCTTGCGGTGGTGTTGTTAATAGAGATGGTGCGGAAAGTCAAGGAAAAAATTCCCATAACGGCCTGTGAGCCAAGCAGATAACGTCTGATAATATATATTATGTAAACTAACAAAGTATGCTTTTGCTGATTTGAGTGAAGACCGCTGCTTGCCACCCCTACGGAAACGGAGAATGACATGGCGGCACAGTACCATCCGAAGACTCTCGCCAAAATCCTGACCACCATCCTCTGCCATGCACCGGCTGAGTTCGGCTTGTTCTGGGATGCTGATGGCACCATGCCCTGGAAAGAAGCCTATTGGGCATTGCAGGAAGACGCTTCCCTCCGGTTCGTCCGGGAAGGCACGATCCGGGAATTAGCCGGTCTCGGGATGGATCTGCCCTTTGTCCTCGATGGTACCCGTTTACGCTTGCGCCCTGGTTGGCACCAACCCCCTTATCAGCTGGCGGAAGATCTGCCTGATCGGCTTTATTACGCCTGCCGTCGCATACAGTATGCTACCCTGTCCGAACACGGCTTAACCCCCTCGAGTCGCCCCCTCGTGCCGCTTTCCGCTACCGGGGAGCTGGCGTTGCGTCTGGGACGGCGGCGCGATCCCGCGCCGGTGCTGATCGAAGTGCTTGCAGCCAAAGCCCTGAGCGAAGGTGAACGCTTCTACCGGGCGGGTGGCGAACTCTATCTCGTCGCCTCCCTGCCGGCCCGCCTTCTCCTCTTCCCCCTGCTGCGGGCTGATCAGCAGATCGTCCTCACCTCCCGCAAGAAGGTTGAAACCAGACCTGCTGGCCTCGACCAGCCGCCCACCCCCGGATCGTTTTTCGTAGACGTTCATCACCTTGACGGACAATCTGCGATGAAGCCCGGAACTGGAAAAGCGAGAAGGTCGCAAGACAAGAAGAAACAGGACTGGAAGCGTGACGGCAGAAAAGAACGGCACAAGCGAAGCCCCTGATACACCCCTTCTCACCCCTCACGCCCTGCACCGCCCCCCCCGGCCTGGACCTACCCGGTCCCCAGATAAGCTGCCTGGACTTCAGGATTGGCCATGAGTTCCACGGCCGGTCCTTGTAGGACGATTCGGCCCAATTCCATGACATAAGCCCGGTGAGCCAGCTTGAGGGCGGCGCGGGCATTCTGTTCGACCAGCATGATGGTGACCCCGGTGGCATTGATTTCCCGGAGTGCCTGAAAGATGGTCTTAACCAGGAGGGGTGCCAGACCGAGGCTGGGTTCATCGAGAAGCAGGATCCTGGGGTTGCTCATGAGGGCGCGCCCGATGGCCAGCATCTGCTGTTCGCCGCCGCTAAGGGTTCCCCCGAGCTGTTCGCGGCGTTCGGAGAGAATCGGCAGCAGGGTGTAAATCCAATCCTGGGTACTCTTCACCAACGCTTTGTCCTTCGCAACGAAAGCCCCGAGATTCAGATTTTCCTGCACGGTGAGAGTATTGAAGATGCGTCGACCTTCCGGAACCTGCGCAATGCCAAGCTTCACGATGTTGTGGGCGGGCAGTGTGTGAATGGGAACCCCGCTGAATTCGATTCCGCCGGCCGCCGCCCTGACCAGCCCGCTCAGGGTAAGGAGCGTGGTCGATTTGCCCGCCCCATTGGCCCCAAGAATGGTCACGATCTCTCCCTCCTCGACCCGGAGGTTGATGCCGTGCAGTACTTCAATGTTGCCGTACTTGACATGCAGGTCCGAGATCTCAAGGATCGCCATGCTACCAGTCTTCCTCGACACCCAGGTAAGCTGAGATTACCTTCGGGTCCTGTTTGATTTGGTCGGGGGGGCCTTCAGCGATCTTCGAGCCATACTCGAGTACCACAATCTTCTCGCAGACACGCATCACAAAACTCATATCATGTTCGATGAGGAGGATCGTGATCCCCTGTTCCTGGATTCTGCGAATGAGGGTCACCAGCTGGGTAGTTTCCTGTTCATTCATACCGCCCGCCGGTTCGTCGAGCATCACCAGCCTGGGTTTGGCGGCAAGCGCCCGCGCGATTTCCAGGAGGCGCTGATTGCCGTAGGAAAGGTTCTTGGCAAGCTGTCGCAGCTGCGGGCGGAGTCCGACGAATTCGAGGACCTGCAGCGCTTCAGCGAGGGTGTCTTGTTCCTCGCACCTCTGGCGGGGCGTATGGAGTAAGGATGAGAACACTCCCGAGCGCATCTGACAGTGCGCACCCGCCAGGACATTTTCCAAAGCGGAAAGATTTTGGAAGAGCCGAATAGTCTGAAAAGTCCTGCCAATCCCCAGGGCAACAATCCGGTGGGTGGGCAGACCCAACACGGACGCCTGGTTGAAGGTGATCTCCCCCTGATCCGGACGATAGATACCTGCAATCAAGTTGAAAACCGTCGTCTTTCCGGCTCCATTGGGACCGATGAGGCCGACAATACCGCCTGCTTCAACATCAAACGAGACATTGCTGACGGCCGTCAAGCCGCCAAAATTCTTGGTCAGGCGGTTAATGCTGAGCACGCTCATCCCCTGCCCTCCCCGCCCTCCCGTGCCGGTATTCGATCGAGGTCATAGGTGCGCGGCTGGGGCGGCAGAAGCCCCTGCGTGCGAAAGATCATCATGATCACCATGGCAGCGCCGAAGACCAACATCCGGGCATTGGCAAATTCACGAAACGCTTCGGGCAGACCGACGATGAGAAAGGACCCGAGGAGGACGCCGGGAATACTTCCTGCCCCGCCGAGGATAACGATGACGAACATCAGGACCGATTCCCAGAAAGTAAAGGATTCGGGTGAAATGATAGTCATCTTGGTGGCATAGAGGTTGCCCGCCATCCCGGCCCAGGCGGCCCCGACCACAAAGGCGGCCAGCTTATAATAGGCGGTGTCCACGCCGCTGCCCTCGGCGGCCACTTCATCTTCCCGCAGGTAATTCAAAGCCCGCCCAAAGCGTGAGTATTCGAGCAGATGAAACAGGACAATCGTCCCTGCCACAAAAAACCAGATCAAGTAGAAGAAATGTTGCGGGGTGCGCAATACAAACCCAAAGAAGTCTGGGCGGGCGATGCCGAAAATCCCGTTAGCGCCCCCGGTGATTCCGAAGACGTTATTGATGAGAGCGATGCGGACGATTTCTCCCACGCCGATGGTGACAATGCACAGATAATCTCCGCGCAGATGGATGATGGGACGCGCCACCAGCAGGGCAAACAGGCCCGAGCTGAACCCGGACAGAGGAATCAGCCACAGCACCGGGATGTGCAGCTGAGTGTTCACGATGGCGGTGGTGTACGCTCCCATGGCATAAAAGGCAGCATGGCCAAGGTTGAAGAGGCCCGCATGACCGACGATCAGGTTCAGGCTGAGGGCGAGAATAGCGTAGAGACCGATGTTGTTGAGGACGTCAACCCAGTAGGTATTGATGAAGAGTGGCAGGAGGCAGAAGAGGATGCCAAGCCCAAGGGAGGCGATGGTTTTTGGTGTGTTCATACTTTTTCGGCCACCCGTTCGCCCAGAAGTCCCGTCGGGCGCACGATCAGGATCAGGATCAAGACACAGAAAGCGATGGCGTCCTTCCAGGCAATGGATAAATAGGCGGCCCCAAGGGCTTCGACAACACCCAGCAGGAGTCCTCCAACCATGGCGCCCGGAATGTTGCCGATGCCACCTAAAATGGCTGCAGTAAACGCCTTCAAGCCGTAGACCCAACCCATCGTAAAGTTGATCTGGCCGTAGTAGAGTCCCACCATCAAGCCGGCCAAGCCGCCCAGTGCCGGGCCCACCAGAAAGACCATCAGAATCACCCGGTTGACATCAATCCCCATGAGCTTCGCTGCGCCCTGGTCGATGGCTGCAGCCCGGATGGCGGTCCCGATGCGGGTTTTTTGGATGAACAGGTATAGGGCCGCCATCATGATCAGAGAGGCTGCAAGCACCAGCAGGCGCACTACCGGGATGGAAAGCCCGAAAAGATCGATGGCGGCCTTGGGGAGAATGTTTTGGGGGTAGACCTGGAAACGCGCTCCGTAGATGAGCATCACCGTGTTCTGGAAGAATATCGAAGCGCCAAGAGCGGAAACCACGGCCGACAGGCGCGGGGATTCGCGCAGAGGCCGGTAGGCGACTCGGTCAAGCAGAGCCCCGACCAGAGCGATGAGACCCATCACCATGAGCGCCAGCACCATGGTGCCCCAGAACGGGCCCAGGTGATCGGTGAGGGCCATAGAAAGGAGCAGCGTCAAACCGAGATAGGCTCCCAGCGTGAAGAGGTCCGCGTGGGCGAAGTTGATGAGTTTCAGAACCCCATAGACCATGGTGTAGCCAAGTGCGATCAGGGCATAGATACCGCCCACCGCCAAACCGTTGGTCAATTGCTGGAAAAACTGTTCCATGTTAAGGCTGGCGCCCTTTCTGCCGGGAGAAGGAAGCAGCGCATGGGGAGCCGCCTTCCTCATGCGCTGCGGTAGAAGTGGATGATCGGATTATGGTTGAAGAATGAACTCACCCTGGGGATTGACCTGATAGACCTTATAGACTTCTCCAACCCGGTCACCCTTCTCGTTAAAGGTGATCTTACCGGTAAGGCCTGGAAAATCCTTCAGTTCCTTGTGAAGATAGTCAGCTATCCTGGCCGTGTCGGTGGCTTTGGTCTGTTCGATGGCCGTGGCCACTGCCCGGAATCCGTCTCCGGCCAGTACCGCATAGATTGAATTTGGAGGATTGCCATACTTTTCCGCAAAAGCGGCCAGGAAAGCCTTGGCCTGCTCAAACGGCAGGTCTTTGGGCAGGGGTGCGCTGAGAAAGTAGAAGCCAGCTGCGGCGTCTTTCCCGGCAATTTTCACCAGGTCCGGATTATTCGTGGCATCCCCGCCCATGAACGGCACGTTCCAGTTCATTTCTTTCTTCTGTTTCAGGAGCAGCCCGCCTTCGCCGTAGTAGCCGGTAAAAAACACGAAATCAGGCTGGGCCGCCTTCATTTTGGTGAGAATGGCGGTATAGTCCTGCTCTTTGGGGGTCAGAGCTTCAAAGAAGACAATGTCCACTTTTCCCTGCAGAAGGGCTTTGGCTTCGTCCGCAAGCCCCTTGGCATAGGTGCTGTTGTCATGTAAAATAGCTAGCTTTTTCACTCCCAGCTTCTGGATGGCCTGGGCGCCAACTTTGGCCTGTTCATCGTCCCGCGGGCAGGTCCTGAAGAAATAGGGCAGGTTCTTTTCACTGAGCCGGATGGCAGTGGAGCCGTTGGCAATCTGGATAATCTTGGCTTCATTATAAATGTTTTGCGTGGCTTCCGTCACGGCTGAGCCGTACGTCCCGATCACCGCCACCACTCCCTGAGTCGCCAATCGTTGTGCCGCCAGCGATGCCGTGCGCGGGTCGCCGCCGTCGTCCTCACTGATCACTTCCACCTTCTTGCCGGCGATCCCTCCCTTGGCGTTCAACTCCTCGGCAAGCAGGCCCAGAACCTGTTTCATCTCCTGTCCCTCACTCGCCCACGAGCCGGTCATGGGCCCCATGAGCCCGATCTTGACCGTATCGGCGGCATACGCCTGACCCACAAAAAAGGACATCGCCAGCGCAACAAAGAGCAACTTTTTCATGGAACCCTCCCCTTTTGAGATATGAAGTGACGACGACCAACAAAATCCGGCAGAGCCTTTCCCCGGATTTCTCCCTGGAAGTGGGCGAAAAAATAGCAGGAGACCCCTTTACTGTCAATCTTGCTTTGCGCTTGGCGGACGGGAAAACAGGTTTCACGGCTGGTCGCGAGGTATTATAGGGGGGTAAAATTCGTTTCCCCGACTTCTTTTACGGCGAAGATGGTTGCCAAGAGCTTCTCCGAGAATATTGCGGCCATGGCCAGGCAGTTCATTCTTGGCACCACCCGGAAGAGGCGGTTCCCGTCCTGGAGCGGCTGAGAGGGTTCGGAGTGGCCCTACCGGTGCGGTCTTTTCTCGCAGCCCGGAAAACACTGCCAAGGCGCGAAGGGAATTTCGGGTTGGGAATCTTTACATCAATCGCAGATGCACCGGTGCGGCGGTCGAGCGCCACCCCTTCGGTGCTTTCAGATTTTCGGGAATCGGTTCCAAATCCGGTGGACCGGACTATCTGCGTCAGTTCATGACACCCAGGAATATCGTGGGAAACACTCTTCGCCGAGGTTTTGCGCCGCCTGATGAATAAACCCTCACAGTCTCACTTCCAGCCCTCTGCCTCGCAAGTATTGCTTCACCTGCGGGATGCTCAGGAGACGATAGTGGAAGACTGAAGCAGCCAGGAGAATATTGGCGCCTCCCCGCACCACCGCGTCATAGAAATGATCGAGGGTTCCTGCTCCGCCCGAAGCGATCACCGGCAGGGCCACCGCATCGGCAATGGCTCGCGTGAATTCCAGATCGTAGCCGGCCTGAGTGCCGTCCCCGTCCATACTGGTGGGGAGGATCGCCCCAGCCCCCAGCTCCTCACATTCCCTGGCCCATTCCACGGCATCACGGCCGACCGGTTTGGTCCCCCCGGCAACCACCAGTTCAAAACTCGAGGGCATGCCCGGATTCCTCCTGGCATCGATCGCTACGGTCACCCGCTCAGAGCCAAATTGCGAGGCTGCCCGCCTGATCAGATCAGGGTCCTTCACCACGGCACTGTTCATCGAGATCTTATCGGCACCGGCTTCGAGAACCATTTCAATATCGGCCAGGGTGGCAATACCACCGCCTACCGTCAGGGGAATGTCGATTGCGGAAGAGACGTTTTTCACCCAGGCAAGCCGGGTCTTGCGCTTCTCCAGAGTTGCCGCAATATCCAGCATGGCAAGCTCATCGGCCCCTTCCCGCTGATAAAACGCGGCATTCTCGACCGGGTTGCCGGCATCCTTCAAATCAACAAAATGAACCCCCTTCACAACTCGGCCTTCTCTCATATCCAGGCACGGCATGATCGTCACCAGACTCATGATTGCTCCTTGTCCAAGATCAGCAGGTAAACTCCGTTCAAAGCCGGACCAGCGACACTCAACCAAGTTGTCCTGAGTTGCGGCACCGGCTTCCAGCATCATGCCTTCATCAAAGAACGGTATTCTCCATCCTCATAGAGAGTGTAATCGACATCGGCAAACTGAAACTCGTTCTGATAACTGTAGGGCAGACCCAGCTTGTCGGCCGTCGCTATGGTATCGAGGATAAAAGCCAGGACCTGGGCATGCTGCTGGAGATCCTCGAGCACATCCTGGGTCTTGAGACGGATTTCCTTTAATCCAAACAGCGGTTTCAGCCCTTGAGTTTTCAGGAATTCCCGGGATTCATCGATAACCAGAAAGATCCCCTGGGCGGGGTTGCTGGTGTTCTGGATTGTGAGGAGAACATTCGGATCGTCCGAGAGGAGAGTATTGCTCATCAGATTATTCCTTAAGGCGCATCAACGAGGAGCCATCCAGCGAGCAGTTCTTGGGCGCTCTCGAGCAAAATGCAGAGCAGACCATTTTTCTTGCCGATGGCAAGTCGACAGTGCCACAAGGGCCCCTCGCCTGGCCGTTCACGTGCCGGTTCCAATCGTGTCACTCCCTGCGATTGCGAGCTCAAGGACAAAGATCAACCACTCGACCAAGGGCCCGGCTGTTACTTGTGGATGGGTTTGTCAAGACATGCTGATCTAAAGAGACATCCCTCCTGGTCGCAATCACCCAGGGCCGTCCCGTAACAGTCGAAGTTGCCTTCGGTGCGCTGAATCTCCCGGATCAGCCCGGTCTTGGTCTTGCCAAAAGAATTGATCCCCAGCCTCTTGGCCATTTGACGAACCTCCTGCATCTTCATCACGCTCCTCCTCAATCGTTATTCGTGGTTTTCCCTAAGACGCCGACTCAATCACCCCCACCTGCCACATCCGAAATCCGACATCCAGCCTCTCTCTACTTTCCAAAATCATAGCGCCAGAAGACATCGATACCACTCTGGTCGGTTCCCGCAAATTCGGTCTGCACGGAAAAGTGCCGGTTGACTCGGTATTCCACCGTTATCTGGTCACCTTCTTCACCCGTGACGCCCTTCTCGAAGTTCACGTAAAGATCCGGGGTGATGTGCTTGCCGATTGCCACTACCTTACTGTCCGTCCCGCTTTGCGAACTGGAAGTCAACCTGGAACTGCTCGAGCTCTTGCGATATTCAATGGTATCCGGCGTGAAAAGCCTGTCTCCAAGCACTTGTTTGAGCAAGACCGAAGTCTGGGTGCCCATCCAGGATGCTGCCCTATCCTGGAGCTGTAGGTTTTCCTGGGAGCTCAGGTTTCCTGCCGGCCGATCAAAGACCAGGTAGGAGAGAATGTCAACCTGGTTCATGGCCGGGATGCTGCTCATGATCAGTTTCGGCTGTTTCAGGGGGCCCGTGACCTGCACCTGGATGATGGCATCCCTGACCTCCTTTTGGCAAACGATTTTCAGCTGGGGGTCGGGCTCGGGTCCTTCAGGAAAGATCACTTCACCATCGACGATCTTGAGTTTGTAATCCTGCAGCCTGTATTCACCACGGAGGGTCTGAAAGCCTCCGCGCAGTTTCACTCCCGCAAACGGTCGCTTCTCGATCTTGAGGGCGCCCGTGATTTCAGCTTCCAGCCCTTTGCCACGGACCCAGGTCCCCGCAGAAGGGAGGTTTATGGTGAGATCCATTTCCAGCCTGTGGCCGAAGCTGTTCGGTTTCATGGTGTCCTTACTGACTTCAATGGTCTCACTCTTGGCGGTTCCATCAACGACCGAGATGTTTCGAGCAACATCGGTCTCCAAATCACCGAGGTTCATCTCTCCATTGCTCAGGTTCAGAATCCCGGTAAGCCGCGTCACATCAGGAGTCTGGAGCAGCCGGGCGTGGCCTGAAACCTTCCCTTTGGCGCCGTAAATATCTCTCACTTCGAGGTCATGGCCGTCAGCCTCAAAGTCCATTTCATAGAACCGAGGGTAGCCGATCTGACCTTTTACCCGTACGTCCCCGCCCAAGAGGTTCATGCTGCTCTGGTTGATAACGAGCTGCCGGGCATCGGCCCGGAAGTCCACCTGGACCTTCTCGATGGGATGGGGCCATTTGGCAACTCGGAAGGAACCGTTCTGCCACGACCCGACTCCGAGCACGGTGGGCTGCGCGAGTGTTCCTCCAACCTGGACGTCCAGGTCGACCCGGCCTCCCAGCCGATCCAGGAAATCCAGGTAAGGCAGGATCTTCTCAGCCTGGAGCGCGCTCACCTTGGCGGAAGAAGCCACTGCTTCGCCGCTTTTCAGGCTCAGTCGCGGTGGATAAATGCTCACCTGCAACGGTACCTTGGTGGTGAAGTGGAGTGGCGTCTGCACGGCCGGGCTCTGGAGATTCCCCTGGATACTGAGGATGTCCCCGGCCAGAGCACCCTGGACCTGCAATCGGTCGATCAGCTGATCCCGCATCGGACTGCCGCTCGATTTCGAAGACCCTGCAACAGCCCCCGTCTCGGGTGGGATCATGATGACGCCATTGACCATCTGGAGATTCAGCGACGCTTCCGGTTGGTCGGCACGCCCTTTCACGGCCAGCTGTCCCGACACCATCCCCGAAACCGGAATCTCCGGGGCTAAAACCTGCAACCACTTGCCAAGATTGATGCTGTCGAAAGTGAGCTTGAGGTCGGTCTTCGCATCAAACAGGACCTCACCGGCCAGCTGCACCTTCCCGTGTTCGTGCCGGATCGCCAGCGAGTGCACCCGGACTCCCTCCGGTCCGGCATCCACCCTGCCGTCCAGCGAGGCACTCTGCTTTCCCCAGTTGACGCTGCTCTGAGTGATGAGCAGGGTCCTGACGGGTTCCCATAATCGTTCGAGTCGACCGGCAAGCCTGAGGCCCCCGTGGCCTCCTGGACCTTCACCCTTAAGGTTGAACCGGCAAATGTCAGCCTCCTGTTTCACCTCGAGCTGGACAGTCCCCAGTCTGCGGCCTTCGATGGCAAGGTTTCCAGCCTTAAGGGACAACTCGCGCTGACCCTCTTTGCCGATAAGACAGCCCCTGCCCACGACGGCCACCTTTTCCCCCCGGAAGGGACCAATCTGAAGTTCCGATGAGGAAAGCATGCCATCCCATAGCAAATCGGGATAGTTGCCTCTGATATTCCCGCGCGATTTGACCTTCCCTTTCCCCCGCAACGTGGGGAAAATCGCCGTGACTGTTTGCAGATCATCGATTTCTGCGTCGTAATCGAGATTAAGAAGGCCATGCTGTTGAGTGCCCCTAGCCTTGAGGGTTAGAAGATGGGGCAGCATCATGCCGGCTTCCAACTCCCCCTGCCATTGTTCCCACCTGAGAAAATTTCCGGCTTCGTAGTGCCCGCGGTAAACAATGCGACCGCCAACCCGCCGGGAGCTCCCGCCAAAGATGTGATTCAGGCTGGCCTGGTCCGCATCGAGTTCCACCTTCACGCTCCCGGCGTGGTTGAGATCCCACAGCCCCCTGACATCCGCAACTGCCGAGAAGTCGAAACGCCCCACGGAACTCTGTATGCTGGCCGGTTTGAGCTCGAGGACACCAAGTTCATAAGAGGCGGTGAATTCCCCGCGCTCAATGGTCTGGTCTCCCCACCGGGAATTCTCTATGAGGGCGTGCAGGCTTGCCTGCGCTGTCTCCAGCTCTTTCCCCTTTACGGTAAGGTCCACTTGGCCGGAAAGATGAGCCATGGCAGGCTGGTGAGCGAAGGCCACCTGCAGGTCGCTAAAGCGTGTCGTGAGTTGGACTAGCAGGCCTTCGGGAGCGCCGGGATCGAGCTGGAGGGTTCCCTTCAGACCTCCCAGATTGGTTTGCAGATCGTGATCGACTGAAAATCTGCCAGCGTGCCGGACAAAGCTGACGGTGCCCGCCATCTCCTTCAGGTGAGAAAGGGTTGGCGGCAGGAAAGGCATGGTCTGCAGCGAACATTCCTTGACCTCTAGCTCGAGGTTGCCATCATGGGGGGGAGCGAGCTGCCAACGTCCCTGACTCTGCAGGTGCGCCACTCCAGGCACCGCCAGCTCCAGACCCGAGACGAGCAGCATTTCGTTTCTGATTTCAGCCGCCCCGCTCAATTGCCACCGGCCCCAGGGAGGGACCTGCAGCTCACCCTGCCACTGGCCGAAATCGATCTTGAGGCCGGGGGCATCGCTCCCTGCTGCCTCCCGGACCGAAATGGTAGCGTTCACGTCACCAATGGAGAGCACCACCTGGCCGTTCTGAGTGGCGGCGATGGTTCCCGAAACAATGCGTACTTGAGGCCAGGGAAAACGGGACCAGGGAAAAGCGTCAAGGGTCTGAGAGGATTTCGCGGGCGCCCTGGCTCTCACCGGCAACCGCCACTGACCCTCCGTGTCGCGATCGAGATGAAGGGAAGGCCTGTCGAGAACAATAGCCAGAGGATGCACGTAGGGCCATTTCCAGGAAAGCTGGTACGTGAGACTTGCCTCCCCGCATTCCAGAATATCCTGCCCCGAAGCCTTCACCTTCAGATCGAAAAGGCGCAATTGATGGAACGGCTGCCAGCGGCTGGAGGCGAGTTCGATCTGCAGTTCGGCGCTGGTTTCGAGCTTCCGAACGGCCTTTTGCAGAAGGAAATCCTGGACCGCCGGGATGTGCAGAACAACGAGAAGACCCACAGGCACAAGCAGAACCAGCAGCACAACGGCGACCAGCAGCCTGATCGGGATGGACTTGCTTCGACCTCGTTCGGCTCTGGTGACCTTCTTTGCCTGCAGCAAGATAAATCCTCATTTGCAAAAATCATCGTTTTATGGTGCATTATTCAGGAATTGCCGAAACAAATCAACAGGCAATGAAATCGATTGCGGGATCACGCCGGATGCTGGCAAGGGTGTCGACGGCCGGGGTCCGCATGGATGCTCAAAGCCAACAGTGTAAGAGGATGCTTTACCCACGTCCTACAGGAGGTTGCGCGATGCAAAGAGGGAAGCGAGTTTTGGGGGTCCTGCTCTGCCTGGTGTTGCTTTGCAGTCTGGGTGCGTGCCGCACCGCAGCGGGGCGGAGCGCCGGTCAGGTGATCGATGATATGAACATCACCACGGTGGTGAAGGGCCGGATCTTCAACGACCCCTACTTGAGCGGTTTTGCCGTGTCGGTTGATACCTTCCAGGGCGAAGTCACCCTCACGGGCGCCGTCAAATCGGACTTTGCCAGGAAGCGGGCGACGGACCTGGCCGAAGGGGTTGACGGGGTGCGAAAGGTCAATAACCTCCTTGTCGTTCGTTAGCTGCGGAGCGAACAAAGAGGGACGGTCGTCCGGGCCGTCCCTCCAACAGAAAGTGCGCTACCGCTCACCAGTCGCTATCGGCGCATCATGCCACACCTGGGGCTACCAAGCCGTTCCTTCTTATTTCTCTCCACTTCTTGAATGACAAAGCAATGACACCGATCGAAAGGACTATCAACAGCACCGCAAAAAGAGCCAACGTGTAATTCCCCTTGGGAAGATACTTCTCGATCAACAGAATAACGAGAGAGTACAACGTGGTGATCATCATGAAGATTGCCGGGATGACGGTGAACACGGCATTCTTTCCCTTGTTCACCAGCCACACGGAAACCGCGATCAGCGCCAGGGAGGCAAGCAGCTGATTGGCCGAACCGAACGCCGGCCAGAGGGCCAGGAACGCATTGTTATAGGCCAGCAGGTACATGCAGATCACGCTGAGCCCGGAGTTGAAGAGATAGCCCTTCATGACCTTCGGAACATTGGTGAACATGGCCTGCCAGAGCTCTTCCCACAAATACCGGTTGAGCCGCACGGCGGTATCCAGGGTTGTCACCACAAACCCTTCCACCAGCAGGATGCCGAAAATGGTTCCGTAGACCGGTGCCAGCCCCAACCCCTTGTCGAGTAGTCCACCGGCACCTGCGGCAAAGGCCAGGATCGGGTTTGACTTGGCCCCGGCAGCCGTTGGGAACACGATATTGACATAGTCCTGAAAGACAATACCGCAACCGACGGCAACCAGGACGCCGATGGCCAGCAACCCCTCCAATAACATTCCGCCGTAGCCGACCTTGATGATATCCGACTCTTTGGCAATCTGCTTGGAGGAGGTACCACCGGCTACCAGGCAATGAAACCCTGAAATGGCGCCGCACGCCACGGTGATGAACAGGAACGGCCACATGGGACCCAACTTGGCGGCGCCTCCAGCAAGGTCGCTCACGGGGGCGTTGAAGGTGACTCCCTTGAGGCCTGCCGCAATACTGGCAACAAACAGTGCCGCCACGCCGGCGTAGAGCAGGAATGAGTTGGTGAAGTCGCGCGGCTGCAAAATGATCCAGACCGGTACCCCGGCCGCGATCAAGGTATAGAAGCAGAGGATGATCATCCAGGTGTTGGAGGAGATGGTAATGGGATACTCCATGCCCACGAGAACCGAAAAGATACACACCACGATGGCGATCAGGGAGGCCAGGTAAACATTGATCCCCTTCTTGTACACGAGGAAGCCAAGAATCGGGGCAAAGGCGGTGATGATGATGACGGAGGTCGAGGCGATGCCGCCGATCTTGGCCTTAACCACACCTCCGGCCTCGAGCGTCTTCACCACTGTCTGGGAAGGATCCAACTTGAGGACGTCCAAGGGCAAGAGGGAAGTCAGCGCCGTTGCGGTCAACCCCAGAAAGGCCGAGGTCACCAGCAGCAGCATGACGATGGTGAACGAGATGAAGAGAAAAAACCCCGTATTTCCCAGGGTCGACTTGGCGATCTGGGCTACCGAATGGCCTTTCTCCCGGACACTGGCAAACAGGGTCGTCATGTCATGCACCGCGCCGATAAAGATACTTCCTACCACCGCCCACAGCCATACCGGGAGGAAGCCGAACATCATCGCCACCGTCGGCCCGATGATCGGTCCGCCGCCGGCAATGCTCGAAAAATGGTGCCCAAAAAGTACAATCGGCTTGGTAGGCACATAATCACAGTCATCCCTCATGGTACAGGACGGGGTGGGACGATTATCATCCTGGTCAAATACCTTGGAAATGTACCGTCCATAAAGACGATAGGCTAAACAGAAAAAGGCAGCGCCCACGAGCATAAGAATGGCTGCATTCATCGCTCTCTCCTTCTCAATGATCTTGATCTACAAAGCCCATTTTAAGAAACTGTTTCTTCCTTTCTCCGCAATCCCATTATTCTTGAAAAGATCACTGCCACCCGCCGGGGTCCTTCAATACCTTCGATTCACCTCCTCTCCCAGTAAACCATTTGAACTCTTTGCCCTGCCACCAAAACGACCGGTAAGAGCCGGAAAAAATCTTGTACAGTATACGATATTTTCCCATATTCAATCAAAATCTCTCTTTTTCGGCACACCGATGAGAACTCATCGAAGAAGAAATCCGGCCCCAATCTCAGAAGTTCGCTTCGGGAGAATGGCAGGTTGCATTGAGAGGAGCAAAACTCAACATGGGTAATGGCTCTCCTTGACCAAGTCCCGGCGGAAAAACCGCCAAGACGGTGAGTCTCCAATCTTTCAAACCCTCTCACGAGCTGATTTGGGAACAAAAGGAAATCGGCGGAATCGTCAAAGAATTCCGCACTTATCTTCAGGACCACCAGGAGGATGGCTTTTACCTAAAGATTGAAAGCTGAGTTTCACCGCAACAGAGGAGAAGAAGCGGCTTCACTTGCGGGCCGATTACAGGCCGGGAGCCACCTTCGGCCGCTCAAACAGACTGGTGATGAGACTGTTGACCGATTGTTCGACCCATCGGCACAGGATCACCATAATCCCCAGTGACAAAAAGGCAGTCGGGACAAAGAGCAGCATGGGCTGATCGTGCAGGCGCTGGCCGAGATAGATCACATAGGGCTGGTGGAGCAGGTATAGCCCGTATGAGTAGGCTCCAACCCTGCCCAGAGCCGAACCGACGAGCCTCACCCGGTTGGCCCAGCAGGCGCAGTGGGCCAGCACGATGGTCAAGCCGGTGCCAATCAAACCGTCCGTAAAGGAGTGGAAAAAGACCGGCTGGTAGCTGTAAATCCCCAGGACATAGAGCCCAACGCCAATAACGAAGGTCGTCCCCGCGAACAGGCGTGCCTCGACCATGGCGGGCTTTTCATGATACCAACAGGCCAGCGCCATCCCGGTGGCGAATTCCCACAGCCGTCCCAGGCCGAGGGCACCCTGTTCGTAGTTGCCGTTGGCATGAAAGACATCCACCAGCAAGGTCCTGGTGATCACGGTAACGAGGATGCTCACCACCAGGAACCGCATCGGCCCGAGCTTCAACAGGAGCCGAAAGAGAACCGGGAAGATCAGGTAGAGCTGGATGAGCAGCCCGAAATACCACCAGGCGGGCACCAGGTAATAGAACATGGTATCGGGAGGCTGGAACCGGTTGCCGAAGAAGCTCAGCAGGAACCGATAGTCAATTGGATCGGCAAGGGCCACGAAGGGTGAAACCAGGCACACCAGATGTGCCAACCAGTACAGCGGATAGAGCCGGATCAGGCGTTTCCGGTACCACCTGCCCCAGCCATCGGCGGGCATCCCCTTCCTGACCAGGGAATAGGTCAAACCGAAGCCACTGGCCAGCACAAAGACGGCAACCCCCTGGGAGCCTCTTTCGAATATGGCGGCAAGCACCCCATCCACGATGCATCCGAACGTTTGGAGGACAGATGTCGGGGCGCACCCTTCCATGAAGGCGGGGAAAGAAGCCCATCCGAGGAGCCAGGGATGGCGGCTGGCATCGTAGGCCAGAAAGAAATGAAACATGGCGATCCACAGGATGGCAATGCCCCTGACGCCGTCAAACCACACCAGCCTCCCGGCTGGTTTCTGAGCCGCGGCCATCTTCAGCTCACCATCCCGGCCGGCGCGCCGTCAAACCCGCTGGATCTCGTGAAAGCCCGTTCACTGCACCCCCCTGCAACCACCTCACTCCTAACGCCCCCTCACATCCCAGCCCGGGCCATGAGGCTCCCGAGCACCTTTTCGGCGGCGAAGTATTCCTCCGCGATCTCACGAGCCGCCCTGCAGCTTCCTTCATAGTCGCTTTCGATGATGTCGACGGCCGCCAGGATCTCATCCATGGTGCGGAATCCGAAAAGCCCCTTACCGGTTGGAAGAAACTTGCTAAAACCGGTTTCCTGAGTGATCACGGGACGACCCGCCGCCAGATAGCTGCAACTGCGGTCGCTGAACCAGCCGGTCAGCGGCCGCACCACCTGATCCTTGGTCACCGTGAATTCGCCCCGCGACTGCTGGATATAGCGACGATAGCGATCGATGTCGCGCGAGATGGGCAGGGAGTGGACGATATTCCAGTGGTGACCGCGCAGCAGTTGTTCGGTCGGCTCGTCTACCACCACTGCCAGTTCAAAGGGGACCGGGCGGCGTTCGGGAAGGTCGATGAATCTGAGAAATTCCCGGTCCTTGGTCCAGTAGTAGACTTCACCCTCATAGCTCAGGTCCTTGCCCTTGTTGTGCCAGGTGGTGATGGTGCTGAAGGCCGAACCGGCCGAGGGCTGGAAAGGATTTTCCCAGAGTTCCAGGGCCACCGGCTGACGGGTGGGGAGCCATGAGAACCGTTCCACCGGGACAGTGCAGTCGGGAGCGCCCAGGTTTTCCCCAAAGCTGAAGTGGATATCGTGCGCCGCCAACGCCGCCAGCGTTGGTTCATCTCCCTGCGCCACCTTGATTTGAACCGCGAAAGGATCGGTTTCCACATAAATCCGCCTGGGACAGGCAAGATGTTCCTCGCGAAGTTCCTGCGAAGCGGTGACATTGAGAAAGGCATCGGCCTCACGATAAAGATCGAGCAGCCGTTCCTCGGTCATGCCGTAGCAGCGGCCGCCAAGATAGTGGCCCCGAAACCCCCACTTGCCCTGAAACCCATGGGCGTCGAGAATTGGAGCGACCGCCGCGATATTGTCGTCGGCCTCGGGCGTGAACTCATAACTGTCAGCATGATAGACCCATCGTCCGGAGTCCTCTACATAATACACATCATAACCCAGGTTCCGCAGGCCGATCAGGTAATGGAGGAACTGATAGGTCACTCCTGCCAGCGGATACCAGAAAATGATGCCAAAAACGATCACCTTGCCCTTCGGGGCGCTTTTGCCAGTCGTCATCGAGCCGGTTTCCTCCTGCCAGAGCCCTTCCTATTCATATGCCAACCACCATCCAAAACCATCCGAACCATGATCGACACAAAACGCACGAAAACAGCAAACTCTCTCTGAATGAGTCTCCTGTTAAATCCCTCAGAGGTGCACTCATTCCGGCAGGGTTTTTGGGCCGGAATCCAGGCTTTAAGATTCCTGGACTCCGGCTGGAAGCATGCCGGGGTGATGGAATTTGAGAGTTTTACAAGACACTATAGTGTATTCATTCGTGTTTCTACGTGTGCCTTCGTGGATGAAAAAGCATGCAGCACAGCCCCTCACAAGTCTTCAATCATCCTCCCGAGGACCTTGCCGGCCTCGAAATATTCGCCTGCAATGGCTCGGGCCGCTTCGGCGTGCCGCAAATAATCCCTTTCCACTTCCTCGATACCGGCTATGGCCTCGTCTGCCGTGGAGAACGGCAAAAGCCCCTCGTCCCCGGGGTAGATCGCGCCGAAACCCGTGTCCTGCACCACCACCGGGCGGCCGGCGGCGAGGTAGCAGGCCGAGCGGCAACTGAACCAGCCGGTCCGCATGGCCACGTAGACGTGCTTGGCCGGGGAAATCTCGCCTCGCGACCGGCCGATGAACTGCTGGTATGATGCGGGCGTCAAGGTCTCCGCCGGTCCATCCGCCACTTCCCAGTCATTTTCGGCAAGCCGTTCGAGAGGTGCGGTCTGGCCGCCCACTGCAACCTTGAGCGGCACGCGCAGACGTTTCGGCAGGTCCATCAGTCTCTCGAATTCGGCCCCTTTGCTGCCGTATTCGATTCCCTCATAAACCAGCCTCCCTTTGAAAGCATTCCACGTCATGATCGTAGTCCATGGTGATCTCCCGGTCGTTGGCTGGTGCGACAGGGGCTCCCACAATTC
>JAPXSS010000008.1:0-44948 GCA_033812955.1 Syntrophobacteraceae bacterium | reverse complement strand
AATCCTCTGCTCGGATAGCTGCCGCGGGTTGTGCGCGCATTGTGGAACCAATCTCAATGAAGAGTCTTGCGATTGCGAGAGGAAGACCGCCAAGTCACCCTTTGCCGCTCTGGAAGCGGTCAAGGCACGCCTGTCCGGCCCCCCGGAAGACGCCTAGCGTCTTTGCTTGTGAAGGAGAATCATAGATGGGAGTACCAAAAAGAAAGACCTCCAAGGCTCGACGGGACAAGCGGAACGCTCATCGAGGTCTTGCAACGCCGTCGTTGACGCCTTGCCCGAAGTGTAACGAGCAACGCCTTCCCCACCGGATCTGTCCGGCATGCGGCCATTACCGCGACCGGCTGGTTTTGGAGCTTGAAGAAGAATAAGCGTTTTGCTCCAGAGGCAGAGGTTCTTTGACTATGAGGATTGCGGTGGATGCCATGGGGGGGGATCATGCTCCCGAGGCTCCCGTTCTGGGGGCTCTCCAGGCAGCACCGCAGACTTCGGCCGAACTGCTTTTGATCGGGCAGGAGAAGCGGCTGCAAGAGTTTCTGGGGGATAGCCCAGAAGCTTCGGCGATTCGAATCATCCATGCTTCCGAAGTGATTGAGATGGGCGAAGCTGGCCCGGTGGCCCTGCGCAAAAAGCGGGGGGCGTCGGTGAGTGTAGCCATGCGGCTGCTGGCCGACGGTGAGGCGGATGCGGCCGTCAGTGCCGGGAACAGTGCTGCCCTCGTTGCTACCGCCAAACACCTGGTAGGGCTCATACCCGGTCTCCGGCGCCCGGCGCTGGCAGTGCCGCTGCCAACCCCCGGGGGCAGAGTGCTCCTCATTGATGCCGGGGCCCAAGCCGAGGCAAACACCGTTCATTTGACCCAGTCGGCAGCACTCGCCAACACCTATCTCAAGGTCACGCAAGGTCTGGACCATCCGCGCGTGGGGCTGCTCAATATCGGTCAGGAACCCGAGAAGGGCAAACGGGTCATTCAGCGGGCTTTCACGCTTCTGGAACGCTCCCCCTTGAATTTCATCGGCAACGTGGAGCCGCAGGAGCTCTTTGTGGGCCGCACCGATGCGGTGGTCTGCGATGGCTTTGTGGGGAACATTCTCCTGAAGATGTATGAGGGGCTGATGGATACGCTTCTGCCGTGTCTTGTGACAGCCCTGGACGATGGTGAGCTCTGCGGTGATGAGGTGCGATGGGGTGAGATCCTCCGGCGCTTTCAGGCCTGTCATGACTATCGCACGGTTGGCGGCGCTCCTTTGCTGGGGGTGCGAAAACCGGTGGTGGCAGCCCACGGCCGCTCTCACGCTGAGGCTGTGAGCAACGCCATCCTGCTTGCTGTCAGGCTGCTGGGCGAGCGAGTCTATGAACGCCTTGCCGCCGAACTGGAACAGGCAGAGGTGCTCGCTGATTTGAAACATCAGCACACGACGCTCATGCTGGAGCAGTTCCGCAGCAAGTGGGGGTTTGCCCCCAAACCGCCGATGGGGGATGGGAACTAGCGTTGGAGGTGGGAAACGAACCACGGCCGGATATGATCCCCCGATAGGATCGACTGCTCTCGACGATGATGGTCGTGGAGCACTGAGATTGGCATATGAGGAGAACACAGCGGTGGACTATTTCTTGACCGAAGAACAGAAGATGATCCAGGAGCTGGCTGAGCAGATCGCCCGGGAAAGAATTCGCCCGGTACGCGCGGAGCTGGACCAAAACGACGAATTCCCCTGGGAGATTCTCAAGGTACTGGCTCAGTCTGACCTTTATGGGCTCTATATCCCGGAAGCCTACGGGGGGATGGGCGGGGGCATTCTCGAGAACTGCCTGGCCATCGAACAGCTGGCGCGGGCCTGCGTCGGCGTTGCCACCTCGTTTGCGGCCAGCGGCCTGGGGGCCTATCCCCTTCTTCTGTTTGGCAGCGAAGACCAGAAGCAGCGGTACCTTCCCGATATTGCGAGCGGCAAACGACTGGCGGCCTTCGCCTTGACCGAACCGGGGGCGGGCAGCGATGTCTCGGGGGTGAAGACCACCGCGGTGCGGAACGGCGACCACTACGTCTTGAACGGAACCAAGCAGTGGATCACCAATGGCGGTGAAGCTGAGATCTACACCGTGCTGGCGCTTACCGACCGGGCCAAGGGGCCGCGGGGAGCCAGTTTCTTCGTCGTGGAAAAAGGCGATCCGGGCTTTGCTTTCGGCAAGAAAGAAAAGAAGCTGGGCATCCGGGCTTCGGCCACCCGCGAACTCCTCTTTCAGGACTGCCGGATTCCTGCCGACCGCCTGATTTCCCGCGAAGGCATGGGCTTCATCATTGCCATGAAAACTTTCGACAAGTCCCGTCCCGGTATCGGCGCGCTGGGAGTTGGCTTGGCGCAGGGTGCCATGGAGCTTGCCATCGAATATGCGCGTACCCGTGAGCAGTTCGGCAAGCCCATCATCAACTTTCAGGCCGTGCAGCACAAGCTGGCCAACATGGCGATCAAGACCGAAGCCGCCCGTGCTCTGGTCTATGCCATTGCCCGCTACATGGACAGTGAGCCGCCGGATGTCAGCAAACACGCCGCCATGGCCAAGGTGTTTCCCGCCGATGTGGCCATGGAGGTGACCATCGAAGCGGTGCAGGTCCTCGGCGGGTACGGGTACATGCAGGATTATCCGGTGGAAAAGATGATGCGCGATGCCAAGATCCTGCAAATCTACGAAGGCACCAACGAGATCCAGCGCAATATCATCGGCCAGGAACTGAATAAGGAATACGGCCGAAAGAAGGAAACCTTTTTCTAACAGGAAAGGCTTCATGCACATTGCAGTCTGTATCAAGCAGGTACCCGACGCCAAGAACGTGCGTATTGACCCGGAGACTCATACCCTGGTGCGGCAGGGAGTGGAATCCATCGTCAATCCCTTCGATCTGTTTGCCGTGGAAGCCGCCCTCAAGCTCAAGGACACCGTCGGCGCCCGCATCACGGTGCTCACCATGGGACCGTCCCAGGCCGATGAAGTGCTCCGGGAGGCCCTTTCGCGGGGTGTGGATGATGCGGTGCTGCTGAGCGATCGGGCCTTTGCCGGGTCCGATACCTGGGCGACCGCCACGACCCTTGCCGGCGCTATTCGCAAACTGGGTGAGGTGGATTTGGTTCTGTGCGGCAAACAGGCCATTGACGGGGATACCGCCCAGGTGGGTCCGGAAGTGGCAACGCTCCTCGATCTGCCCTATGCCACCTTTGTCAAGAAGATCGAACTGCTTGACGAACGTTACCTGAAAGTCATGCGCCAGACCGATGAAGGGGTGGAGATCTGGAAGCTTCCGCTGCCAGCGCTGGTCACCGTGATCAAGGAACTGGGCGAGCCGCGGCTGCCCTCGCTGCGCCACAAGATGCGGGCCAAAAAGACCGAGATCCCGGTGTGGGGGATTGTTGACCTGGGGCTGGAACCGACGATGGTCGGCCTTGCGGGGTCTTTCACCCAGGTCGTAAGGGTCTTCAGTCCGCCGCGCCGCAGTGACCGTGTCCTCCTGCAAGGTTCGGTCGAGGAACAAGCTGAGCAGCTTTATCGCCATCTCAAGGAAGCCAAGGTGCCCGGACTATGAAGGTTCTGATCGATCGCAAGAAGTGCACGCTGTGCGGCATTTGTGTCGATGTTTGCCCCTTTGCCGCCATTGCCGTCGGTGAAACGACCATCGAGATCTCTGACGATTGCACCCTATGCGGAATGTGCGTGGATACCTGTGAATTCAGGGCACTCACCCTTCCCGAAGTCGGAACGGGACCGGCAGCAGATCTGGCAACCTACCGGGGCCTCTGGGTGTTTGCTGAATGGCGCGAGGGCGTGGTCCACAAGGTCAGCCACGAACTTCTGAGCACCGGTCGACGCCTGGCGAACAAGCTTGGAGTTGAGATGGCGGCGGTGCTACTCGGACACCAGCTCAATGAGGATGCCATCAAGGAGCTCATTGCCCACGGGGCGGATACGGTCTATGTGGTGGACCACCCGGAACTGGCTCATTTCCGTGATGATGCCTACGCCAAAGTCGTGGTGGAACTGGTCCGCGAGAAACGGCCGGAAATCATACTGGCTGGTGCCACCGCTATCGGCCGATCCTTCATCCCCCGCGTCGCGGCTTCCCTCGGGACGGGTCTCACCGCCGACTGTACGGAACTCGATGTCAACGAAGAGGGCCTTCTGCTCCAAACCCGCCCGGCGTTTGGCGGAAACGTCATGGCCACCATCATCTGCCCCAACCGGCGTCCCCAGATGGCCACGGTGCGACCCAAGGTGATGAAGCCGCTCAGACACCCCGATCATCAGGGGGAGACGGTTCTGGTGGCCGTGCCCGATGCTTGCCTGGCCAGCCGCATCGAGGTCTTGGAGGTGGTCCCCGAAAAGGATCAGACCGCCAAACTGACGGAGGCCGACGCTATTGTCTCAGGAGGGCGAGGGCTTCAAAAGCCGGAAAATTTTGCGCTCATCGAGGAACTGGCGCAACTCCTCAGGGCTGCCGTCGGGGCCTCGCGCGGCGCCGTCGAGGAGGGTTGGATCGCGCCTTCCCATCAGGTTGGCCAAACCGGTCGCACCGTTTCCCCCGCCCTCTACATGGCGGTCGGGATTGCCGGGGCGATTCAGCATTTGGTTGGAATGCAGAGCTCGAACGTGATTGTCGCGGTGAACAAAGATCCCACGGCACCGATTTTCGATGTCGCCACCTACGGTGTGGTTGCCGACCTGTTTGAATTCATTCCCGCATTCGTCAGGCGCATCAAACAGGAACGCGGCGATAGCGGTTAACTCTTGGCGCCAAGAGCCAAAACTGAACAAGGGAGGCGGAACATGCCGCTGGAACGAGTCATAGTTGTCACCGGAGCCAGTCGCGGGATTGGGCGTGGCATAGCTGTAACCCTTGCAGAACCGGGGGATACGGTGGTGATTAACTTCAGTTCGAGCCCCGAGGCAGCCGCAGAAACCGCGGTGGCGGTTGCTGTCAAAGGCGCGACGCCTCACCTCTGCCGCTTCGACGTGTCCAACCCGGAGGCCGTCAAAGAAGCCTTCAAGGAGATCATCGGGCTGCGCAATCGGGTGGATGTGCTGGTCAACAATGCCGGCATAACCCGCGATAACCTGCTTGCTCTCATGAAAGCCGGGGAATGGGACGCCGTTATCGACACCAACCTGAAAGGGGCCTTCCTCTGTTCTCAGGCGGTTGTCAGAACGATGATGCGGCAGAAATACGGGCGCATCATCAATGTAACGTCGGTGGTCGGGGTGATCGGCAATCCGGGCCAGTGTAATTATTCCGCCGCCAAAGCCGGGTTGCTGGGTCTGACTCGCTCCCTGGCACGGGAGCTGGTTTCGCGCAACATCACCGTGAACGCGGTAGCGCCGGGATTTATCGAAACCGACATGACCCTTCGGTTGCCCGAAAAGGTTAGAGGCGAACTGCTGGCTCAGATCCCGGCTGGCCGCTACGGTACGCCCGAGGATGTTGCCGCGGCCGTGAAGTTCCTGGCCAGTGACGCCGCCGGCTACATCACCGGCCAGACCATTCACGTAAACGGCGGCATGTTCATGGGCTGAGGTGAGCCCACAGCCGAGAGCTAACTGCCAGACTGGAGATAATATATGGAATTGAGCAAACGGCGTCGCGCCGTTGTCACGGGGATCGGAATCGTCTCCCCGTTGGGAGTGGGTATTGAAGAAAACTGGCAGAGCCTCATGGCGGGGAGGTCAGGCATCGGTCCCATTACCCGGTTCGATTCGAGTAACTTTGCCACGCGCATTGCCGGGGAGGTGAAGGGTTTTCATCCCGAGGATTTCATCGCTAAAAAGGAATTGCGAAAGATGGATCCATTCCTCCAGTTTGCCCTTGTGGCAGCTCGGCTGGCGCTTGAGGACAGTCGCCTGAAGCTGACGCCAACGCTTTCCAACCGTGCCGGCGCCATTATGGGATGCGGGCTGGGAGGCATAGCCACGATCGAGGAGTATCACAAGATGCTCCTGGACTTTGGACCCAAGAAGATCAGCCCCTTCTTCATTCCTATGATTATCAGCAATATGGCGCCGGGCCTTATTTCCATCTATCACGGTCTGAAAGGCCCGAATCTCTCTGTGCAGACCGCCTGCGCGGCTGGAACCCATGCCATTGGCCAGGCCTTTCATATGATTCGGGAGGGTACTACCGACGTCATGTGCTGCGGGGGCGTGGAAGCAACGATCAGCGCACTGTCCGTGGCCGGCTTCAACGCCATGCGTGCCCTCTCTACTCGGAATGATGAGCCGGAACGGGCTTCTCGACCGTTTGACCGCGAACGGGATGGATTTGTGATAGGTGAGGGCAGTGCCGTTCTGGTGATCGAAGAACTGACCCTGGCGCTTGACCGCGGGGCCCGGATCTATGCTGAGGTGATCGGTTTCGGCGCCTCGGGCGATGCTTTTCACATGGCGGCGCCTGCGCCGAATGGTGAAGGGGCGGCCCGGTGTATGGCCAATGCGCTAGAGGATGCCAACCTTCCACCGACCGCTGTGGATTACATCAATGCGCATGGAACCTCTACCGATCTTAACGACAAGTATGAAACCCAGGCCATCAAGGCCATCTTTGGCGAACACGCCTGTAAGATGGGAATCAGTTCCACCAAGTCCATGACGGGCCATTTGCTGGGTGCTGCCGGCGGGTTGGAAGGCGCCTTCGCGGTGCTTGCCATCGATCGGCAGATCATGCCCCCTACCATCAACTACGAGCATCCCGATCCGGACTGCGACCTCGATTATGTGCCCAACCAGGCGCGCCCGGCCACCATCCGGATCGCCCTCTCCAATTCCTTCGGATTCGGCGGAACGAATGGTTCCCTGCTTTTCAGAAAGTGGAACGGAGCAGTGTGAACGTAATGGGGGATGCTCATGAAGATCATGATAGGGTGTGATCACGCTGGCTGGGAACTGAAAGAGGCCATCGTTCAGCATCTGCAGGCTCTCCATCATGACCTGGAAGACATCGGCACGCACGGCCCGGAATCGGTCGATTATCCCTACTACGGAGCACGGGTGGCGTGGGCTGTGGCCGAGGGGAAGGCGGACCGCGGCATCCTGGTGTGTGGGAGCAGTCTGGGCATGTGCATGGTGGCCAATCGAATTACCGGAGTCCGGGCGGTAGCCGTCGGCGAACCCTATGCCGCTAAAATGAGCCGTCGCCATAACGACAGCAACGTGCTCTGCCTTGGCGGCCGCATGATCGGCCGCGATCTGGCGCTGGAGATCGTGACCGTGTGGCTGAATGAAAGCTTTGACGGGGGACGCCATCAACGACGGATCGAGCTCATCGAACGCCTGACGCAAAACGGATCTGCCGCGCAGCCCGGTTCATGAATTGTGGCCGCGGCTTCTTGGAACTCCTGGGAGTTAGCGCCGGTGGCCGTTCCGGCAGGAACCTCCCAGGAGGCTGTCGAAAGGGAAATGCATGTCGCAACTGGAAATCGTCGACCCGGAGATTGCCCGGGTAATCCAGGATGAGGAGCAACGTCAGCGGAAAAAGCTCGAACTTATAGCCTCCGAGAACTTTGTGAGCAGGGCGGTGCTTGAGGCTCAGGGTTCGATTCTGACCAATAAATACGCTGAGGGCTACCCGGGCAGAAGGTACTATGGTGGTTGCGAATTTGTGGACATTGCCGAACGACTGGCTCAGGAACGGGCCTGTAAGCTGTTCCGCGCCGAATATGCCAATGTTCAGCCTCATTCCGGGTCGCAGGCCAATATGGCTGTGTACTTTGCCGTGCTTCAGCCGGGAGATACCATTCTCGGAATGAACCTGAGCCATGGCGGGCATTTGACCCATGGCAGCCCGGCAAGCTTCTCCGGCCGGTTCTTCAAGGTGGTTGCCTACGGGGTGAAGCGGGATACCGAAACCATCGACTACGACCAGGTGGCGCAACTGGCTCGGGACCATGGTCCCCAAATGATCGTTGCCGGCGCCAGTGCCTATCCGCGGGTTATCGATTTCAAGCGATTTCACCAGATTGCCCGGGAAGTCGGCGCCTACCTGACGGTCGACATGGCGCACATAGCCGGGGAAGTGGCGGCAGGATTGCATCCCAACCCCCTCCCTCATGCCGACTTTGTCACCTCCACCACCCACAAGACCCTCCGTGGACCACGTGGCGGGCTCATCCTCTCTCACGCCGGATATGCAAAGCTGCTCGACAGCCAGGTTTTCCCGGGCATCCAGGGAGGGCCACTGATGCACGTCATTGCCGCCAAGGCGGTGGCCTTCCAGGAGGCTCTTCAGCCGGTATTTCGCGAATATCAAAAGCGAACCATCGACAACAGTCAGTGCCTTGCGGCCGAATTGATCCGGTTGGGATATCGGCTGGTTTCAGGGGGAACCGACAACCACCTCATGCTGGTGGACCTTACTCCCCAGGGACTGACGGGCAAGGTTGCCGAAGAGACCCTGGATCGGGGAGGCATCACCGTCAACAAGAACACCATCCCCTACGACCCTCAGAAACCCGGCATTACCAGTGGTATCCGCCTCGGCACCCAGGCCATGACGACCCGCGGCATAAGCCCGGATGACATGCCTGCAGTAGCTCGTTTCATCCACCGCGGGTTGCAGGCGGCAGGCGATGAATCGGCCTTGAATGCGCTGCGAGCTGAGGTCGCCGGGTTCTGTGCCGACTTTCCCCTGCCCGGTTAACGCCTCGCTGTTGGCTTTGGGTGGTGGCGTGGCTCGCAGGGGCAGCGCCGTGGCCCCGGATAAGAGCCAGGAAAGAGCGGGAACGAAGAGCTGACGGCCGGGAGCGAACAGCCAGCGGCTGAGAGCCGGTAATCATGAGCCGAGAGCCAAACGACGACATTTTCATGAGGGAAGCCCTCCGGCTGGCAGGAAAGGGCTGTGGGTGGACCAGTCCCAATCCCATGGTGGGCGCGGTGGTGGTCCAGCAGGGCGTCATCGTGGGAAGAGGCTACCACGAAAGGATTGGAGGACCGCATGCCGAGGTGAATGCCCTGCGGGAGGCAGGTGCCGGAGCGGCTGGGGGGGTCCTTTATGTTACCCTCGAACCGTGCCACCATCACGGGCGAACCCCACCATGCACTCAGGCCGTGATCACCAGCGGCGTTTCCCGGGTGGTGGTTGGCATGGCTGATCCCAACCCGCACGTTCAGGGAGGAGGAGCGGATTACCTCCGCAGCCGGGGAGTCATCGTCGAGACGGGCATCCTGGAACGGGACTGTCGCCTGCTCAACCAGGCCTTTATCAAGCATAGTACCACCGGCCTGCCGCTGGTGACGCTGAAGGTCGCATCCACCCTCGACGGGCGCATCGCGGCCCGTTCCGGCGACTCCCGCTGGATCAGCAATGAGCGCTCCAGGCGGTTTGTCCATCGCCTGCGGGCCGGATCGGATGCGGTTCTGATAGGAATTCAAACGGCACTGGCCGACGATCCCCAACTCACTGCGCGTTTGCAGCGGCCTTGCCGCCAGCCGGTCCGCATCGTGCTGGACAGCATGCTCCGGCTGAGCCCCACCAGCCAGCTCGCCCTGACTGCCCGAAAAGTGCCGGTGTGGGTGACCTGCAGCCAGGCCGCCCCTCGGCAAAAGGAAAAGATATTGAGCGATGCTGGCGTCGAGGTGCTTCGACTGCCAAGCGACGAGAGGCGTATCGACCTTTCCCTGCTCCTCAAAGAGTGTGGCAGGCGGCACCTTACCAGCCTGCTCGTGGAAGGCGGCGGGGGCGTTTTGGGTGACTTTCTGGAAGAGCGGCTGGCTGATGCGTTCTATCTCTTCTATGCCCCCAAGATCCTGGGAGATCCTGACGCCGTTCCCATGGTCCGGGGTCGGCCTCGCAACAGCATTGCCGAGGCGCTCCCGGTATACGATCTGAAAGCCAGGTCAGTGGGGAATGACATCATGATTTCCGGCAGATTGCGCGAAGCCATCTATTAGGATGAAGCCATCATGTTTACGGGATTGATACAGGGCCAGGGAACGCTGCTCCGGACCGACCGCCACGGGCCGGATGCCCGCCTGGTCATTCAGGCGCACTACGATATGCGGGGATTGACCCTGGGGGAAAGCATCGCGGTCGACGGCGCCTGCCTGACCGTGGTTTCCTTTCAGGGCAACCTGTTCACGGTGGACGTTTCCCTGGAAACCCTGAGCCGCACTACCCTCGGCCAGAAGCCTCCCGGTAGCCGTTGCAACCTGGAACGGGCGTTGCGATTGGGAGACCGGCTCGGTGGACACCTGGTGACGGGCCACGTGGACGGCTTGGGAAAGCTTCGCCGCCGTTCTCAGGAAGGCCGGTCGTGGCGGCTTCATTTCGAGGTGCCGTCGGAACTGGATCGCTACATCATCGAAAAGGGCTCCATTGCTGTCAACGGTATCAGCCTCACGGTCAATGGCTGCGGCCAGGGCTCATTTGACGTCAATATCGTACCCCACACTCTGGCCGAGACCACCTTGGGAGAAGTGAAACCCGGCGAGGCCGTGAATATTGAAGCGGACCTGCTTGGTAAATATGTGGAAAAGATGCTGCGGGGCTTTTTGAACCGCCCCGGCGATTCGCCGCCATCCGGCGGGATCGACACGGTGTTCCTGCAGAAACATGGTTTCCTTTAGCATGTTTTCGCCTTCTCATCGCCAATGAACGGTCATCGCCCGCCCTTGATGGGACAAGACCGGTCTCGCTGCCCGGGTTCAATGTCCCTCGAGAAGTCACCCGGAGGCGGTGACGTGCCAAACTCATGGCACTCCTTGAGGTTGCCCTCGGTTCATGCTATACGAACCACGGCAGCACCGTGGAATCATAAGAAGCTGCCGTGTTGATTATGGATTGATTTCGACGAAGGAGTACGATCCACATGTCGTTGGCAACCATTCCCGAAGCTTTGGACGACATTCGCCAGGGCAAGATGGTCATCTTGGTGGATGATGAAGATCGCGAGAATGAAGGCGACCTGTGCATGGCCGCCGAAAAGGTGACGCCCGATGCCATCAACTTCATGGCAAGATTCGGCCGGGGTCTCATCTGCCTCTCGCTGACCCAGGATTGGGTTGAACGCTTGCGGCTGCCCATGATGGTTTCACAGAACCGTTCCAAGTTTGAAACTGCCTTCACGGTCTCCGTCGAGGCCCGCCTCGGGGTTACCACCGGGATCAGTGCCGCTGACCGGGCCCGAACGATCCTCACCGCCATTGCCGAAAATGCCAAGCCGGAGGATCTGGTGAGTCCGGGGCATATTTTCCCGATCCGTGCCAAAAAAGGTGGGGTGCTGGTCCGAACGGGGCAGACGGAAGGTTCCGTAGATCTTGCCCGCCTTTCAGGATTGACACCGGCTGGCGTCATCTGTGAAATCATGAAAGATGACGGTACCATGGCGCGCATGCCGGACCTCGAGAAGTTTGCGGATGAACACCAACTCAAGATCGTCACCATTGCGGACGTCATTCAGTACCGGATGCAGAATGAGATCTTCGTCCATCGCGGGGCTACCGCCAGGCTGCCGACCGCTGCCGGTGGTGAATTCCAGGTAATTGCCTACACCAATGATATCGACGACTATACGCACCTGGCGCTGGTGAAGGGCGAAATTCAGCCAGAGGAAGAAGTGCTGGTGAGGGTCCATTCGGAATGCCTGACCGGCGATGTCTTCGGATCGCTCCGGTGCGATTGCGGCGGACAGTTGCGCGCGGCGATGCTGCGGATCGGCCGGGAAGAAAAGGGGGTTATCCTCTATATGCGCAACCATGAAGGGCGGGGCATCGGACTGATGAACAAGATCAAAGCTTACGGTCTGCAGGAGCAGGGGTTGGATACGGTGGAAGCGAATCTGGCGCTGGGCCTCCGGGAAGACCTTCGCGATTATGGTATCGGTGCCCAGATGCTGGTGGACCTGGGAGTGCGGAAAATGCGCCTCATGACCAACAACCCGACCAAGATTGTGGGACTGCAAGGCTATGGAATCACTATCGTCGACCGCGTACCGCTCGAGATTCCGCCCAATGAGTGCAACATTGACTACCTGACCGCCAAGTGTACCAAGATGGGGCACCTGCTGAGCTGTGTCTAGGGGAGTGGATGACGGATCTGGATAACGGATTTGGGATGGTGGATGGTGGCTGGAGGGGGAGTCTATGAAGGTTTACGAAGGCAAACTGCTGGCGCAGGATCTTCGCTTTGGGATCATTGTCAGCCGTTTTAACGACTTTATCTGCGATCGGCTGCTGGGCGGCGCTCTCGATGCACTCCGGCGCAACGGAGCCAGCGAAGACAACTTCGATGTCTATAAAGTGCCGGGAGCCTTCGAGGTTCCCCTGATAGCCAGGAAAGTGGCTGGTTCCGGGCGCTACGATGCGGTGATCTGCCTGGGAGCGGTTATCCGGGGAGCTACACCGCATTTTGACTACGTGGCCAGTGAGGTGTCCAAGGGCATAGCCAACGTGAGCCTGGAAACAGGCATTCCCATCGCTTTCGGGGTGCTCACCACCGACAGCATCGAGCAGGCGATCGAACGGGCCGGTTCCAAAGCGGGGAACAAGGGATGGGATGCCGCCATGGCCGCCATCGAGATGGCAAACCTTATCAGACAGCTCCCCTGAGAATTCGAGACAAAAGCCATGGGCCAGCGCAGGCGTTCTCGCGAAGTGGCGCTTCAGATCCTTTATGGAATGGATGTGACCGAGTTTTCACCCGATGAGGCCATTCTCTCTCATTTCGAAGCCATGACCACGAACGACGGCAGAGCATCCGACGCCTTGGTGCTCTGCCGTCCCTTTGCGGAACATCTGGTACGTGGGGTTTACCTGCACCGACAGGAGCTCGACCAGATGCTCACGGCTGCCTCGGAACACTGGCAACTCGGGCGGATGTCGATTGTTGACCGCAACATCCTGCGCATAGCGCTCTTCGAAATGCTCTACTGTCCCGAGGTTCCGCCCAAGGTCTCCATCAATGAAGCCATTGACATCGGCAAGCGATTTGGGAGTGAGGACTCGGGGTCGTTCATCAACGGGATACTGGATCACTTTCTCGGGAGGCTGCAACAAGCTGCCGCCGGCCCGGAGCCTTCATCAACCGAAAAGCCTGACCCGGCAAGCTGCTGAGCTTCAAGGCCAAACTGCGTTGTGCTGCTTATTTCTTATCCGACTTGTAGCTTTCCTGGAAAACCTGGGGGTTAATGTTGCCCGAGCCGGGACCTCCGCATTCGGGAATGTAGCAGGAGACGTCGAGGAACTCACATTTCTGATTGCACGAGGGGCACTTTTCGGGTGGTGTCACCACATCAATGGTGTTGCCGCATTTATTACACTTAAAAACAGCCATTTCCATCCTCCCTCTAGCGATTGTCTTCACCATTAAAGGAACGCGCTTAAGCCACACTTCCGGAGTACTTCGAGTGGGTGCAATATAACATCGCCCTCTGGATGAATCAACTCGCACCGGCGGGCCCGTTGCCGGCCACTTTCATTTTTCTACTTTGCAGGCGCGGCGCGGTCTACTATGTTACCGTCAGTTCGGTGATGAGGCCCCCGGCCAACTGCGGGGTTTTCTGTCCGGAGGGTACGAGGGACGGAATCGCTTTCAGCAAGCGCATTGAGAAGGCAAGGGAGCCGGAGGGTCGGCAGTGGCGACCGGCCTGGCAGTCGGTCCCGGTCTCCACAGGAAGCAACGTTATGGTGGGAACGATCATCAATATTGGCAGTATTGTAGCGGGCAGTCTGGTGGGAGTAGCGGTGGGAGCGCGGCTGCCCGAACGGGTTCGCCAGACCGTACTCAATGGCCTGGGACTGCTGACTGTGTTGGTGGGGCTGCAGATGGCCCTCGGCACGAAGAACGTGATGATTGTCCTGGGGGCTATCCTGCTGGGCGGGATCCTGGGAGAGATGCTGAGCCTGCACGACGGACTTGAACGGTTGGGAACCTTTCTTCAGAGCGCACTGGCCAAAGATCGGAATCCACTCTTCGGAGAGGGCTTTGTAACCGCCAGTCTCGTATTTTGTATCGGCCCCATGGCCATTCTCGGCTCGATTCAGGACGGGATGACCGGTGACTATCGTCTCCTGGCCGTCAAATCCGCACTCGACGGGTTCGCTGCGGTCGCCTTCGCCGCCAGCCTGGGCTGGGGAGTGGCCCTGTCAGCCGTGAGCATCCTCCTCTACCAGGGCAGCATCACACTCTTCGCCAGCACCTTCTCAAGGGTGCTGACCGAACCGATGATTGTAGAAATGACGGCCACCGGAGGCCTGATTATTGTGGGCATCAGCCTCAGACTGCTGGATTTGAAAGATGTGCGCCTGGCCAGTTTCTTGCCGGCGCTCGCCATTGCCCCCCTGATTGTGGCCCTGCTGGCGCTGTTTGAATAAGGAAGGGCAGGCGTTCCGCGGGGCAGGCACGTACGCCGCTCCGCTATTCGCGGCCGGGCCATCTGCTGGCGGTTGCGAATGTGCCCGGGAGTTCGGCAGTTCCATTCTGAAGCGTCTGCAAGTGGTAATACAGGCCAGCCTGCTGCATCAGGGCGTCATGAGTTCCCTGCTCGACAATGCGTCCGTGATCCATGACCAGAACCCGGTCGGCCCTGCGGATGGTGGACAGGCGATGAGCAATCACGATGCTGGTGCGACTCGTCAGTGCCGCTTGAATGGCCTGTTCCAGCAGCATCTCGGTTTCCGAATCGATATTGGCGGTGGCTTCGTCCAACACCAGCAGGCGAGGGTCCCGGACAAATACCCGAGCCAGGGCGAGGAGCTGCTTCTGGCCTGACGAAAGATCCATGCCGCCCTCGCCGATACGGGTCTCGAGTCCCTGCGGGAGCCGTCCCACCACCCCGGAGAGTTGCGCCAGGGTCACCGCCCTTTCCAAGACCCCTTCCGATGCCGCTTGTCCCAGCAGAATGTTTTCCCTGATGGTCGCTGGGACAATAAAAACATCCTGCATCACGAGCCCGATCTGGTTGCGCAGCCAGTGAGGGTCAAACCGGCGCAGATCCACCCCATCAAGGGAGACGGTCCCACGGGTGGGATCGTAGAAACGTTCCAGGAGATTGATGAGGGTGGTTTTTCCGGAACCGGTCGCCCCCACAATCGCCAGGGTTTCACCGGCATGGATCGTCATGGTCAGATCTTTTATAACCAGCCGGTCCGGCTCGTAGGCGAAATTGACGCGACTGAAGGCAATCTCGCCCTGAACGGCTTCCAGCACCACCGGCTGATCCGGACTCGGCATATTGTCCCGCACTTCCAGCAGGTGAAAGATCCTTTCCGCCGAGGCCATGGCGGACTGGACCACGGAGTACTTCTGAGAGAGTTCCCGCACCGGCTGAAAGAAGAGCCGCATGTAGGCGATGAAGGCTGTCAGAATACCGATGGTCATGTGTTCCTGCAGGATTTCCCGGCCCCCGTACCAGATGATCAGGGCAAGGGCAACGGAGCTCAGCACTTCGATGAGTGGCATAAAAATCCCGAAGACCCGAATCTGATGTAAAGATGACCGGTAGTAGCGGTCATTCCGGCGGGAGAACTGGTCATGGGTATCCCTTTCCCTGAGGAACAGCTGGATCACCGAAATGCCGGATACCGTTTCCTGGAGAAAGGCATTGATGGCCGCGAGGTGGGTACGCATCTGCCGGAAGGCGTCCCGGCTCAGGCGCCCAAACCAGGTGGTCATGAGGAGCATCACCGGGAAGGTGAGGCACAGCAGCAGGGCCAGGCGCCAGTTCATCCATAAGAGGATGCCGAAGATTCCCAGGAGGCGGATGCCGTCGTTGAAGAGGGTGATGATGACGGAGGTGAACATTTCATACATGTTCTGGATGTCGTTGGTCAGCCGCGTGACGAGCCTCCCTACGGGCTGAGTGTTGAAGAAAGCGAGATGCAGATTGACCATATGGTGGAAAAGGCGCTGGCGAACAGCATCCATGATGCTCTGACCGGTCCATTCGAGAACGATGACCTGGCAGAAATTGGCAATGAAACCGATGACAATCACTGCCAGGAAGACCAGTCCAAGCTGAGTCAAGCCGGCGAGGCGGTCGTCAAGCGGCAGGCTGGTGTCGACGAGGTAGCGGTCCATGCCGATTTGGATCAGCCTCGGGAGAGCGAGGCTTGCTGCCGTCACCGGGAATGACAGGAGCACCGCGACGGTTGCCCAGCGCCATTGCGGCAGGATGAATCCGACGAGGCGTCGCCACAGCCGGACGTCCCCAATCTGGCCGATATGATCGTCTTCAAAATAGCCGTAATCGTGTTGCATGGAATGATCTCGTCACACCCCAGCCATACTCTGCTGGCGATAGATGGTGGCGTAAAAGGGACTTGCTGTAAGCAGTTGCTGGTGACCCCCTCGGGCGGCGATCCGTCCGCGTTCCATCACCAGGATTTCATGGGCATCGGCAAGAGGAGCGATCCGATGGGAGACAATGATACAGGTATGCCCCCTGAGGTAATCGGCGATAGAGCGGATGATCGTGTGCTCGGTCTCCATGTCCACTGCCGAGAGCCCGTCGTCAATGATGATGATCGGGCGCTCCAGCAGCAGTGCCCGTGCGATGGCCAGGCGTTGCCGCTGCCCGCCGGAAAGCTTGACTCCCCGTTCCCCGATCCGGGTCTGGTATCCTTCATTCATGGCGATGATTTCGTCATGGATAGCCGCCGCCCGAGCCGCCGCCTGAATTTCCTCCAGTGAGGCTTCCGGTTTTCCCATGCTGATATTGTAGGCGATGGTTTCGGAGAACAGGACCACCTCCTGGGGCACATAGGCAATGGCCTGCCGCACCGCTGCCAGAGGCAGGCGGTTCACGTCCAGGCCGTCATAGAAGATGGTCCCGTCCGCAACCGGATAGAGTCGGGTGAGAAGGTGGCAGAGGGTGGTCTTGCCGGACCCGGTCCGTCCTACAATCCCCAGGAACTGACCCGGCCGGATCGCCAGGTCAAGGTCGTGAAGCACGGTCAGCGACTGATTCGGGTAGGCGAACGAAAGATGGTGGAGCCGGATGTCACCGGTCAAACGAGGCAGGCTCTCGGCGGGAGCCTGATCCACCAGACAGGGTCGCTCGTGGAAGAGGCTTTGAATTCTCCCCAGCGAGGTCATTCCCCGCTGAAACAGGTCCGCCACCCAGCCGACGGCCATCATCGGCCAGGTCATGAGCAGGAGGTAGTTGATAAAAGCAACGAAATCGCCCGCCGTAAGGGTCCCAGCGATCGCCATGCGGCCGCCGAAAACCAAGATTAGCAGCAGACTGGCATTGGCAAGCAGCCCGGAAACGGGGAACAGCATCCCATAGATGAACGACAGTCGCAGATTGTCACGCACATAGGTTTGTCCCAGTTCCTCGAACCGGGCACTTTGTCCCTGTTCCTGGTTGTAGGCCTTGATCAGCCGTATTCCGGAAAAGGTGGACCGAACAAACTCGGTGAGATCGGAAAACTGTTCCTGAACCTTCATGAACCTGCGGTGGAGGCGGGCTGAGAGGTAACGGGTGATGATGGCCAGGAAGGGCATGGGGGCGATGGCGATGAGCGTGAGCCATGGATTGATGTAGGCCATGAAAACAATAGCGGTTACCCCCATGAAGGCCGCGTCCACAAAGGCGACCAGGCCCATGCCGGTTGCCAGCTGGACGGAGGAGAGGTCGTTGGTGGCGAGAGCCATGATCTCGCCCGCCGGGCGCCGCTGAAAAAAGGCCCGATCAAGGGTCAGGAGGTGGGAAACCATGCGGCTGCGAAGGTCCGTTTCCACACTCCGGGAGAAGCCCAGCAGCATATTGCGCCAGAGAAACCGCAGGGCGGCAATGACCAGGGCCAGAACGACGATGATCGCACCAGCCGCCAGGAGGCTGTTGGAAGTGGCCGTTCCGAACTGGATAGAATCAACTGCTTCCTTAATGACACGCGGAATGACAAGCTGGAGGAAATCCACCGCCACCAGCGCCAGAAAACCCACGAAAACCTTCCGAACGTGGCGTCTGAAATACGGAAGAATGAGGCCAACCGCACCCCATGAGTTATTCGGCAACGCCCAACTCCCAAAATCCAAGAGCTGAGTACTGCTCCACAGAATAAAGCGTCCATTAGCCAAGGGTGTCATTCCGGCATGCTTCTGGCCGGAATCCACTAATTGTCCGGATACCGGCTTCCGCCAGTATGGCGAAAGGAGGGTGGACACCCATTTATGAGGAGCTGTACTACAAGGTAAGAGCCAATGCCTCCCCCGCCTGGAAGGCCTCGTCCAAATACTCCGGGTGCCGCAATACGTCAGCTTCGGAATCCAGTCGGCGGTAGAGCAGAGCGCGCCAGAGTTCCATGTCGAGTACATCGAAGAAATAGCGGATGCTGAGCAGCGCCCCGTCAAAGAGTCCTTTCCCACTGGTGGCGCCAGCGGAAATGAACAGCCCCCTCCGTTTGATTTCACCCTGACCGAAGAGCACCCGGTCGATCCGGTATTTTTTCACCCAGAGCGACTGACAACGGTCCATAAGGATTTTGGTGTGAGCGCGCTCCGGCCACACACAGGCTCATATATACCACGAAGAGGATTCCTTCGTCAGGTGCTTCTACGCCAACTTTTGGGTTGATCTATTGCAGTAAGCTGACGGTAGAGTTGCGCGACCTGGAAGATGATGCCAATGATCAAGGCGAACGAGATTGAAAGCTTGCTTTTACCGCAGAGATCCAAATGAGGATGCTCCAAAAGGGACAGTTGGAGCGTCATGGCGAAAAGAGGCGTGCTCTTTACGTGCGCTCATCCAAAAACATGGACTGGTTCAAAACCGTTTTGGATTTGTCCAAAAGATCTGGACTTTGGCGAAAAGTGATAAAATCGCAAGAGATCATTTGTTGGAAAGCGGCGTCCCTTAGCGGCGATGCCGGGGAATGCTCCTCGCGCTTCTGCTGCCGGAACCGATAATCCACCCCCCGGGTCGTGAAGAAGGAGTCACTTACCCGCCGACGGGCGTCCCAGGACCGCACCCCATTGACCAACCCGTCGAGCTGGGGCCAGAGTCGGAACCTGAAACGCGCAAGGCGACCCTGCGGGTCATGGGAACCATACCCCCGGAGCTCTGGAATCGCCTTGGAACGCGACTGATTCCCAAGCTGAGATCCGGAGAAGGACTCAAGGTCAACGTGGACTTTTCGGTTACGCTGCAAGAGTCGGTGGCCGATTCCCTGAGGTCCGAACTAAATCAGATCATCAACGAAATGGGCTTGGAGGGACAGATCCGACTGGGCTGACACCATGGTGCAAACCTTACCGGTGCCCCTTCAAGAGTGATGGTGCCAACCCCGAGTGTGAGGTCAATTCACCAGCCTGGTGCTCTGCTCGCGGGTAAAGAGGAGCCCCGGGTTTGGGCAGTCCTCAAAAACTGAAGAAGACCTTCTGCAAAACCCTTGGGGTGATTCCAACGAGGTCCAGGTACATGGTGAGCCCTCCCATGAAGAAAGGCCAGCCGGCCCCCATGATCATGGCGAGGTCGACGTCCCGGGAACTGCCCACCACCTTTTCATGCAGGATCAGATCGGTTTCCCGGGCAAGATTGCTCAGAACCCGCTCCTGAATCTCCTCAAGGTGGAACTCTCGCTTCCCGATCTTCACCCACATGGCCTCAATTTCTGGATCGAGTTGCTTCCGTCTGCCTTCTCTGAGATAGAAGGCGGTCTTCTTCGTCTCCACCAGTCTTTTAAGATTGGCATTGAGGGGGAACCGCTCAGGTCCAAAGGCGTAGTGCAGAGTCTCGGTCACATGGTAGGCAACGGGTAACCCGACCATGTCGAGCAATTCGAAGGGCGCCATGGGCAGTCCGAGGGCTTGAAGCGCCTCATCCACCTCCTGAAAGCTCGCTCCCTCGTCTGCCAGGCTGAGACAGTCCACCAGCATGCGGACCAGCAGCCGGTTCACCAGAAAGGCAGGGGAGTCTTTGACGGCGATTCCGGTCTTGCGGAGTTTCGCTGCCAGATCGAAAGCAGTCGCCAAGGCCAGATCGCTGGTCGATTCGGCCCGTACAATTTCGATGAGGGGCATGACGGCGACGGGATTAAAAAAGTGAAGTCCCACCACCCGTTCCGGGTGTTCGAGAGCCCCGGCCATTTTGGTGACGCTGAGCGACGAGGTGTTGGTGGCCAGCAGGGCGTTGGGTCGGAGGAAGGGTTCTGCTTCGCGAAAGACCTGCTGTTTGGTCTCCATCCGTTCGAAAACCGCCTCGATTACCAGGTCGCAGTCGGCAAAATCGCGGTAATCGAGGGTCCCCTTGAGAAGTCCTGCCAGATAGCAGGCCTTTCCTTCGGTGAGTCTCCCCTTTTCAGCCAGTTTCTGCAGTTCCTGGCGGACGAAAAGACAGCCCTTTTCCAACGGTTCCTGGCTGACATCCTTCATTACGACCGGCACACCCAGTCGATGGATGAAGAGGTGAGCCAGTTGAGAGGCCATGAGGCCGGCACCGATAATGCCGACCCTGGTGATGGCTCCGGGTTGCTCTTCCGGCACCACATTAAGTTTCTTGGCGTAGCGGTTGACGAGCTCGAAGGAGTAGATAGCGGCTTTGCACTGGCGGGATTTGATCAAGTCACCGAGGGCTTTGTTTTCCTCTTCGAACCCCCGCTCGATATCCCATTCACAGGCGCCGGCTATGAGTTCCAGGGCCCGATACGGGGCGGGCGCCGCCCCGTGCACCCGGCCGTCCACAAAAGCCCTGGCCTTCTCCAGAAGAAGCTCGAGCCCTTCGCGGGGCAGGGGAGGGCGTGCCACACTTGCCTTGCCGGAAATGAGATCGATGAGGAATTGCAGGGATTCATCGAGGAATTCGGCACCGTCGAAGAGGCGGTCCGCAAGGCCCAGCTCAAAGGCCGCCTGCCCGCTGATCATTCGGTTCTGGTTGATGGCGTTGTAAATGATCAGCTCGAGGGCTTTCTCCGGGCCGAGCAATTTGGTGGCCAGGGTACAGCCGCCCCAGCCGGGAATGATGCCCAGAAAACACTCGGGGAAACCGATGGCCTGAGCGCTTCGATGCACCGTGCGGGATTGGCAGTAGAGGGCAATCTCGAGGCCACCGCCCAAGGCAACCCCGTTGATGGCCGCGAGGGTCGGAAAGGGCAAGTCCAGAATCCTTTTCATCACCGTGTGGCCCTGCTGCCCCACTCGATATCCCTGTTCGAAGGTGGTGATGAAAGGCACTTCGGTAAGATCAGCACCCGCCGCAAAGACATAAGGTTTGCCGGTCAGCATCAGCCCCCGCACATCCGGCTCCTGGATGATCGCCTCCAGGCTGCCGTTAAGCGACTGCAGGGCCGCCTCGGTAAAGGTATTCGGGCGTCGGTAGTCCTGGCCATTGTCCATGGTTACAATGGCAATCTTCCCCACCGGAGAGTCGTAGAAGTGATGGTAGAACAGGGTGGTCGGTTCCGCCATGGTTGTCCCCCTTTGCGGACGGTGCTGAGTTCTGAGATCTCAGTCCTGGATGCTGAGTAATGAGTGTTGCGTGCTGACAGAAACCCGTGCATCAAGCATAACAAATCCTGAACCAGCCGCTAAGAGCCGCTCGGGTTCTCCCAGATGGCTGCGGCGCCCTGGCCCAGTCCCACGCAGAGGGTAGCCAGGCCGTAACGGACCTCGGGGTGGGCGGCAAAAAGATGCATGAGGTGCAGGACCAGGCGCGGTCCCGAAGCGGCCAGGGGATGGCCAAAGGCGATGGCTCCGCCGAGTGGGTTCACGCGTTCGTCTTCAGGCATTTTCAGCCCGAATTCGTGCATGAACACCAGGCATTGGACGGCGAAGGCTTCATTGATCTCGATCAAACCCATATCGTCCATGGTGAGGCCGGTCCTGGCAAATACTCGGCGGGTCGCGGGAACCGGGCCGTAACCCATGATTTCGGGCTTCACGCCCGCGTAGGCGTACCCGACCAGACGCATTCTGGGGACCAAACCCAGCTCTCGCGCCCGCTCCTCGCTCGTCAACAGAAGGCCGCAGGCGCCGTCGTTCAGCCCCGAGGAGTTGCCCGCAGTCACCCGGCCCTGAAAGCGAAAGGGGGCTTTGAGGGCCCTCAGACCTTCCATGGTGGTTTCAGGGCGTGGCTGCTGGTCGCGGTCGGCAACCAGCCAGCCGTTCCTGCTATAGACCGTCATGGGAACGATCATCTTTTGAATCACTCCATCCGCCCAGGCCTTGGCTGCCTTCTGCTGCGATTGCATGGCGTAAACATCGGCGAGCTCTTTGGTGATCTGGGGAAACAGATCGTGGAGATTCTCGGCCGTCTTGCCCATGGACAGTGCATCCTCCGAAGCGATCCGTTCCGCCAGAAAGCGGGGGTTGGGATCGGCCGTGGCCCCGATGGGATGGTGACTCATGTGCTCCACGCCCCCGGCGATGGCAACCTCGCAGGCACCCAGGGCAATCTCGGATGCCGCTGTGGTCACGGCCGTCAGTCCACCGGCACACATTCGATCAATGGAAAAGCCGCTGCAGCTTTCCGACAGTCCCGCCAGCAGCGCGGTGGTGCGCCCGAGTGTCAGCCCCTGGTCACCCTCCTGGGTGGTAGCACCCCAGACATTTTCTTCCACCATCTCCGGCTTCACCTCGGGATTGCGGCGCAGCAGTTCACGGATGACCTTCACCACCATGTCGTCTGCCCGCGTCAGCCAGAAGAAACCCTTCTCCCCGGCCCTCCCGAACGCCGTTCGCACTCCATCCACCACGACCACATCCCTGACCTTCATGCGAACTCCTGTATGGCTCTTGGCTGCTGGCTCTCAGCTCCTGGTTGTTGGCTCCCGGTTGAAGCCGTCTCACCTTTTACTCTTCACTTTTTACTTTCCCCGCTTCACCTTCCACCTACCCCAGGGCAAAGCCATGCTCGGGAAGCTCCAGGGCTGACTTGTCGTTGTTCATGATGGCGCGGGCACGCCCATGGGACAGGGTCAGAACCTGGTTGATGAAGAAGCGGGCGGAGGCGATTTTGCCAAAATAGAAGGCGGCACTGCGGTTGTTGTCCAGGATTTCCTGCCGGGCCTTGGGGTCCTGGGCACGATGGTCCCGATAGATTTCCCGGAGTCTGCGGTCGGCCAGATACGCCTGCCACAGCAGCAGAAAGCCCATCGCCGCGTCCCCGCACAGATCCAGATAGGGCTTGGCATAGAGAAGGGGCACGTGAAATTCGTCCGTCATCCCCTTGAGGGCAAAAAACTTGGTGACCTGGATGATGCTCTCCTGCGTCTCTTCGTAGATCGGCACCAGGTCGCGGAGGTTGTAGTTCCCTCGAATCTTTTCGAGGATGTCGGTCAGCGCTGCCAGGGCATTCTTGAAGAGCTGCCCGCGTTTGAGCGTAAGCTTGCGGCCGACCAGATCGAGGGCCTGAATGCCGTTGGTCCCTTCGTAGATCGAGGCAATCTTGCAGTCCCGCAACAGCTGTTCCACCGGGCAGTCGGCGATATAACCATAGCCACCGTAAACCTGGACGGCGGTCTCACAGACCCGAAATCCCAGGTCACTCCCCACTGCTTTGCAGATGGGGATCAAAAGGTCCACATACCCTTGAAAACGCTCCCTCTCCTCAGCGGAAGGAGCAACCCGCACCCGGTCGAGGCAGTAGGCGGCTAGATAAAGAAGCGCTCTCATGCCCTCGGTGCTGCTTTTCATGAACATGAGCATGCGGCGGACGTCCGGATGGTGCATGATCGGTACGCGGGGCGCATTGGGATCCTTCATCCTTTCCACGGGAGCCCCCTGGCCCCGCTGCTTGGCGTACTGCAGCGCATGCAGATAAGCGGTGCTGGCATGGGCCAGGCCCTGCATGCCCACAAACAGCCGGGCTTCGTTCATCATGGCAAACATGATTCGCATCCCGGCATTCTCCTGGCCGAGGAGGTAGCCGACGCAGTTGTCATTTTCACCGAAATTGAGGGTGCAGGTTGGTGACCCGTGGATGCCCATTTTGCGTTCCAGTCCGGTGCAGATGACGTCGTTGTCAACCAGGCTGCCATCCTCCCTGGAGCGCAGGCGGGGCACCACGAAGATGGAAATCCCCCGCACGCCCCTGGGTGCCCCATCAATGCGGGCCAGCACCATATGGACGATGTTTTCGGTAAGATCGTGCATTCCCGATGAAATGAAAATCTTCTGGCCGGACAGGCGATAGCTGCCGTCGTCAAGGCGGGTCGCGCGGGTGAGGAGGCTGCCGACATCACTCCCGGCCTGAGGTTCCGTCATGCACATGGTGCCTGCCCACTTGCCCGAGAACAGCTTGTGCATGTAGCGTTCCTGCAGCTCCGCGCTCCCGTACTGTTGCAGGAGTCGGGCCGCACCGTGAGTCAGCCCGGGAAACATCAGCAAAGACCAGTTGGCGGCACCCAGGAATTCGATGCAGGAATAGTTCAGGACCACAGGAAAGCCTTGGCCACCAACTTCGGGAGGGTCGCTGATGGCCAGCCATCCTCCTTCGAAATACCGCTGGTAAGGTTGATGATAGGCGTTCGGCACCCGCACCAGACCATCCTCGAACCGGCACCCGTCGCGGTCGCCCTCGCGGTTGGCCGGGTAGAAGTCCTTCTCGGCAAGTTTCTCGACTTCCTGGAGCACCATCTCGAAGAGGTCCTGTGAGAAATTGCTGTAGAGCGGGTATTTGCACAGCTCTTCAATGCGCAGTTGCTCATAAAGGACAAACTTGACATCGCGCTCATCGACAAGGAGTTGCATCCCTGGCCTCCTCCTGCTGTGCGAGTGACTGATGAAAGGCAATATAACCAGCGGATGCCGGTGAAAAAGAACCAAAAGGCTTTTGATTGTAGCATTTTAATTGTATGTTTGAGCGTCGTTGTCTGTCAATGAAGTCGGAAGCACCCACTGAGAAGGAAAGACGTCTTATGAAGATCACCTGCCTGGGAGCGGCACGTTGCGTGACGGGGTCCTGTTATCTGATCGAAGGAGCCAGGAAGTACCTGGTGGACTGCGGTCTGTTTCAGGGTGGAAAAGAGATTGAAAAGCTCAACCGCGAACCCTGGGGATTCGAACCCGGTGACATTGCGGCAGTCTTTCTGACTCACGCTCACATTGATCACTGCGGCCGTCTGCCGAAACTGGTAAAAGACGGGTTTCGAGGAAAAATCTACGCTACCCGGCCCACTGTCGAGCTCACCAAAATCCTGCTGCTCGATTCCGGTCATATCCAGGAAGTTGAAGCCGAAGTCCAGTCCCGCAAAAACCGGCGTCGCGGCCGTTCCGACCTAATGCCTCTCTATACCGTTGCCGACGCCGAGGCTTGTTTTCCGCTTCTCGAAATCATTCCGAAAGACGAAACGATTTCCATTGCAGACGACCTGCGGGTGAGGTTCCGCAATGCCGGCCACATCCTGGGGTCGTCCATCCTGGAAATCTGGTGCGGTCTGGAGACCGCAGCTCACAAGGTGGTCTTTTCGGGAGATCTGGGACGCAAAGATCAGCTGATCCTCAAAGATCCAGAGCCCATCTCGACGGCCGACTCGCTGTTTGTCGAGTCGACTTACGGTGATCGCAACCACAAAACCTTCGAAGCGAGCGAGGATGAACTCATCGAAGCCATCCACCACAGCTATCGATCCGGTGAGAAGGTGATCATTCCAGCCTTCGCCGTGGAACGGACCCAGGAACTGCTCTATGTGATCGGGGAATGCTTCCGCAATGGCCGGATTCCCTCCATGCCGGTCTACCTCGATAGTCCGCTGGCGATAGACGCCACCGAGGTTTTTCGGCGAGGGCGGGATGAATACGATGAGGCGGCCACCGAGATGGTGAGGAACGGCATCGATCCTTTCTCCTTTCCCGAGCTGGTTTTGAGCCGAAGCACGGAAGAATCCATTGCGATCAACCAGAAGACCGGGCCCGCGATCGTCATCGCCGGCAGTGGCATGTGCACCGCCGGTCGTATCAAGCATCATCTGAAACACAACCTGTGGCGCCCCGGCGCGGCTCTGGTCATCGTCGGCTTTCAAGCGGCGGGAACCCTGGGTCGCATGATCGTTGACGGGCAACGGGAGGTCAAGATCTACGGGGAAAGGATCATGGTCCGCGCGAAGGTCTTCACTATCGGCGGTTTCTCCGCCCATGCCGACCAGTCCCTGTTGCTGAACTGGGTGAGCCACTTTGAAAACCCGAATCTGCGGGTCCATGTCATTCACGGTGAACCCCGCAGCAGCGAAGCATTCGCTGCATTGGTCAAGGAGCGACTGGGGCTCTCCGCCCAAGTCCCGAACCTGGGAGACGTGATCACCCTGCACTCGATCGAAGCCAAAGCCGTTCCCGTGGCACCGACCCCAGAGGCCGCGGTCCAACGATTCGACCGATTCATGGCCCGCTTGGCGACCTTGCCGCCGAGCTTGCAGGCGAAGCTCTGGGCTCAGATGGAAACCGATCTGGCCAGGTCCGAAGCCCGTCTCGAGACAGCGTTGCGTGAGGGGTGAGGCGGGAGGAGGCCGGAGGGGAAGCCCTCGAGTTGGATGAGGAGACTGGCCCATCGCGGATTTGCGTGGTAAATGCCTGTCATGTCCTTTTGAATTGCCTCAAGAATCGAGATTCATCGGCCCTTGGCCTCGGAATGACAAGATGGCTTCTCTCACGTTAATTCGCGATGAGCCAGGAGACTTATGCCTTTGGTGGGCATTGACGACCGTCTCAATCCACCGGCGTATCCATTCCTCGCCAGCCTCCTCCTCTCGCAACCCGCAACGTGACTCGGGTCATCCCCCTGCCTGCAGGTATCTTGTGATTTCGGCATGGGAGCCTTCCGGCGCGGCCAGCAGGTGCTCCTCGATGCGAACACCGCTCAGGTAATCATTGAGGTGGAATTCCCGACCGTCGAGTTTGCAGATCTTGCCGCCGGCGGCCGTGAGGATGATCTGGGCCGCCGCCAGATCCTGGTAGGAAAGATGGGCCAACAACGCCCCTTCGGCGCAACCTCGAACGACATAGCACAGATGGGCGGCGGTGGAACCAAGGTTGCGGATCTTGCCGGGGAAGGTGGACCGGTAATGATTGTGAAACCGGGAATAGGTCAGCAGCACGCTTTCGTTGCTGATCTCGCCGTGGTCCGGAATGCGGATCTCCGTATCGCCCCAGAAAGCCGGTCCTCCGGCTTGGGCGTGAAAGAGGTCGCCGGTGACGGGCATATAGAATGCCCCGAAGACGGGCCAGAAATTCTCAAGGAGGGCCAGGGAAGTCCCCCAGATGGGGATACCGGCCTGGAAGTTGGCCACCCCGTCGAGGGCGTCGTAGATCCAGAGGTATCTGCGTTGGCCGTGAAGATAGTCTTCCTCCGGCAACTCATCCCCGAAGATGCCGTGTTCGGGAAATTCGGTGTGCAGTTGAGTCCGGAAGAAATCCACCAGGTGCAGCTCCGCCTCGGTTACCAGGTCGGAATCGAACTTTACCAGAGGATCCCCTTTACCGTAGTAATGCATGGCCTCAGCCCCGGCCCGCCGCAGCACATCCATGGCAAACCGGGTTAAGTCTTCAATCACAGGACTCTTCAACCGATCCATAGGCACTCCTTTCATGAAACTCCTGACCATAGGTTCCCTGCCAACCGGCACCTTCCACCGACCTCATGTTAGCAAAGCAGAGGCGCATCGCAAATTGAAAAAAGCAAAATCACCTGCTCATGTGGCGGGCCTTGCGGCCAAGCTCGGACGCTGGTTGCCTTGCCTGCGAAATTCATTTATACAGGCCGTGCTTGTCAGGATGCCCGGACCTTGGAGGGATCCGGGAAGAGTCGTCTGGCCGTTCTGAGTCGGAGGGTTCGGGGGGTCGATGAAAACCATCACTGCCACGCCGGAATCGCCGCCCATTCCTCGGCTGGGTTATTTGTATGTGGTGGCGGCCGCGCTCATGTGGGCCATTTCCGGACCCTCCGCCAAGCACCTTATGGTTCATGGCATAAGCCCTTTCCAATTGGTGCAACTCCGCTTGAGCATCGGGATCGCACTGCTGTTCGGCTGGCTTCTGGTGCGCCGTCCGGCGTTGCTCCGGATTGCCCGCCGCGACCTACTCTACTTCTTTCTGCTGGGCACCATCGGGATGGCGATGGTTCAGTTTACGTATCTGGCCGCCATCGCCAAAATTAAAGTGGCTGCAGCGATTCTGCTGCAATATCTCGCGCCGGTGCTGATCACTCTCTATTCGGTGCTGGTGGCGCGCGATTCCCTGTCACGATCTACCGTCATGGCGGTAACCTGTGCGACCTGCGGTTGCTACCTGGTGGTGGGCGCCTATGACCTGGACCTCCTCGCCATGAACCGCGAAGGGCTCTTCTACGGTTTTTCCGCAGCCGTCGTCTTTGCCTGGTATTCGATCTTTGGGGAAAAAGGGATGCACCGCTACCATCCCTGGACGGTCCTCTTCTACGCCATTCTGTTTGCCGCTGTCTTCTGGAACTGTGCGGGACTCGTTTGGGATGCTGCTCCCAGGCCCCTGGAAGCCCTTTTTGCCCCTTACTCGGTCAGCGATTGGGGGTTCATCCTCTACATCGCCGTTCTCGGAACCATCGTACCCTTCGGACTCTATTTCGAGGGCATTAACCTGATCCGCTCCACCCGCGCCAGCATTACCGCAGCCCTGGAACCGATTTCAGCGGCCGTGGTTTCCTATTTTTTCCTCGGGGAAGCCCTGGCGCCGCTCCAATTAGCGGGAGGAGTGCTGGTCATTGCCGCGGTGATCATCCTGCAACTGCGCCGTGAGGTCGATAACAGGACCCCGGACCTGATCCGCCAGCGCCGGAAGGCAACGGCGGTTGACGGCGCTTAACTGCCAGCGGCTTGGCTGGTAGCCAGGAAGAAACGTTTGGCCGCATTTGAGCCCTTCCTGCTTGACCCGGCGCTCATCTGTCGGTACTCACCACGCACCATGGGCTGTACCCATGAAGATACCCATCATCACACTGCTGACTGATTTTGGACTGGGCGATACCTATGTGGCGAGCATGAAAGGGGTGATCCTCGGGATTTCTCCGCACGCCTGTCTGGTTGATGTCTGCCATCTGGTGCCCCCACAAGACGTGGGGGCCGGTGCTTTTCTTGTGGCCTCCGTTTGGAGGGACTTTCCAGTCGGCACCATCCACCTGGCAGTGGTGGATCCCGGGGTGGGTACGGAGCGCCCCGGCGTCGTCCTCGGGGCCGACGGGTACCTCTTTGTGGGGCCGGATAACGGGCTGTTTTCCTGGATCTGGCGGGAAGCGAAGGTTCGGGAAGCATACCGGCTGGAACGTTCTGAGTTGTGGCGGACGCCGGTGAGCAGGACCTTTCACGGGCGTGACATCTATGCCCCGGTGGCAGCCCATCTCAGCAGGGGAGTGCCCCCCGGAACGTTCGGTCCTCCCTGCACTCCTCACCTTGCCGCCCGGACCGACGCTGTCGAGATGGAACACGAGATCATCGGGCAAATCATCCGCATCGATCATTTCGGAAACGCTGTCAGCAACATCCCCAGCGAGGCTCTCGACCGACTTGCGCCCCGCTCGCAACTCTCGGTGAGGGTTGCCGGTCTAACCCTCTTTCCCATCATGGATACCTATGCCCATGGCAAACCCGGCTCCCCGATCGCCCTCATCGGCAGTTCCAACTGCCTGGAAATCGCTGTCAATCGAGGCCACGCCGCCAGGAGCCATGGCCTTCGTCAGGGCGATCCGATACGGGTCGTCGATAGATAGGAAACGCTGTCCCGGCTGAATCAAGATTCTTTCAGGGGAAATCTCCATTGTCCTGCCCGTCGGAAGTACTGAGGTCTTAAGCACCGTTCTGATGAGACCCATGCGGCTTGGGTGATGAGAAATCGCTCTTTTCACGGTTTTCCCGCTCAGCCCTCCTTGCCGCGACGGAGCATCGAAAGAGAGCAGGGAGTTGGAGAGCTGTTCGCGCACCTTTCATCTTCTCCTGCTTGTTTAAGGAATACCCCGTACAAGAGATACCCTCCCAGCAAGAGGAAAAGCGCATCACGAATCAGGTACCAGGTGGTCATGGGGTCTCCCTGGGTGCTGCTGCTGAAACAGCCGCAGTGAATATCGAGACCGCGGGCCAGGTTGAACAGCAGGGAGCTAAAGAAAGCGAGAAAAAGCAAGTTAGCCAGAACGACCGTGCCCGGCAGCCACCGGCCAAGAAGCAGCAGGCTCCCCAGGACCAGCTCCAGTGAAGGCAGGACAATGGCTGTGACATTGATGAAGCTGTCAGGGAGGATCTGGTAGTTGTAGACCACCTGGGCAAACGCTCCCGGATCGAGGATCTTGCCGATACTGGCGGCAATGAAGATCACCCCGACGAGCAAACGCACCCAAAACAGCAGCGGCATCCGGAAGAGGAGGCGGAAGTTCGTTGGAGCCTTCTCGTTATCCGGAAGAGGAGTCGTCCCGGCAGGTCGGGCACAATTCAAGCCGCACAGGAGGTCCCCTTCGCCACACGGAGTGGTCTCAAACTGCAACACGGGATGATCAATCCCAAAATGTTGCAGCAGCAACCCACGGATTTTCAGGGAAAGCGGCTCGACTCTGCTCAGGCGTTGATCGGGCACAACCACATGGCAGGAGAGGGCGACACTGGAGGAGCACACATTCCAGGCGTGCAGATAGTGAACCCCTTCGACACCGGGCACGCGCTCCAGGAAATCCCTTATCTTGCCGATATCGATGCCGCTGGGGGTGGCATTCATCAAAATGTTTACGGCCGCTTTCAGAAGCTGCCAGCAGTTCCAGACGATGAAACAGGCAATCATGATGGAGAGAATCGGGTCGAGCCAATGCCAGGGTTTGAAAGTCAGGATGATCCCGTTCACCAGGACCACCACCGAAGTGAGGAGATCCCCCAGCATGTGCAGGAAAGCGCCTCTCATGTTCAGGTTATGCTTTGCGTCACGGTGTAGCAGCCATGCCGAAATCCCATTGCCGAGTACGCCGATACCGGCCGCCAGGATGACCAGGGGGCCGGTGACGCTCTCCAGTCGATAAAGGCGCTCGATCGCTTCATAAATGATAAAAGCGGCCATGGCGGTCAGGAGCGCGGCATTGCTCAAAGCGGCCAGAATTTCCGCCCGGCGATAGCCGAAGGTATTGCGAACAGAGGCTCCTTTTCTGGCGATCCGATTGGCGATATAGGCAACCAGAAGAGCGGTGAAGTCGCTGAAATTGTGTGCTGCATCCGACATCAGTGCCATACTGTGAGCACGCAGCCCGAATACAACCTGCAGCGCCGGAATCACCAGATTCAACGCAAGTGCCGCCAGAAGTCTGCCGCCACCGATATGCGCTCTATCAGCAGCGCACTCACCAGTGGCGTGGTGATGGTGATGGTGATGGTGAAGATCGGCCGTATCCTCACCAGCACACACCTCCGTGCCAGTGGCCTGGTTTCTATCTCTGACGTCCATAAGTTACCCTATGCGCTCTTGATCCCGCGCCACAAAAACAGCTCGATCCGGTCCCCGAGCGTTCCTCCCGCATGCTTCCGACTGGCATCCAGGCAATGGGTTCGGTGCAGGGGTGCCAGACCCAAAGCGACCTTGGGTTCCGGCACCAGGAGTGGCGAGCCTGCCCACCGTTGCCCTTGATGAATCATGAACACTCGTCCGTGTAACGCTTACTCAGCCATTAAGAATCCTGCCAACCTCGGCGACAATCCGGCTGATCTCGATGCTTCCCGCAAAGCGGGGTTTGCCATCGATAACCACCAAGGGCGAAGGGTACTGGCCCCTGACGAGAAGCAGGCCGGTCTCTGTGGCCCTCTCCTCCGGCGTCAGTTGCAGGTCAACCAGTTCAACACTCGCTTGTCCCGGGTGGGCAGCTTGCATGGCATCCTGCAACTTGCTGCATTTCTGCCAGAGCCTGTCAATTTCCTCGGGGCTGCTCACCTGTGTGCCCATGCAGCAGCACCCGGATCCCTTTGCAGGGTAATAGAAGATCCTTACGGCAACATGTTGAGTCTTTGCCATATTTCCATACTCCAGTTGAATGCGGTTGAGACAGATCTCGCAAACCCGCTGCAAAAGCATTGTCGATGGCGCTTCCTTCCCCCCACCGCGATGGGCGGTTTGAAATCATTGGAATCCGCCGTGAAGCTCAGGGTGGTAGACTGTTCGTAGGTTGCCCCCGCCTTCATGGAGAGGAAGAAAGAGACAAAAAACATAACCACAAAGTAGATGAACAGGGGGACGGCCACTCGGATCACACCCAGGGGAAGCTGGACGATGTATTCACCCTTGAGCGAAAACATAACCGGAATGGTGAAAAGGAGGGCAATGAGCGTGATGGGGCTGATTTTGGGAATGAACTTCTTTTCATACCATTCCCGGCCTTTGGTTCTGATACCGATGAGGCGGGACAGCATGCCCTCCTCAATGAACGGAATGCCAGGATAGATGAACGGACTCTCGGCAATCTGGCCCATGGAAATATCGACCGGAGCTCCGGTCATGCCGAAGCAACGCCGGAGCACGATGATGAAAAGGTATGCGTAAACGGAGAAGAAGATCACCGGCAGCTTTGATGAAGTGTCCCATTGGACTATTCCCCTCAACCATCAGACGGATGGAACTATAGAATAATGAGGCTGAGCGGTCAAGCTCTCTGCGGGCGCTACGTTCGTGGCTCCGTTGTCCTGCGAGTCGATCTGCCTTTCGCGGACATCCTTCGTGAGCGGGATGCCGCTCCTCCAGGTCCGGATGGGCGCCTGAATGCCGCGCTGGAAACGCTCGAACGCCGCATGCTTCAGGACACCCTGGCGCTGGAGGGCGGGAAGGCCTTTCAGTCGGTGTAAATGACCACCGCAAATGCGCTGAAGGCCACCCACATGGTGTCGTTTTCGGCAATCTCCAGGGTGCGATTGCTCTTTTCGCTGATAATGGAACAGAGCTCGGTGCCGTCCGGTATCCGCACCACGATCTCCGCTACCACTTTCCCTGGGGTAATCCGGCTGACTATGCCGCAGAACCGGTTTTCGGCAGAGCACGACGGTTCCTGCTCCCCCTTGAAAAGCATGACCCACGGAGCCTTGATTTCGGCCGTAGCCAGGGTGCCGGGTTTCAGACCAAGGTGACGGCTGCTGTAATTGGTAATGATGGCACGAATCCGGGCTCCGCCGAGGGATACCAGTTCCACGACGGTCTGCACATCACCTGTGTGGACCTGCTCGATCTTGCCGAAAAAGGCGTTGCGGGCACTGGTCTTGTGCTGATGTTCCCTGTCGGCAAAGGATCTGGCCACCTCGCGAATGTCATCGTCCGAAAATTCCACATAACTTGCTGCCAGATTGGGCGTGGAGTGGCCCATGATTTTCTGCACCACCGGCAGTGGCAGATTGCTTTGCATCAGCTCCACTGCCCGGGACCGCCTGATGATCTCCGGGGTGCCCAATTCGCGTGGAATTCCCGCGGCCTCCGCCCGCTCATAGAACTTGCGCCGGACGTGTCCCGGGTCGACCTTGAAAATCTTTCCCGACACGCTGTGAGACAGCTGTTCTGCCAGCGCCTCTCGGATGTCAACCGACAAGAGTTCCGGTATCTGGATCTCGCGCCCCACAGTGCCGCCAATACCGGTACCCTTGCGAACTCGAACGATATGATGGTCAGTATCAAGGTCGAGTAGTGCATCCAGGTTCAGGACCTCGTTCAGCCTCGCGCCAGTGTAGCGAATCAGCAGGAAAATCAAGAGGATTCTTTTTTTGGACCAGCGCAGTGCACGGCCACGGCCGGAGTACGAATCCGCCCACTGGCGAAACGATTCTTCGAGCCGTTGAAGCTGCACGGTGTCGAGGTTCCGGGCGGGATCCGAGCCGGCCAAGATCCGGGCATGGCTGGCAGCGGCAGGCATTCGGGAGGAGCGGGTCATGGGAAATAACCTCCAGTCTTTCGCGAGAAGTCACTTGACAGGCTCGATGAACTTGGCTATTAAGCAACACGAATGTTATACTAGACGTGTCAACAAAAGATGTCAACAGCGAAGTTGAATCGTTCTACCAGCTCACAGCCGAGGCGTCCGTGGACCGAATCAGCAAAGCAGTCAGCGATCGAGAAGCAATAATCGAGTCAGCCGAAGATTCCCCCACCGCCACACCGACGCCGCTGACGAGCGCCGGCCTGCGGTTTGATCGGGTGGAACTCGCTGGTTCGCTAGGGGATCTGGGTACCCTGCTTCCCATTGTGGCGGGGATGATTCTCATTAGCAAGTTGAGTCCCACGCCCGTTTTTCTCTCGTTCGGGTTGTTTTATCTCCTCACCGGTTTCTACTATCGTCTGCCGGTGCCGGTCCAGCCCTTGAAAGCGGTGGGAGCGATTGCCATTGCCTATCCGGCACAGATCACCGAACCCGTAATCGGCGCCGCTGGCATCATCTTCGGTTTCATCCTCCTGACCCTGTCCCTTACCCGCATGGTGGATCAAATCGCCAAGCTCTTTACCCAGCCGGTTGTCCGGGGCATCCAGCTTGCGTTGGGACTGGTCTTCCTGAGAAAGGGTATAGAGCTTATTGTGGATAAGAATCTCTTCCTCTCGGGGGCTGCCGGCATGTTCACCGAGTATCGGGTCAATCTGATTCTGGGGGTGGTCGTATTCATCATGGTATTGTCCTTGTTGGACAACAAGAAGCTGCCGGCTGCCCTTGCGGCGCTGGCTGTGGGGATTGGAGCCGGCCTGGCACTGGGCGGTCAGGAGGGTTTGCGCTTTTCGTTCGGCCCCACCGAGGTTCGAGTGGTATCTCCAACGCTTCACGATTTCTGGATGGCTTTCATCATGCTCATTCTGCCGCAGATTCCTCTGACCATCGGCAATGCTTGTGTGGGGACGGCAGATACCTGCTCCACCCTATTTGCGGGCGATCCTCGCCTGTCCAAGACCAGCGCGGGGAGATTCGCGCTCACCATGGGGATTGCAAATGTGCCGGCCGGGTTTTTCGGTGCGGTTCCCATGTGCCACGGTACCGGCGGCCTGGCGGCGCACTACCGCTTTGGAGCCAGAACCGGCGGAGCGCCGGTCATGATCGGCGCCTTCTTCGTCGTTATGGCACTGGCTTTTGGGGAACTTGGCTTCGGGATTCTCTCCGTAATCCCGAACGCCGTGCTGGGGGTGCTCCTGATATTTGCCGGTCTTGAGCTCTGTCCGTTGATCAAAAGCCTCAAGACCAACGAAGAGTACTTTGTGGCACTGTTGATCAGCGGCATTTCCCTGGCCGTTCCCAACATGGCATGGGCTTTTGGCATCGGGATTCTGATCGATCTTTTCATCCGCTGGGTCGGGATCAAGATCTGATCTCGCGAGAAGGGGAGAAAGAGCAGACATCTTCTCTGCCAGGGGCAGGGCTTTCAGGCTTTGAATGACTTCTGCTGCTCTTACCGTATCAACCCCGCACGTGTCCTCCACTCCCAAAGAACTCGAGCTGCGGTGACGACAGAATTGCCAGGGGGTGTAACAATGCTGACCAACAAAGGATCACTCAACGAGGAAGTCTCATGGAAACGCTTGATTCACCAACTTCATCACGATCCCGGGGTTCGCTCATGACCGAGTCGCTCCAAAGAATCCGCACCGTGGACACCTGGAAACGGCTCTCCTTCAATCTATTCCTGCTGACGGCGGGTGCCCTGATTTTCGCCGTCGGTCTGAACGGGGTGATGATTCCCAAGCAGTTCCTGAGCGGCGGGGTGATCGGTGTCGCCCTCATTGTCCACTATCTCATTCCCTCGTCCAACGTTGGGCTGATCTATTTCGTCCTCAACATTCCACTCCTGCTCGTCGGCTGGTTCTGCGTCAGCAGAAGGTTTATTCTCTACACGGCATACGGGATGAGCGTCTTCTCGCTGGCAACGGCATTTGTCTTTCCAAAGTTCCCTCCCATCGAAAACCCTATGCTGGCGGCAATCCTGGGAGGCATCATCTGTGGTATGGGCGTGGGCCTCGCACTCCGGTCCCAGGGTTCGAGCGGTGGCCTGGATATTCCGGCGGTCTATCTTCACAAGAAGCTCGAGCTCAAGATGGGCTTGACCTCATCCATGGGCAATTCCATCGTGCTGGCGGTTGGCGCCTATTTCTTCGGGCTGGAACCGGCGCTCTATTCCTTCGTCTACGTTTACACCTGCGGCCGCGTCACGGACTCGGTCATCACCGGCTTCAATCGGCGCAAGTCAATCATGATCATCTCGGATGCTTCCCCGACCATCGCCGAACACATCCTCACGCACCTCCACCGGGGCGTGACCCTTCTTAAAGGGGCAGGAGGCTATACCGGAGAGTGTAAAGAGGTGATTTTCAGCATCATTACCCTGACCGAACTGGCCAAGATGAAGGAGCTGGTCTTCGACATCGATCCCGATGCCTTCATGGTAGTCAACGATACCCTGGAAGTCTTGGGCAGAAGGCACGGGACGAGAAGAGAATACTAGTCCTGAAAGGAAAGCCGCGAACGTTTTCCTTATCCCATTTCTTTCCGTCCTGATGCGGGGCGGCCTGCTCTTCCTCTGTCCTCGCGGCATGCGTGCCTGTAGCAATGATCACCGTGCATGCGGGATATTTCAAGCGCCCCCGGGAGTAAACGGGGTGTGAGAAACTCACTGGCTGACGGTCTTGACGATGCTGTCGTTGGGGATCACGCAGACGTCGGCAGGATTGAAGGAGACGGTCACTTCCATTCCCTCTGCCAGAGGAAAAGACGTCAGGCTTTGATTGGTGACATAGGCCACCACCGGGAATCCGCAGTCCAACCGGACCCGCTGGTGCAGCCAAAGGGGGGTGATCTTTTTGATTCTCCCGCAAAAGAGATTCTTCGGGTGCGGAGGGACTTCCGCCTCGGGGGAGGAGAGCGCAATATGCTCCGAACGGATACAGAGCAGTACCTGTTCTCCCGCATCCCTGCCGCCGACAGCCTCGATTTCCCGGCCCGCAACGGAGGCGACAAAAGTATAGGGCTTCCTCCGCACCACTTCCGCGGCCAAGATGGTCTCGATGCCGAGCAGGGTTGCGACCAATTCGTTGACCGGTCGCTTCATGATCTCCTGTGGCGAACCCTCCTGCAGGATTTCTCCCGCCATCATGACACCGAGCCGGCTGGAGAGCCGCAGTGCCTCCTGCCGGTCATGGGTGACAAAGATGGTGGTGATCCGGGTTTCCCGAAGGACCTGTTCCAGGTCCTCCAGCAGCGCCTCCCGGATGATCGGATCCAGTGCCGAGAAGGGTTCATCCAGTAGAAGCACTTCGGGTTCGGTGGCAAACGCTCGAGCAATGCTCGTTCTCCGGGCTTCTCCGCCGGAGAGGCTCCGGGCCGACCGGTCCCCCAGATGAGCGATGCCGAACCGTTCGAGACACTTGATCACGATCGGTTCGTAGCTGTGGCGCTTCAGTCCCCGCAGCTTGAGGCCGCTCGCCACATTGTTGAAGACCGTCGTATCGAAGAGGAGCGGTTCCTGGAGAATCATGGCCAGTTTTCGGCGGTAAGCCAGCAGCGGGATTTCCGTGCCGACCCGCCGGCCGCGGAAGAAGACCTCGCCACAGGACGGCTTGATGAGGGCCGCCAGGGATTGGAGCAGCGTGCTCTTTCCCGCGCCGTTGGGGCCGATGATCGAGAGTATTTCCCCGTCGGCAATGGTCAGGGCTGGAACATTCAGAATGAGAGAGCCGCCGCGGATTACCTGAAGGTTCCTGGCCTCGAAAACCGGCGCAGGCAGGCTCACCTCGGCCGCTCCCGTTGCTGGATCTGGGTGAGCACCACATTGATCGAATAGGCAAGCAAGAGGAGGATGATGGAAAGCGCGATGGCCACATCAAACTCCCCCTTGCCGGTTTCCATGACCGTCGCGGTGGTGAGGACCCGGGAATATCCCTTGATGTTGCCGCCCACCATGATGGATGCCCCCACTTCCGAAATGACGCCGCCAAAGCCGGCCATAACCGCGGCGAGGAGGGGCAGTTTGGCTTCCTTCACCAGGATCCAGACCATCTGAGCCCTGGTGGCGCCCAGAGCCAGGATTTGCAGGCGGAGCTTGGCGGGCAGATGCTGGAGCGCCGCCAGGCTGATGCCCGTCACAATGGGGGTGGCGATGATCGCCTGGGCCAGAATCATCGCCTCAGGCGTGTAGAGGATCCCCAAGAATCCCAGGGGGCCGTTCCGCCACAGGAAGATCGTGACAAACAGGCCGACCACCACAGGTGGAAGCGCCATGCCGGTGTTGATGATACCCACCACAAACCGCCTCCCGGGAAATCGAGTGAGGGCCACCAGGGCCCCCGCCGATATCCCCAGGAAGAGGCTGATCAAGGTAGCACTGCCGGAGATCTTCAAGGAGAGGAGCGTGATTCCCAGTACCTCCGGATCGAAGCTGACCAACAGCCAGAAGGCCTTGGTGATGCCATCCAGGATGAGGTCCATTTATTTCCCCAAGTCCTCCACCTTTTTGCCTGCATCCGGGAAAAAGAGAGGAGAACCGAACTTGTCCACGCCGAAAGTCTTGATGGTGTCCTGGGTCTCTTTGGAGACCATGAAATCGGCAAAAGCCTTTGCCCCTTTCGAGTTCACCTTCGGCCACTTGGAAGGGTTCACATCGATCACATGATAGATGTTCAGCAGCACCGCATCCCCTTCGACCAGAAGGTCGAGTTTGAGGTTCTTGGCCAGGGCCAGATAAGTCCCCCGGTCGGCGAGCACATAGCCCTTCTTTTCGTTAGCGACGTTCAGGGTCTGGCCCATGCCGAGACCGGTTTGCTGGTACCATTTTTCACCCTCATAGGCGACTCCGGCATCCTTCCAGACGGCCTTTTCCTTGGCGTGAGTGCCCGAATTGTCCCCTCGCGAGAGAAAGAGGCTGCCGGCTGCGGCGATCTTCTTGAACGCTTCGGGCGCTGACTTTATTCCCTTGATCTTGGCAGGGTCTTCGGTCGGCCCCAGGATGATAAAGTCATTGTGCATGACCAGCCGGCGCTCCACGCCAAGCCCGTCCGCCATGAACTGTTTCTCCGCTGCCGGGGAATGGACCAGAAGGACGTCCGCTTCCCCTTTTTGCCCCATGGCCATGGCCTGGCCCGAACCTACCGAGATGGTCTTGACAAAGTAGCCCGTCTTCTTTTCGAAGGCGGGGACCAGCACGTCCAGCAAGCCGGAGTCTTGAGTACTCGTCGTTGTGGCCAGGATGATGGTCTTTTCCTGAGCCTGGAGGGCGGATGCTCCCAACAGGAGCATTACGGCCGCAATGGCGCTGCCGACGCGAAGCTTACATGAAATCCTTTTCATAGGGAAAAACCTCCTTTGTCAGAATGTCAGTTCCTTGTTCCCTGGCGCTGCCGCCATTCCTTCGAGTTGGGGAAGAAGAGAGGACTGCCATATTTATCCTTCCCGAAGTCCCTGATGAGCTTCTGGCCTTTCTCGGGATTGGTCAGCCATTGGACAAAGCGCATGGTGTCGGTGTAGTTCGCCCGCGCAAACTTCTGCGGATTCACCGGAATGAGGCTGATGAAGTTCAGGAGCGCCTCATCCTTTTCCACCAGGATAGCCAGCTTGAGCTTGTCCTTGAGGGTGAGGCAGGTAGCCCGGTCGATCACCGTGTATGCCTGCTTCTGGTCAGCGTACTCGAGCGTGGGCGCATTACCCGCAGACCCCTTTTCGAAGACCTGATACCAGGCCCCTGCAGGCTTGATCCCCGCTTTTTCCCACAATGCCAGCTCGGCCATGTGGGTGCCGGACTTGTCGCCTCTGGTGACAAAGGCAGTCTGCTTGTGCGCGATGATCTTCAAAGCTTCGGTCGCGCTTACCATACCCCTGATCCCGGCAGGATCCGTCGCTGGCCCCATGATGACAAAATCATTGTACATCAGGTCGATCCGTTCGGTGCCGTAGCCTTCGGTCACAAATTTCTCCTCGAGGGCCTTGGCGTGAGCCATGACGAGATCCACATTCCCCTTTTTGGCGATTTCAAGGGCAGCACTCGTTCCCGCTCCCACGTGGCGCACCCTGATGCCCGTTTCCTGCTCGAAGGCGGTCTCTAAGGCACCAACAATACCCGAATCAATGGGACCTATGGTACCGGAGAGCAAAACAAACCTGCTGCCGCCCACGGGACCGGTCGAAGCACAGCCGCACAGCAGGCAGAGGCACCCCACCCAAACCCACTTTCTCATCAACGTCCTCCTTTCATCAGTTCAGTGAATAAAAAACTGGCTCATCGCGGATTTGCGTGGAAAAGGCCTGTCATGTCTTTGGTGTCATTCCGAGCGTAGCGAGGAATCTAGTTGAATTGCCTGAAGAATCGAGATTCCTCGGCCCTTGGCCTCGGAATGACAAGATGGCTTCTCTCACGTTAATTCGTGATGAGCCAAAAAACCTTCCCCGAATCCTTATATCATACCCCTCGATTCGTTCAACCGCTTGGGAACGGTTGAGATGGTCATCCGGCAGAAGCCGGGTACCGGGCCTGGGTCATTATTCCGCCACCACGATCGGCCTGTGGCCCAGCTCCAGAATCCCTTGGGACTCATCAGAGAATAACACGGTGCAGGCTGAACATCTCCACACGTCGCCAAGACTGCGTTCCCAAGCCGGAGCTTGGGAACGAGCGGTATTTGCTTCAGGTTATCTCTTAATGCCCCCCGTGGCGGTGCAGCCGGGTTGTGCCCGCTCCTAGTGCTTGAGAGGGTTCTCAAAGACAGCCGACGGCCCCAGTTCGGCTTCAATCTCGAGGAGGCGATTGTACTTGGCGATACGCTCACTGCGGCAGGCCGACCCGGTCTTGATCTGGCCGCCGCCCATGGCCACCGCGAAATCTGCCAGGAAGGTGTCTTCCGTCTCCCCTGACCGATGCGAAACCACGTAGCCCCAGGCCGCCATGCGGCAGAGGCGGATGGCCTCGATGGTCTCGGTCACCGTACCGATCTGGTTGAGCTTGATCAGGACGGCGTTGGAGGTATGTTCTCGCATGCCGCGGGCAATGAAGGTCGGATTAGTGACGTATAGATCGTCGCCGACGATCTGAATTTTGTCGCCGAGAGCGGCGGTATGCTCACGGAAGCCCTCCCAGTCGTTCTCGTCGAGTCCGTCCTCGATGGAGACTATGGGAAAGCTCTCAATCCAGGTCTGATAAAGCCTTGTCATTTCGGCGCTGGTTTTATCGCCCTGGCCGGACTTGCTGAGGCGGTAGCGACCGTTTTCGAAGAAGGAGCTGGCTGCGGGGTCCAGGGCTATCGCCACCTCTTTGCCGGGAACGTATCCCGCCGCCTCGATGGCCGCGATGATCAGCTCACAGGCTTCTTCGTTGCTCTTCAGATTCGGGGCGAACCCGCCTTCATCGCCCACGCTGGTGAAGTAGCCATGCTTCTTCAGAATGCCTTTGAGGGCATGGAAGGTCTCGGCCCCGTAGCGGAGAGCTTCCGCAAACGAGGGAGCTCCAACGGGCATGACCATGAATTCCTGGAAGTCCACGCTGTTGTCGGCATGTTTTCCGCCGTTGAGGATGTTCATCATGGGTACCGGCATGCGTACGATTCCGGGTCCCTGGAGATAACGGTAGAGTGGCAACTCGGCGGCGATGGCGGCGGCCCGCGCGACGGCCATGGAAACTCCGAGGATGGCATTGGCGCCCAGCTTGGCCTTGTTGGGGGTGCCGTCCAGGTCAATCAGGCACCGGTCGATATCCACCTGGCGGGTGGGGTCCATTCCGAGGATGATCGGCGCAATGAGCTTATTCACATTATTCACCGCCGTCAGTACCCCTTTGCCGCCGTAGCGCTGCTTGTCTCCGTCCCGCAGCTCAACCGCTTCGTGTTCGCCCGTTGAAGCCCCTGATGGGACCGATGCCGAAGCCTCGATGCCGTTGTCCAGAGAAACCAATACCCGGATGGTCGGATTCCCCCGGGAATCGAGAATTTCCATAGCGCGGACAGCGGAAATCTTGCGGTTCATATGCTTCTCCTTTCGCTGGTTGTGAAGACTGACCTGAAAAGTTACGAGTTACCAGTGGCAGTTGCCTGTCAACTGCGGTTCTTTTCATGGGTCTTCGGGTGTCCCGAAGGGTCATGAGCACCTGACCCAAAAAGCCGGGCATTGCCCCCCGAGTGAGGTCCATTGAGAAAAAAAGCGTCCCCCGCCTATCCTCCATAGCTTGCAAACTGCACCGTCTGGGCCACGGCCGTCGGCTCAGTTACCACATTGATGAGGGCCGGTCTGCCGCCTTGAACCGCCTTCAGGCCTCGTTCGAGGGCGGGTCGAAGAGCCCGGGGATCTTCCACCCATTCGCCGTGAGCTCCGAGCCCCTCGGCAATCCGGTCGTAGCGCACGTGCCCCAGCTCTCGACCCGGCAGGGTGGGCTCACCTTTGGGTCGGGCGGTCCAGCCGGCGTTGTTGCTGACCACCACCAACACTGGCAGCCCATGGCGCATGGCGGTGTCGAGCTCCATCAGATTCAGTCCCAGGGAGCCGTCCCCATTGAGGACCACAACCGTTCTTTCGGGAGCAGCTGCCTTGGCCCCCAGGCCGAAAGGCAGACCAACCCCCATGCAGCCGTTGGGGCCCGGGTTGAGTCTTGCTCCGGGTACGAATGAAGGGATCGCCTGGCGGGCCATGTTCATGATCTCATGGCCGTCCACGGCGAGAATCGCGTCTCGGGGAATGAAGTCGCGGATCTCCCGGCACAACCGGAAAGGATGAATGGGGATCTGGTCGGAGTCGAGGAGGGGGGCGGTCTTCTCTCGGCTCTGGAGGTCTCGTGCTTGAAGCTCCCGCACCCACGGGGACGCGCTGCCGAATGAAACGCGTCCGTTGGCGGCGGCGGTGAGCTGCTCGAACGCGACTCCCGCGTCAGCGACGATCCCGAGCTCCACGCTCCGGACGCGACCGATTTCTTCAGGCTCGATATCCACCTGGATGAATCTAGCATCCCCGGCGAAGCGGGGCGGTCGTCCCTGGCCGATGATAAAGTTGAAACGGGTGCCGACCACGAGCACCACGTCCGCCTCTCGAAAAGCAAACGAGCGCGCCCCCAGGAGGCAGAGCGGGTGGTCTTCGGGAATCACGCCCCGCCCCTGAGGGCTGGTAAAGAAGGGAATCCCCGTACCCTCGACGAACTTGCGCATCTGCTGGCCCGCCCCGGACCAGAGAACCCCGCTGCCGGTGAGGAGGATGGGTTTTCGGGCGGTCCTGAGCAGCTCCACCGCCCGTTCGATGGAACGGCAGTCGGGGCTGGGCGGGGCCAGTTCATTCAAGACCGGGCGCGGCGCCACCCGCGACTCGTCGACCTTTTCGTAGAGCATGTTGCCCGGCATATCCAGGTAGACGGGACCGGGCTTGCCGTGGCGGGCGCGGACTATTGCAAAATGCACATACTCCTTGGCTCTCCGGGCCTCAAAGATTCTTGTGGCCCATTTACACACGGGCTTGAAGACGGCGAGTTGATCCAGTTCCTGGAAGTCACCGAGATCGTAGAGGGCGAAAGAAGAGGCTCCGCCAAGGGCCAGGACGGGACAGGCGTCCAGGTGGACGTTGGCGATGCCGGTGAGCAGATTGAGTGCCCCAGGCCCGCCGGCTCCCATGCACACACCGATCTTCCCGGTGACCCGGGAGTAGGCGTGGGCCATCATCGCGGCTGCCTGCTCATGGCGGACGTCGATGAGGCGGATACCAAGACGGGCCAGGTGGATCGACAGGTCGAAGTTCGGCCCTCCCATGATGAAAAACATGGTGTCGACCCCCTCTTCCTTGAGGCCCTCGGCAATGAGTCGGTTTCCGTCAAGTGATGTCATGTCGACCTCCTTTGGCGCCGGATCCTTGTCTATTCTCCTCCGAGATCAGCAAGCCCTTGAATTATGAGCGCATCGGGACTCGATTTCAAGAACAACCTCATGAGATGATTACGTTCCTGGCCAGCGGCAGGCAATCGGTTGGACCGAGAAGCATTGACGAACAGCGAAAGGGGTCCTTGCCTGCTTCAGGGTTTCGGCACCGGCTGAATGAGGCGAAAAGATGACGGGGCAACCAACTCCTTGCGGTATAGACCATGGCTATCCATGTTCTTTTCAGAAAGCCGGTATCGGTATGGTGGCAGCAAGCCGTCCCCCCGCCCCCAACTGGCAACCAGCGGGCTGGCGCGGTAAAGGAGACCTCTAGGGTCCGGTACTGGCGCGAAAAGGGGAGTCCGGTGATTCCATGCGGGTGTCCTGCAGCTTTGGACTCACTCGATTCAAACAGATGTCGGATTAGAGACCAAGCTCACTGTGAGAGCCGAGACGAACCAGGTCGAGATGATCATCATCCGGCTTCCGGTAGATCAGAATCAGGTCTGGTTTGATGTGGCAGTCGCGATGATCCGACCATTCACCGGAAAGCGGATGATCATAGTGGCGATGGGCTAAAGGCGTATCGGTTGCGAGCAGATTAACGATTTCCATCAGGGAGGCGTCAAGCTTCTTGCCGTGCCGTCCCGATTTCTCGCGCTTATAGTCACCCTTGAAACAACTCGTGTACCTAATCGTCCGCATTCAGACTCTCAAGCAGGCCAGCGGGGTGTCCAACCTTGGTGAGCTTTCCGCCGCGAGCAGCCTTCATCGCCTCAATCGTTTCGGCATTGGGAACCAGCGGTTCAAAAGGCAGCGCCTTTTCGGTTGCGATGCGGACCATCATCATGCGGAAGGCTTCCGAGACAGTAAGCCCCATGGATGCGAGCACGGCCTCGGCCTCCGTCTTGATGCGCTTGTCGATTCGCGCGCGTACCACTGGATTTGTAGTCGTCATAAGATTTCCTCCATGTGAGCTACAATGTAGCACAGAATTGGAGAAAACTCAATTCAGCCTGGCCGGATGACCAGGGCAATCGCATGAAATTCCCACAGCGGGGGAGAGCCGCAACCAGACCGAACCACGGAGACACGGAGGCATAGAGGAGATTCCTTTTTTGCCCGGCCGGGCAAAACTATTCCCCTCTGTGATACTAATCCTGAGTTTCTTGTTTTTTTGCCAAGATTTTCCTTCATGCTGCGGATTTAATTAGTAAATCCGAGCTGGCATTTAGAGATGCAAGGA